>PSLB01000193.1:0-2759 GCA_040289385.1 Armatimonadota bacterium
CTACGCCGTTCCACCCCAGACGGAATGACACGCCCACAGGCCGCGCCACACGGCCACTACTCCCCTTCAAGGTACGGGTTAACGGGAGATACCTGCATGATGATCCCCCATGCGCGAGGGGGTTCGTGTATCCCCTCAATGAATTGAGGGGGATTACACTCCCCTCGTGCTCCCCCACTTTCTCTAAATACAACCGTGGCACCCAAAAAGCGTTCCACGCACACCTGAGGGAACCCTTCGGGTCTGCAAAGACTATTCCTGATAGGTGGTATCGAGAGATCTGCTCTGTAATCTGAGACGGATCGTCTTCTATCACCAATACAAGATCAAAATCACTTGACTTGCTAAACAGAAAGGCAGATCTCACGAAATTAATATAACATACTAATTTGTTTACAGCAAAAACAACAATTTTTGTTCTTAATCTTTCTGGATTAATCTTTCTGGTTTACCCCATACAAGATAAACATCAGGTTTATTTACTGTACTCCGAGATGCGGATCGTTCATCTTAGCTCGCTCTGGAGCCGTAGCTGATAGTGGCAGAAGGTATAAGCCCAAGTCAAAGGACGCAGCAAATCTATTCCACAAGCAAAACGAAGTAGTGGTACAGCTATGATAAACTCTACCATCAGCAGGATAACCCATTTCCTAAGTCGTTGTTGGCATCGGGTGTCTCCGTCTGTGTGGGGGAGATTCGTGAGGGGCGAGGAAATTCCTGCCGGATGCCGGTGTTGCTTGGAGCTATGATTGCGAAGGAGCCAGCCTGCGAGCGATGGTTTCACAGAGGGAGCGTAGGGCGGTAGTGGGTGTTGAGGTGCCGGATGCTTCTGTCAATAGGGTGGCTACCGTCATGGCGGGTAGGTGGTGGAGAGCCTCGATGCCCGCTCCCGTCCGTCCCGCTATCAGGAACACGGGCTTGCCAAGCGCAACGGCGGATTGTACCACCACGCCGACTCCTTTACCCATGAGGGTTTGGGCATCGGCTTGTCCTTCTCCTGTGAAGAGGTAGTCGGCTTTTGCGAGCCGTTCGCTCCAGCCGATATGGTGCATAAGCCAGCCGATCCCCGACACGATTGGAGCGTTGAGGCATGCGCTTAAGCCCCCTGCCATCCCTCCTGCGGCGCCTGACCCGTGCAGTGTCGCCACCTCTATGTCGAAAGTCTGTTCTAAAAGCTTTGCCCAACGCGCCAGCCCTGTTTCCAGCACCGATACTTGGTGGGCATCGGCGCCCTTCTGTGGGGCGTAGACACGCGCCGAGCCTTCGGGTCCCGTCATGGGGTTTTCGACATCGGCACAGACGATGAGCGTCTTGCCCTGTAGGGGATTAGGGCTGGGCGGGTGAATATGGGCGACCTGCGCCAAACCGTTCCCATTTGGGGGTACGGGTTGCCCACGGGTATCGAGGATTTGATATCCCAACGCTTGTAAGGCACCGATGCCTCCGTCGGTGCTGGCAGTACCCCCCAGCCCCAGCCAGATTTCGCGTACCTGGGGGTGTGCGGCGACAGCGCGCAAGAGGTGACCAACCCCAACACTGGTAGCATCCATCGGTGCCAGTTCGTGCGCCATCAGGTGATGGATCCCGCATGCTTGTGCGGATTCGACGATGGCGGTATGGGGCTTTACCAAGAGCCACTCTGCCATGAGGGGGCGTCCCAATGCGTCTACTGTTGGTATGGGGTAGCGTTCTGCCTGCTCCTTCCGATGGAATGCCCATACATCCAGCCAGCCTGTTCCTCCGTCTGCCATCGGGCAGAGGTCCAACACGGCTTGGGGCATCGCTGCAGCAATCCCCTCCGCCATAGCGAAGACGGCTTCGCGGGGGGACAGTGTGCCTTTATAGGCGGTGGGCGCTAACAGGAGGTGCATGGGCTTATTCGAGTCGCTCGCGCGCGTAGCGCGCGGCAATCGCCTCTAAAATCCCCTCTTTAGGGATCTCGGGCGGTAGGTTTAGCCCCAACTTCTCCGCGAAGTGGTGGTATAGCTCCTGAGCGCGTAGCGTTCGGAATTCGGGAAGCAATAGGTCGCGCCGATCCAAAAAGGCTCGGAGCGCCCGATATTCGTTCGGACTGACCTCTAGCACAAGAGGCAAGAGGTTCTCAAGGGGGTGGGGTTGCGTGTTGAGCTGGCTCAGAGTGTTCAGCGTGGGCAAGGCGGTTCGGCGCTCTTTCACTACAAAGGTGCCTGCCAACATATCGCCCAGCCGCTGTCCATACGGGTTCAGAAACGCCAGCAACCCCGCCACATTGTAGCCAAAAATGCAGAGGGGAACAGCATCCACAATCCGCACCAGCTCGCGTACGAAGATGGCGTAAGGCGTTACGGGCGTCCCATCCAACATGAGGACCCTCAAGCCCAGCGACCGCTTGCCTGGCGTCTGACCGTTCCAGAGAATCTCGAAACCAATGTAATAGGCAAACCACAGCACATATGCCAAAAACAGGAAGAGGATTATTGAGACAGGCTCGCCGAAGCGGTTGACCGCTCCCGCGATCACCTGAAGGGTGTCCTCCAACAGGGCGAGGAACACCACCATCATCGAGACCCCCACCAGCACAATCAGGTCATCCAGCACGGTGGCTAAGGCACGCGAGCCGATGCCCGCAATCTCATAGCGGATCTCTACCTTCTCTGGGCTGTGGAGCCCATACTCATAGGGCATACAGCATGCGCTTCGACACCCTTGATCACTTTCCTGCCGATGGTCAACTGCCCCACGGCTAAAGCCGGGGGCTTGCCCTCGCCCGGCAAGCCGGG
>PSLB01000194.1:0-2756 GCA_040289385.1 Armatimonadota bacterium
TCAACCGGCCTATCGTGCCAGCCCGCGCAAGCGGGCTAGGCGCAAGCCCCTAGCTTCAGCTATGGGGTAGTTGACTCAATCGAAACGGTTTCCTCATCGAACTGGGAGCGGTCTTCGCGGAGGCGCCATGACCGAATTGCCTCAGGGCGATGTGCCAACACCGATACAATTAGATAAGAGTACCAAGGAAGCGCATGCTGGAGATCGTATTCCGAGGGGATAGCGGGGTGATCGGGATGCGAGTGGTAAAAGCCCAGCAAGAGGAGCCTTTCTCGATGTGCTTGGCGTTCCACTTGCAGGACTTGTTCGGGGCTGACGAAAAAGCGCCGTTCACGTTGGTCGGTACGCTCGTTAGCGAGCCGAACGATTTGTAAGACGGTACGGCTGTCGCCCGCTTCAGTGCCCAGCAAGGCACCACAGCACTCGTCTGGGTAGTCTTGCTGGGCGTGCGCACGGATGGCTTCCGCCAACACTGGGGATAGGATCAGTTTCATCATGTATTCTCCCAGAACCGTTCGGAGAGGTACTTATCGGCGCTATCGCACAGGATGGTTACGATGACGGCGTGTGGATAATCGCTTTGTGCGATGCGTTCTGCTATTTGGAGGGCGCCCACCACGGCGGCACCAGCAGAGATTCCTAACAGCAACCCTTCCTCGCGTGCGAGGCGCCGAACCATTTCGTAAGCGGATTCCGTGCTGATGAATAGGGTTTCATCGGCGAGTGTCGGGTCGTAGATTCCGGGCACGAGGGCGGTCTCCAGATGTTTGAGCCCTTCCAACCCGTGCAGGGGGGAATCGGGCTGAAGCGCGACGAGTCGGACATTGGGATTATATTCCCGCAGGCGTCGTCCTGTGCCGACGAAGGTGCCTGTGGTGCCCAATCCGGCGACGAAGTGCGTGATGCGTCCTTCGGTTTGGTGCCAGATTTCGACACCTGTTGTTTCGTAATGCGCTTGCCAGTTGGCAGGGTTGTTATACTGGTCGGCATAGTAGAATCGTTCGGGGTTCTCGGAATAGAGTTGGCGTGCCATGCGGATGGCGCCATCGGAGCTTTCAAGGGGATCTGTGAGGATGACTTCGGCTCCATAGGCTTTGAGAATGCGTTTGCGTTCGGGGGTCACATTCGCAGGCATGCAGAGCGTGACGCCGAACCCGAGGGAGGCGCCCAGCATTGCGAAAGCGATTCCAGTATTGCCAGAGGTGGCATCTAACAAGCGTTTGTTGGGGGTGAGTAGCCCGCGTTCGATAGCGGTTCGCACGATATTCCATGCTGGGCGATCCTTGACCGACCCGCCGGGGTTGAACCACTCCGCTTTGCCGTAGAGTTCGATAGCGGAGGGAAGGTGGGCGGCGACGCGTCGTAATCGAATAAGAGGTGTATAACCAATCAGGTCTGCAATATCGGTGACCTGTTGGAGTCGGTGTGGTAGTCGTATAGAACATGGGTAGTGCATAGCGTGTAAAAAACCTCCGTCGATAGTGTACCTTGTGGGTTCGTGGGAGAATTCGGGGGGAATTTGGGGGTTAATTGTCTCTTTGGGGGCTTAAACCCTTGACATGACGGGTCGAGATGGGGTATAGTATATGCCCGCTGGAGGACAGCCTGCTCCAGCGGATCGGGATTTGAACCGTGAACTCTCTGGAAGCGTTGGGAGCAAGGGCGATACCCCTTGACAAACGCATCTGGGATAGGGTATAATTACCCCCGCCGACAGATCCAGCGGGAGAGGTCGGCGTAGAGTGTTCCTTGAAAACCGGACAGGTAAGCGCTTTGCGAGCTTCTGATCATTTCCGAGAAAATTCACCTGCGTTAGCAGGAGTGAGTTTTCTGACGGAGAGTTTGATCCTGGCTCAGGGCGAACGCTGGCGGCGTGCCTTAGACATGCAAGTCGAGCGGCAGGCAGTCCTTCGGGGCTGCCGAGAGCGGCGAACGGCGGAGTAACACGTGGGTAACCTGCCCCGAAGACTGGGATAACCCGGGGAAACTCGGGCTAATACCGGATGTGGCTACATGGGCTTTGGCTTGTGTAGCTAAAGGAGCGATCCGCTTCGGGATGGGCCCGCGGCCTATCAGGTAGTTGGTGAGGTAATGGCTCACCAAGCCTGCGACGGGTAGCCGGTCTGAGAGGATGGCCGGCCCGAGGGGCACTGAGACACGGGCCCCACTCCTACGGGAGGCAGCAGTCGGGAATCTTGGGCAATGGGCGCAAGCCTGACCCAGCGACGCCGCGTGGAGGACGAAGCCCTTCGGGGTGTAAACTCCTTTTGCCAGGGACGACCTCGGACGGTACCTGGTGAATAAGCCCCGGCTAACTACGTGCCAGCAGCCGCGGTAATACGTAGGGGGCGAGCGTTGCCCGGATTTACTGGGCGTAAAGCGCACGTAGGCGGCTTCGTAAGTCTGGTGTGAAATCTCTCGGCTCAACCGAGAGGCTGCACCGGATACTGCGGAGCTCGAGGGCAGGAGAGGAGATTGGAATTCCCGGTGTAGCGGTGAAATGCATTGATATCGGGAGGAACACCAGTGGCGAAGGCGGATCTCTGGCCTGCATCTGACGCTGAGGTGCGAAAGCTGGGGGAGCGAAAGGGATTAGATACCCCTGTAGTCCCAGCCCTAAACGATGGGTGCTAGGTGTTGGGGGCGCAGCCCTCGGTGCCGAAGCTAACGCATTAAGCACCCCGCCTGGGGAGTACGGCCGCAAGGTTGAAACTCAAAGGAATTGACGGGGGCCCGCACAAGCGGTGGAGCATGTG
>PSLB01000195.1:0-2725 GCA_040289385.1 Armatimonadota bacterium
TAGAGTAGTCAAGGCGGCGCTCCTCCCCGGGCCTAAAGGCCGGGGTCTCCGCGCCGCCGATATTCGATGAGCAAAGGTTGTACGAATTTCTATATAGGGAACGGAAAAAAAGGGTCCAATGGGTCCATCTTGACGTTCTCCCCACGGCTAAAGCCTGGGGATTCTTTCTCGCGTTAGCGAGCTACGCGGGCGCGCTGATGAGGGTGCCACCGCACGCCCGTGGGGGACGCCATCGCCCCAACTACTGGGCCTAAGCCCAGATACTTGAGTATGCTGCGCCCTCTTTGGGGCGGAGCGATTTTTCTGAATTATACCGCCTTATCCCCAGGCCTGCAAGCCCGGGGCTCCCGGCGGCGCGTTCTGGAGGTGGGGATTTCTCGGTTGGGTTGGCGGTCTGGCGCAACCGCTTGTGGTTGTAGGTTCTGGCTCAACTTCTGAATTACCTTATGCCGCGGCACTTCTGAAGGAGACTGACCCAGATCGTCTGATGCAGATTGCTCAAAAACAGGGGTACCGAGTCTTGAAAAAAGACGCAGTGATCTATCTATTAGCTCCGCATTTAAATCAAGTCGATATGCCATGCCCAAGATGGAGCGATTCTCCAGTTTATACAGGATTGGGTTGCGCGTACCGGCAAGTCTTCCGAGATCGAGGTCGGTTTTAGTGGTCTGCCTCCACGATTGCAGGAGCGCCTGAAAAGATGGTGGCAGCAGCACCATTCTGAAAGCCCGATCCCTGTAGAAGCAGTGGTTGATGTGCTATATGGCGTAACGCTTCAAGTGTATGGAGACGGCTTGGCTCAACCTCGCTCTGTCCTCCTCCTTACAGAGTTACCTGCACTCCCCAAAGCAGGGGGAGTATCTTCCCGCCTTTCAAAGACAGACTTGGTGGAAGGCTTGGAAACAACCTCTCCGACTCCCGCTTCAAGGAGCGAGTTGGTCTTGCTTTTTTCTAAGCCCATGAGTGCGGAACAGCAGGTCTCCCATGCCGTGGTCTTCTATCGCTGGGTTAGGGAAGAGTCGAAGGGGTTCGAGCAACAAAGGCAAACTCTCGAAACGGCTCCGTTGGAAGCAGTGGCAAGATCGTGGGGCAAATCTTTGGAACAACTTCAGAAAGGTATTCCATTGGGCGATTTGCCTCCCCAAGTGCAACAACAGGTGTGCGAGCAGATAGGGATGGAGCAGACGCTCTTGTGGCAAGCGTGGGTGCGCTTCGCGCCCAGTGATTGCAGGATATGTCCTCAATATCGGAGTTCCGACGGGGCGCACGGTAGGCCCGTAGGGTGCAGAGCGACCTTTACGGGTATGGTATGGAATACGCTTAAGGAACCTCTGATTAATGGGATCAGTAGCAATCGCAAGGATGATCTGTTAGGCGGCTATCTCTACTGGAAACAGCGCCGAAAGTAGCAGGATTATGATTTGGTGAAGGTGCGAGCAATCCGCCCGATGATGGTGCAACCCGCCTATGTGCGCTGGGGAGACTTTTGGGCTTATCTGTGTCTGGCATGGTTGGTATTCGGGCTTAGGCACGCTTTAGGAGCCTTCGGGGCGTGATGGTTGCTGGAACCGCGCGCCCGCGAATCTCAACGGCGCACGGTGTGCCCACCTTTGCGTAGGCAGTGGGCAGGTAGACCATTCCGATGCCCTGCTCCAGCGTCGGCGAGTAGACCCCACTCGTCATATGTCCTACCGTCTGCCCTTCTATCAGCACCGGGTAGCCTTCACGGGGCACACCCCGCTCCTGAAGCACAACCCCCATCAACTTGCGTGAGGGTCCCTCCTGCTTGATACGCTGGATCGTTTCGGCACCGAGGTAGTCGGTGCGTTCGCTAACGAGCCATCCCAATCCTGCCTCGATGGGGTTCGTTGTATCGTTCAACTCGTGTCCGTAGAGGTGCAGACCCGCCTCTACGCGTAGCACATCGCGCGCGCCCAGCCCGCAAGGAATGGCGCCCCACCCACGGAGAGCGTCCCACAAATGCACGCCATGCGCAGCAGGGGCAATCAGTTCGAAGCCATCTTCACCCGTGTAGCCCGTGCGCGCACATAGAAGCGGCACTCCCGACCAGATGCACTGTAGCACGCCGAAGCGCGGTACTTCGGTCAGGGCTGGGTTTATCCGCTCAGCGAGCAAACTAACAGCCTCAGGTCCCTGAACGGCGATCATGACGGTCTGCTCCGTCACATCCTCGAGGCTGGGAGAAGGGACAAACTCTGCCAGCCAGCGTCGGAACCAAGCGAGGTCTTTCTCACGGTTGCCTGCGTTGAATACCATCAGCCAGTGGTCGGGTTCGAGCTGATACACAATCACATCATCCACGATGCCCCCTGCCTCGTTGGTCAGCACGGTGTATTGTCCGCTCATAAGGGCAAGCGTGCGCAGATCGGAAGGCACCAGCAGACTGAGGAGATCGAGGGCACGCGTTCCTCTAAAGTAGGCGCGTGCCATGTGGCTGACATCGAAGATGCCCCCTTGCCGGCGAACGGCGCGCACCTCGTCGAGAATCCCCTGATACTGGACAGGCATTTCCCATCCAGCAAACTCGGTCATGCGCGCTCCTGCACGGCGATGAGCCTCGTAAAGCGCTGTGCGTTTCATCAGTTCAGCGGGGATTATACCCGACTACTTGGCAACGAGACGGTGTGTGCCTGCGAGATGTTTTGTCAACTACCCCGCGGCTAAAGCCGGGGGCTTGCCCTCGCCCGGCAAGCCAGGCAGGGCT
>PSLB01000013.1:0-27169 GCA_040289385.1 Armatimonadota bacterium
TGTAAAACCTGCAACAAAACCTTCTATAGGTGCATCAAGCATATTTTGGCAAACTAAAAACAGGTGATTGGGGAAGTCTAACACTTGCCGATAGTAGGCTTTTAAAAAACGATGCCCCAATTCGGTCATGAAGAAGCCTGCGAATGCTACTCGATGAATTGCCACTATTTGTGGTAAATCCGATGTTCTCGCTTCACGAATTAACATGGTTTCCAATCCCCAAGATGCCGATTATCTTCTGGTTAATTTTCCGCACATCAAACCGTTCCTCGGCGATTCGGCGACTTGCCTGCCCCATCCGCACAATCTCGTGCGGGTTCTGAATAAAGTATTCCATCGCTTTGACTAAGGCTGGTACATTGCGTGGGGGTATCAGGAATCCATTTTCGCCCTCTGCCACCGTTTCCCTGCATCCGGGGGCATCGGTGGTGATAATCGGTCGCGCCATTGCCATCGCCTCTTGCGTGCTTCTGGGCACCCCCTCGCGGTAGGAAGGCAGCACATAGACACTGGATTGAGCAAAGTAAGGGCGTACATCGGGCACCTGACCAAACCACTCTAAAATACCTTCTTGCACCCACTGCTCCACCTGCTCGCGCTGAATCGCGCCGGGATTAGTATCCAAGCCGCCGAGTAGGACAAAGCGTGCCTGGGGGTGGGATTGTTTAATTTGGCGTGCCGATTCGGCAAACTCCACGATGCCTTTCTCGCGAAGAAGCCGCGCAGCTAGGGTGAAGGTAATGGGCTGAAGAACAGGCGAGGCAGGACACCACTCCTCTAAGTCCACGCCAATTCCGCCAAGCAAAAA
This sequence comes from Armatimonadota bacterium, assembly GCA_040289385.1. GTDB lineage: Bacteria > Armatimonadota > Fimbriimonadia > Fimbriimonadales > GBS-DC > LDYB01. The sequence continues at coordinate 809 of PSLB01000013.1, forward strand.
TGCTTTACCAGAATCCACAATTCGGTACTGTACCAGTTCACGCTGATCATCAGGGTTTAGGAAAAGCACCTTGTGCGCTTGGCGTAGTGCCATACGATAGAGCATTTTGACTACCATTTTTAGTATTCGATTTTTGAAGGATGTGTGCTCCGCATCAATAAAGGCGACTCCAAGGCCCTCTATAAGAGCGATGCGCTGTGGGATGCGGGTGAGTGCCCCTGCCAGAGCCCCATAGATTACGGGTTTGATATTGTATGGGATAATAATATCGGGGTGGAGTCGCTTGAGAATGCACCACAGTGCGATGAGGGTTCTTAGGTCTTGCAGTGGGTTCATGCCTGTGCGGTCGAGGGGATAGTCTAACGGAGTAGCCCCCAATTCTGCAACGGCAGAACGGATTACTGGAGTATAGTCGGGTGCAAGCACATAGATTTCGGCGCCTGCTTGTTTGAGATCGCGTATCAGCGCGCCTCTAAAACTCACGATGCTGGCTGCGTAAGGAGAGATCAGCACAATCTTTGTCATTCGGCATTCTGTAGGCCAATCCCCTTGCGCATTAACAGTTCTCGGTAGAGTGTTTCCCATCGTTCGACGATCCTTTCCATCTCGAAGTTCTGCACGACATGGCTTCTTCCTGCCTGTCCCATCTCCTCGCGCTCCTGGTGGGAAAGCGACATAACCTGAAGCATCGCCTCGGCTAAATTTTGCAACGATTTAAAGTATATGACATATAAACTGAATGATACATAGCCTCATACTGTTCCGCAATATTTTGGGGTTCCCAGTGAGGGGGCAATTTAGTTTCTATTTGGGATGCTTCTATAATTCCCCGAGCTAATGCGTGCGGGTCTTTTGATGGCACTACAATCCCCCCGATTTCCCTACACTGGGAGGCAATGCCTCCTACATCTGTCGCCACTAAAGGTACACCAAATGCAGCAGCGAGCCATGGAACCGATGATTGTGTGCCCTGAATGTAGGGCATCACGCATACGCTGGCGCGCTGGAATAGTTCTGCAACCTCCTGTTCTGGTAGATAATAATTGCGAAGCTCAAATAAGTCAGGATACGATTGAATTATACGTAGGAGCTTAAAAGGTAGTTTTCCTGGTCCAGCAATTACGAAGCGATATTGTGATCTCAACATCAGTGCAGATTCTAATAATATATCTATTCCTTTATATTTTTCTAATCTTCCGAAAAATAACACCATCGGCTCGCGTTGGATTGTGATAATACGATATTGTGTAAATTCTCTTACATAGGTCATCAAAGGAACCACATAGATGTTCTCACTGGTAAAACCTGAATTGTGAACGGCTGTGCGAAAGTGTTCTGAAAAGATATGAACAGCGTGGGCTTCTCGAGTTGTGAGCTTTCCTAAGTGATGATTCAGCCACCCAATTAAGGTACCGGGGTGTGGCTCTGGATCGTGAATGCTGACTATCAAGGGGATGCTCAACTTTCTGCGAGTCCAGCGACTCCACAAAATCACGCTTGGGTATCCTTCGCTGTTGAAGATATGAATCACATCAGGTTGAATTCGTTTAATCTCCATAAAACGCAGGTACGCCCAATAAGGATTCAAGTAGCATGTCATTTTCATCCAGTTTGCTTGAGGAAGTGGGTAGCGGTGCACACAGGGGAAAGAAGATTTGAAGTATTGTGGTACAAATAAATTTAAATTTACATCTTCTTGATTTATATGTTGAATCATGGCGGTAATATGATATTGCATTGCTCCACGAACTGCAGGCGCGACCAGGGCGACCCTTATCATCTTGATGCCTCCTTCTGTTTATATATAAACAACCGTTCATATGTCAAAACGGAAATAATGAATAATATAGCTGTTGTCAGAAGTGCTTGTGTGCTTGTACGGATAAAGACAGAGGTTAATATTGAGTAATAAAAATATACTATGCATGCATGAGTACGATTTGAGAAAAAACGCATCCCTAATTGAACAAGCCAGCCATAGAGGAAAAGGTTCAGCAAAGAACCGATCCATCCAAACTGCACTAGTCCCTCCCCCCAGGGGGTAAAAGTATGGATATCAGGATAGCCCTCGGAACTTAGTAATCCTCCGTAAAGGTGCTGTGTCCAGCGTGTTTCAAAAGCCGTTAGTGGTTTTTCACGCCACAAAGCTTTTGGAATAAAGCCAATTAATGTATAAAAATAGTAATTTTTGCCATATTCTAATTCAATCTTTCCATAGTAATATTCATTCCACAAAATATTTAAATCTTTTAGCACTGATGTTTCTGCTCGTAACCGATCTTGCACCGTCCAAGCCCATGGGTTTCCACCACGCAAGCCATGAGAGATTGTCAAAAGTATTGGTGCTACCAGTAATGTACCTATAACCAGTACGATGTTGATACGGCGTATGGTATAGTGGTAGTAAGCTACTGGTATAAGTAAAGTAGATAATAATGGCACTCGTGTTGACGCGACAATGATGTAGACACCAACCATCAAAGCATAATAGATAAAAAATAGAATATAATTTTTTTCTTCTAACAAAAAAAACATTTCTATCATCATCATGTATGTAATAATATATAGTAGAATTGTTGGCAAAGCTCCGAGCCCTGCTGAAATTATTTGTGAATACCTAGCTACTGCCACTGCAGTCAGTGTAACGCCTACTTGAGTGGTTGTATACAGCCAGTACATAAAAATAGATAAGAACATGACTATTAGTATATAAAAACGAAATTGTATTATATACTTATGAAAGTATGCGATATCCAAACGGTAATTAATGTGTAGTTTGGCAAACCCCAAACGCGCATGCAATCCTAAATAGAATGCTATAATACCTGTTAATATAAAGATGTAGAATAGAATCTCTTCGAGAATACTCGTAAAAATAAGTTCAGCTGTTCGAGAGCCAAGTCCTATTAAACTCAGAAGCATCATATCACATAAAAAATATGGACTGAGCGCGTTAAAGCGCCAGCCACGATGCCATAGCCATAGCTGGTGTCCCAGAGTCAGTACGATTACGCTGAACATCAACATAGAATCTTACTCCGTATCTTATTATTAACTAATTCGAAGAATATCTTTGCAAGATTATCCGTTTTGTAATCCAACATTAATTTTTCTGATAAATGTGTCCTTGCTTGCAGTTTCCATTCATGAAAATTATCTAAGGTAAGATTTCTGAAAAAGCTCTGTAGCTTTGACACATCGTTTGGTATGACGCGCACGCCAGCGAAATGCTGTAATATACTCAAAGCGGGATCATTTTCAGGACCAATTTGGGATAGATAAAGAATAGGACGACACGAAGCGAGGTAAGCAAAAGTTTTACCTGGCACCTGATAAGGGCTACGATTACCTATCAAGATAAGAATACTCGCTTTTCTTATAAATTGGATGGACTGATCGTAGGGAACATAACCTGTAAAGTCGACCCATTTGATGCCTAGGCGGAGGGCTGTCTTGTAAAAGTGGACACTTGTTTCACCGACGATTTGTAAGCGAAATTCGAAAGGAACCTCTGAAGAAGCTAAAGCAGTTATAAGCGGAATCAAGTTACGCGCACGACGGCTTGCCGAACCAACATAAACAAAAGTGATTGGCAAATCGGCTTCTGTAAGGGGGTGTGTATCGAACTCTTCTGCACGATACCCGTAAGGAATAACCACGACCTGATTATACCCCATCGCACGATAGAGTGCCTCTGTCTGCGGAGTGGTGACGATTATGGAATCTGCCTTACGCAGGGTTCGTCTTTCCAGTAGCGAGTTGCGAATCGCTTTGTACCAGGTATCCCAGTGCTGCCAGTCGACCCAACTCCAGGGATCGCCTAAATCAGCAATCCACTGGATACCGAAATCGCTGGAGAGGCGGGCACAGGCAAGGTGAGAAGTGCAGCTTCCTGATGCAGACATTAGCACGTCTGGGCGGAAAGAAGGAATGACCTGGGTCGCTAGTTGGTAAGCATGATTCTGCCATCCTGCATAGACATCGGGTATAAACAGCCTATAGGCGATATTCGCATAAAGATAGTCCCAAAGGCGTCCCCATCGCAGACGTCGGAGACGATCGCGAACACGGCTATAGTGGGGGAAACTCGTGCGCCAGCAAGGAACTTCTGGAGGGATTAAGCGATAGAGCGAGGGATCTGCATAGCTGTCTGGAACGCTTGCCGTTAATAAACCAAACTGAACTCCGTATCGCGCCGCTGCCTCAATAAGGTAGGCAGAGCGAATCGTTTGCGACTCGCGAAAAGGCGGTAAGCTGAGACTGACCATAAGCACGCGCGCCATTCTCAGCTCCTGATTATATTTTGGTAATCCTTCAGATAGCGATGTGCCAGATGCTGCCAAGTATGAGATTGCGCATAATTAAGGGATCTTTCGTGATAGGTTTCCCAAGTGCGCGTCTCGTAAAGTAGCGCAGTGAGAGCTTCTTGTAAGCTCTCTACATTGCGCGGAGGCACCAAGAGGCATACCTCTTCCATGCCGCGGTTCTGTCCCACGCGGCTAGCGACGACAGGCTTGCCGTAACTCAAGGCGTGATGCATCGGACCGCTAGCGCCCATTACACGAGTATATGGGATTACAACGATATCTGCCGCTTGCAGATATAAATGCAAGCGTGATTCGGGAAGATACTCCAGTTCCAAAAGCACTTGCGAACCCACTTCCAACTCATGACAAAGTGCTTGCAGCTGATTTGCATACATATTGCCTAACCTCCCACGAGGCTCACCTGCAATCAGGAGCATAGCACGACTGTCAGACCGGAGAATGGGAGCCATAGCCTTAATCAGGTAGTCAAAGCCCTTGTCGGGACGCACAAATCCAAATGCTAATACGATGCGCTTGTTTGATAGCCCTAGAGACTCTTTGGTAGAATGCACCTGCTGACAACTAAGAACCTTTGGTTGACAAGGGTGTGGCTCACTACAGATAACAGCTGAATCGAGGCACCACTCGCGCAAAAACTCTCCAATCAGGGGGTTAGAGTCGCCAGAAACCAAAGCGTTTACCTGATTCGCAGCACGCATCAAATGAAGATGATACCAGTAGTAATGCCTTTCTAATAACCGCAACTTCCATGCATGGAGATTCCTTTCCTCTGCCATTAGTTGAAAGTCCTCACGAAACCATAGGGAATGCAGGGTTATTACTGTGGGAATACCTACTCTCCTCAGGTAGCGAAAAAGCAATAAAAGGGGTTCACCGTAGACACCACCGTATAACCCTTTGTGAGGCCCTTGAAAATGAACAACATGAGGCTGAATACGGTCGCACCAGCGTTTTAGGTGTAAGAACGCAAGGTGCCGACGAAGCGGATGATACCCCCAAGTAACACGATGAATGACTAGATTGTCTGCGATAGGTTCATTCCAAGGTGCCTTCGTTGGACGGTGTGCAAGCAGAGTGACGGGTTCTGAACTAAGCACTGCCAGTTCACGGACTACACACCAAGTGTAGTGCGCTTCTCCTTCGGGGTTTGGGGGGCAACCTCCCACAACGGCAATGCGCATAGTTAGGCTATTATACCCTCCAAACGAAGCCAGCGCATTAGTCCTTCTTGTAATGATATTTGGGGACGCCATTTCAATCGCTTGCTCAAGCGACTTATATCGGCACACTGGTGAGGTTTGTCAACAGCGCGCATTCGATCTGGATCCTGAACGATCTCAATTTTGCCTAAAATATTGGATAATAATTTAACTACTTCTAAAACAGAATATTCTTCGCCATAACCAATATTGTAAATTCCAAATGGTTCCTCTAAAGTTCCTAATCTGCAAAGAGCTTCTGCAACGTCCTCCACATAGATATAATCGCGCTTCGGGTGAAGATTACCCAGATGAAGGACTCTCTCTCCCTGCTTTAGGGTTTGTATTATATGGGGTAGCAGGTGCGGATTTGTCTCGAAGGGACCGTAAGTATTAAATAGGCGTGCAATTGTTACTTGCAAACCGTATCGTTGATGATAGTAATCCACTATCTGCTCACCTTGCAGCTTTGTCAGACCGTAAATATCTTGAGCCTTGACAGGAGTTTCTTCTGAGAGTGGCATATTCACAGGTGGGTAAAGCGCACCCGTCGAAGCAAAAACAAGGCGCGATATCTTCGCTTGGTGCATCGCCTCCGCAATGGAGAGAGTACCTTGTACATTAATAGACATCGCTTCTAATGGATTACGCTCGCAGTGAGGAATATAGTGAATTGCTGCGAGATGATAGACTATGTCTATTCTGTGAACGCTTAATATATGGGCTAACTTTTCTGAATTTCTTATATCGTCTTCATAAACAATTATGTTATCCAACTGTTTTAGGTTATCTTGTGTCCCCACAGAGAAGTTATCGTAAACTACAATCTGCCAACCGCGACTCAACCCTTCTTGAGCGACCCAACGCCCAATGAAACCTGCACCGCCTGTGATGAGAACGCGCTTCATGGTAGAGTGCCTCCTATTCTTCTGGTATGATAATCCGAATGCGGCTTTGCTTCAATTGCAAGCCCGCTTCGCTGTTCGGGTTTGCAGCAACGATGTTGTAGAATTCCTCTGTTCCGCTAACTCTTGGGTTCAAGGGACATAATGTAAGATTGGGGCGTCCCATCCAATCGCGTCTCAGAAAAGGAAGAAAAATATGGTACTGATAATCGTGTAGGAAATTAAAGATATGTTCCTCACTAAACCCCGCTCCGTACAGTAGGGGCGGATTGACTTCTATCCAACAGAGGGGTTGATAGAGACGAACAATCTGCCGCCTTCCTTCCAACACCAAAGGTTCGGCACCTTCCACATCGATTTTCACAAAGGTAACCAGATCCGACTCATACTGCAATCTGCGCGAACGAAGTGAATGAACGACTTTACGAGCTGCCCATAGTAGGCTCATAACTTTCCTCCATTGTTTTGGTGACGCAGTTGTGTTGATTGATCGAACGTCGACATATCTGATTCTGCACATAGGTTCTAATGCTCCACCAAAGGATGGCGTAGCTAATTAGCAAAGCCATCCCAAAGCGGAGAGCGCCCGAAATCGGCAATGCCAGTATACCCAAAAAGATTAGCGCCCAGAACGCGTTTTTCTGAAGACCGATCCAGGCACGCCCCATTCCAATCAGCGCGTTGCCGACCTGAGCTGATAGAGCAGAAAAGATCGTTGCAATTAAAACAGTCAGAATAACACTCAAAGCATACCAAGAGGACAAATTGGGAGCAATCCATCCATGAATCGCAATTATGATGGGGATTGGAAGTATGGTTAGCAGTCCTGCCCAACGACAACTGGTTCGTAAACGCAACGAAAAAGCCTTCATATCGCCGCGCGTCCATAACTCAATCAAAAAAGGGAGAGCGGCTTGGTTTATAGTAGTTGGTAAAAATAATAACAAACTACGCCACTGGAGCGCTACCGTCAGCAAAGCCATTTGAGCAACCCCGTCTGGCTGACGCATGATAATATTTAAGCCTGTCCATAGAGATCCAGTACCTATAACCGAACTAATCAGCAGTGGAACAATGAGAGTCAATAGCTCCGAGTAATGAGAGCGAATCCAAAAACGGCGTAAAGAAAAATCTCTTAGATTAGAAAACGCAGAGATTATAGACAATATAAGTAAGATCGTTACAAATGTCGCAAGAGATAAACCTTTCATTGCCTCTGTGATATTTTCAAACAAAAGCCCCCATGTCATGAAAATGACAGTGAAAACTCCACGCGAAATATTCATCAACGACAGAAGGCTGTATTGCTTCAGGCCCGATAATGCAGAAAACAATATCGTGAGGATTCCATTCCCGAAAAGGGCAACTGCTAACCAGATTATATCATATTGGTGCTTATCACTTTGGAACCACCAAATTGACAGGAACGGAGCGTTAAAGCCTATTATCAGTGCGACTGCACCACTTACACATGCACCAATCAATAAATGCATAAAAGTATAGTTTAATAAAAGATGTGGTTCTTTAACCTTTTTTTCCGCTATTACGCGAGTGGTTGTGCTCCCAAAACTGGAAGCAAAGAGCATGCTAAATGTCCAGTAGGTCTGGTAGAGGAACCCTAATCTGCCTACCATCTCAGGTTCCAGTTTTTGTGCTGCCCATAGAAACATAATCAGAAGCAGCCCTTGCGAGACACCACTACCTAATGCTAACCACAAGGTAGCCTTCGAGAGGTTATTCACCCAGACACCTTTCATCTTCATATCGCTCTTGGTAATTTATAAATAAGATGCGGAGATGATTTTTAAAACAGCTCTGACAGCAGTAAAAATATTTCTTAATCCAAAATTTCTCTTGCATTATTTTCATCACTCCAACTATAAAATCGGGTACTTCCATTTTTAGACGCATACTCTATCTCCCGGATGGCACATCGATTCTACCCCAATCTTTTCGGGTACACTCTACCGTATGGGACGCTGGCTTCTATTGGCATTGCTGACACTGGGATGGGGGAGTGCCTTCGCAGATCGCTCCACCTGGATGCTTCGCGCTGAAACCATTACGCCAACCGATCTGCAAGCCCACCTCGAGTTTATTGCCTCGGACGCTTTGGAAGGACACGATACCCCCTCACGTGGGTTGGATATCGCAGGACGCTACATCGTCTCCCACCTCCAACGGTGGGGTCTTAAACCTGCTGGCGAAAACGGCACCTACTACCAGACGATGACCTATCAGACTGCCACGCTTCAGCCTACAGAAAGCCGAATCGAGATTGGGGGGCGCACCTTCCGCTATGGAGAGGGGTTCGTCGCACGCGCCGTGCCCTTGAACACAACGGCACGCCTGGTGTATGTTGGCGATGGATGGTCCCACCCCGCAGAAAGCCTTAACCCCTACGAAGGTCTGGAGCTTCAAGGCGCGATAATGGTCACGCTTGCAAGCTACCCCGAACCTGTGCAGGAGATGGGGTTGGAGAAGGCACGCGAGATGGGATGGATTAGCCCCGAAGAGAACGCTCTCAAGCACGGCGCCGTCGCCATCCTGCGCGTAGACCCAACCGATATGGAACGCATCGAACGCTTAGCCCGCTTCTGGACCCAGCGCCGAACCATCGTGGAGTTGGAGTCGCGGTCGCCAAGTGTTCCATTGCTGGTGGTGGCACGCCCTGTGTTGGAGATACTGTTTGCTGGGGAGCCCCACTCGGTAGCGGAGATTCTCCAGCGTGCAGAAGAAGGCAACCATGTTCCCCCCTTCGCTTTGAGCCCCCAGAAACAGCTGAGCGTTAAGCTGAGCGTCCAGACCACCACTGAGACCGCACGGAATGTCATTGCGTATGTAGAGGGTGCCGATCCTGTGCTTAAGCACGAGTTTGTCTCACTTGGGGCGCATCATGTGGGCGTCGGTCGAGCCGATGGGCGTGGGGACACCATCTATAACGGTGCGGATGATAACGGCTCAGGTTCTGTAGTCCTGCTGGAGATTGCGGAAGCCCTCGCTACGGGAGCGCGCCCCAAGCGTTCGGTGCTTTTCCTCTGGTACGTAGGCGAAGAGAAGGGTCTGCTCGGCTCCAGACTGTTTACCGAACGCCCTACTGTGCCGTTGGAGAACATCATCGTCAACATTAACCTTGACATGGTCGGGCGGAGTAAACAGGCAGGCGACACCAACCCACGCAATAAAGACCTCTCCGGACTCGACGAGATTTTTGTAATCGGACCGCGTGTCGCCAGCCCCGATCTGGGCAAAGTGCTGGAGCAGGTCAACAGCCAGTACCTGAACCTGAAGCTGAACCCGATGTATAGCGACCATGTGAACTTCGTCCGCAAGGGGATTCCTGCCCTTTTCTTCTTCAGTGGGTTCCATGAGGATTACCATCGCCCATCCGATCATGTAGGGAAGATTGACTTTGAGAAGATGGTGCGGGTGGCACGCACCGTTTTCGGGCTTGTGTGGCAGTTAGCCGATTCCCCTGAGAAGCCTGCACGGGTGAACCTATGAGTACCTGGCAAGTTGAAACGGCGACCCAAGCGCTCCAGCAAGCACTGGCACAGCTCCATGTGCGCTTTGATAGGGAGCGGTTTTGTTGGGAGGGCTTGATAGCTCGCGAGTATAAGCAGAGCGTCGGGAGCGAGCGCGGGATGGGGTGGCGTGGGATCGTGCGCTACGATCTCGGTCGCCCGCCCCTGGTGTCGGCACAGTTCGCCTTGCGCTACTTCGAGATTGAGCCCAGCGGATATTCCAGCCTAGAGAAGCATCAACACATCCATCTGGTGGTGACCATTCGGGGGATGGGCAAAGCTTTGGTTGGGGAGCAGGTGCTCACGATGCGCCCTTACGACCTCGTGTGTGTCCCACCCGATGTTCCGCACCGCTGGATGAACCCGTTCACAGAGCCATTCGGCTTTTTGTGTGTAGTGGACGCCGCGCGCGATCGACCGCGCCCGATCTCGGACGAAGAGTGGGAACGCTTGCGAGCCAACCCCGAAACGGCGGAATGGGTCTTCTGAAACGCAAGCGGCACCTTAATCGTCTATAATTTCAGAGGTGACAGTGATGAAACGCTCGCTTTGGGTTGCAGTCGCTTTGTGGATAGCAAGCCTCGCCTTCGCCGACGATCTGGGGGGCTTGGTGCGTAAATCGGAAGGCAAAGGCGGGAATAAGCCCGCTCCCAGCCAAAACGCAGACAATAATAAGCCGAGTGCCCCAGCCGATAACGGAAGCGGACAGGAGAACGACCTGTTCCGTAAAAAGCCCCGCAGCACGCCCACACAACATCACACTGAGAATAAACCTCAGGAACGAGGACGCTCCGATGGGTTGGTTCTACAAAACCCGAAAGCGGTGGAGATCAACAGTAAGACCTTGTTGGTTTACCCCCAACCTGCGCCCAACCGTCCTGTGCCCATCGATGATCAAGGCTACCTGCCCGGACTAGTGCGACGCACAGAAGGCTTAGACCCCCGCAGATGGGACCCCAGCCGATTCGTGATCGTCAATCCGTACCCAGGCTATGACGCAGGTACGGAGAGCTACTTTGAGTACCGGATTGGGAATGCCCGTTTTGGTTATCGCTACTACGCCCTGCGTCCCGAACCTTATCGGGTGTGCTATACGCCCTACTGGTACTATGACCCGTGTCCCCCCTTTATTGCGGTCTACCGCGTGGTCTATCTCCCGCCCCCTCCGGTCACCTATGTGGAGGTGCCTGTTGTTCTCTATAGCCCTCACTATCTGGAGCGCACACCGCGACAGCCAGATGAGCGCCAGACGCTCTTGAGTGACCTGCGCGCACTGTGGAAACTGCGTGACATCCAGTTCCTCGAGCGGTATGTGCGTTCTGGGGGATATATTGCGGTCTATCTGGAGGGGAAATATGCTTACTCTCTGCCTGTCGAAGACTACTTGGAGATGACCCGTGACGCCCTGCGCGCCATCAAGACCGAAGAGATCACCTTTTACCAAGTAAGCCAGCGTGGGACGAATCAGCTTGTGGTACGGGGTGAGCATCGCTACATCGACGAAGCGACAGGTGTAGTGAAGGTGGTCTATGTTTCCTACACCTTCGAGCGGGCAGAGGGGCGCTGGTACTTGAGCGAAGTCGGCTCTTCAGCAAAGCGTCAGTGAGGCTGAAGGTTGGCGCGTTTACTCGAATAGGCGCATTTTAGGGAATAGAGGGCTCGTAGGTCGCTATTTTTGTGTATTCCACCTACAAGCGCACAGCCACTCCGCGTGCGTGGAGGTAGGCTTTAATGATAGAGGCGACCAGCACCGCTGAAGCCATGCCGTCGGTCAAGGCCACGTAGAGGTGGTGGGGATGACCCGCCCCGCCCGATGCAATAACGGGAACGGAAACCAACTCAGCGACTTGGCGTGTCAAGGTGAGTTCGTAGCCACGCTGAGTGCCGTCGCGATCCATACTGGTCAACAAGATTTCGCCGGCGCCAAGCCGAACGACCGTTTGCGCCCACTCGATGGCATTTTTGCCTGTTGGGGTGCGCCCCCCATGAGTGTAAACCTCGTAGTAGGCTCCGTTCCAGCGTGCGTCGATGGCGACCACAACGCACTGGATTCCGAACCGCTCCGCCGCCTCACTGATAAGGGTGGGGTTTTCTACAGCCACCGTATTGAGGCTGATTTTATCGGCACCCGCCTGTAAAATGGAGCGGATGTCTGCCAGTGTTCGGATACCGCCCCCAACCGTGAACGGTATGAAGACCTGCTCCGCCACGCGGCTAGCTAACTCAAAGACGGGCGTGCGACGCTCATAGCTGGCAGTAATGTTCAAAAACACCAGCTCATCTGCACCTTCCGAGTCGTACCAGCGTGCCAACTCAACAGGGTCGCCTGCGTCGCGCAAACCGACGAACTGAACGCCTTTGACCACGCGCCCCTCGCGAATATCGAGGCACGGGATAATCCTGCATGTGCTCATGAAGGCTCTCCATTGGGCTCCGCAGGGCTTCGGCGCCACTGCACCGCTGAGGGGAGTGGAGATGAGGGTTCAGGTGCTTTACGCTTTGTGGAGCCTTTTTGCTGGCGCCGAGGCTTTGATGCCGGTGTGGCGGTCTGCGGGATCTCGATAGGAGGTTCCACGACCATCGGCTCCACTGCCACCAGTGGGGCAATCGGTTTAGGCGGCACCCCTTCGGGTTCAGGTACAGGCTCCTCCTGAGGGGGGAGGCTCTCCCCACGCAGCAAGGCAGAAAGCCGTTCTGCAGTATCCACCAGCAACACGCGGCTTTCTCCCTCTTGGAGGATGAGCGCATACTCCCCGTTCTTTGGACTCATCACTTGCCCTTCTGCAGGATCGTACACAGATATGCCTTCGGGTAGGAAAAGAGTCTTGCGCCCGCTGTGTGAAGCGTGAATATGAACCCAAGGCCGACGCACATGCACCACATCGTTACTGCTTAGCCAAACATGCACGCCTGCCCCCCATGCGATTGCCCGAACCAGTTCGGGTGTGAGAGTGCGTTCCCCGATAAACACGGAGCGCCACTCGCCGTGGTCCTTCACGACGAGCGAGGGTAAGCCTGTCTCGATATACTGTCCCACTACCTCAGCGTACTCATCCAGCACATAGTAGGAGGGTTCCCACGGTTCAGGTTTGCCGATTTTGTCTGTGCCGAGCGCGCGTGCAATGGGGTGTGTGGGAAGCACGATTTGTGTCCCCTGTGTGCTTGCCCACGGTTGGCGTGCCAATGCCAGCCCGATCACTTCACGCGCGGTGGCCAGCGCATCGCGATGCCCCTTGAAAAGCGATCCTGCATAGAGCCAGACGAGCGTGCGCTGGTTTCGCTGGAGCTTGCGTTGGATGGCTTCCCGCACGGGGCGCGACAGACGCCATGCGTTCAAGAACAAGACCATGCGCGTCAGCGGGAACTCGCGTCGCACAATGTCATCGAGCAGGTAGAATCCCACCGAGACCCCAGTGCGCATCAGCGCCTCACGCGCTTTGACAATGACCTGTTCTATCAGGCGCGAGCCAGTATGCACATAGCGCAGGCTCACGGAGTCAACAATCACCGCCACATCGGGTGCAGATTGGGGCGTGCGCTCGCGCCAGTCCCACAAAAGACGCTGGGCACGCGCACTCTCCCAAGCGAGGGGATTCGCAAGCCATCCTTCCCCCCATAGGTCCATCCACTGGGTTCCGTAGGCGAAAGTGAGCGCTTGTCCAACCGAGCGCGCCTGAACTTGAATCACCGCCTCTGAGGAGCGCAGAGGCGGGTTGTAGTCGTCCGATTCGCTTGCGGTAGTGAGGGTGCGCTCCATTGCCGATGCCCCGAGCGGGGTCATCTTGCCAAACGGTGTGCGGTAGTCCTCTTCCGAGAGAAACAGCTTGTGGTGCAGGTGTACCGAGTCGACGGGCGTCTGGAAGGCTCCCGTGCTGCCGGGAAGGCGGTCTGCGTAGGTGATGGGCGCACTCAGGAAGTCGATCCGCTCACTGCGAAGAATCTGTTCCAACGCCAGATGTCCAGAATGTGGGTGGCGCCATTCCAGTAGGTATCCGTATGAGACACCCACCAACGGGCGGTTCTGGCTGGCTTGCTTGACCGCTTCTGCCAGCACAAGAATACGGCGTGCCGTGATCTCCGATAGGAATCGGTGGTAGTCGATCCAACGCCCTTCTCGGCGCAGGTGATTAAACTGCGGCTTTTGAGGCGGGATGTGGGGCTGAAAGGGCGGGATGGTCGCCGTGCTGAAACTGACATTGCCATCGAACCAGCAGGCACGGAGCGCGACCGAGTCGCCCTTGTAGTGCCGACGGAGCCATTCTCGGAACGCCCATAACGCCGCCTCACTGGTGTCATAACCGCCCGATTCGGGGTAGAACCATTCGCCCCATTCGAGGTGGTAGCCCAGTGTGTGTGCTCCTTCGTTTTCTTGTTCTATCAGCTGTACCAGCTGGGTCAGTTGTTCTTGCACCAGTTGCCACCAACGATCAGCACAGACAGAGGGACCACCGACAGTGCCATCTGCGTAGCGAATGACCGCTTCGGGATATTCCTTCTGCCAGTTGCCTACAGGGGCAGGTACGATTCGCCAGAGGATTTGCACATTCGGGTTCAGTTCGCCGGCGAGCGTGGTCCAGTAGCGCACCTGATCGAACGCTTCGATGGCCCCTGTGGCGCGTGCTGGCAGGGAAACCAGCAGCGCCAAAAGGTCGATGCCTGCTACGAAAGCAAACTGCATCTCTTGATGGATGCGTGCGCTCGCATCGGTAGAGTGCGGATTCCCAAAAAAGAAGAAGGGGCGATAGGGTTTATCTCCGACCATGATGGTGGGCACACCATAATGGAAATGGATACGCACTAAAGGATGGCGCACAGGCGGTTCTGCGGGAGTAGGGGGTTCTACTGGGACGGGTGCCTCTACGGCTGTCTGCGCCTTTCTGCGCCGTGAGCGAGTTTTTGTGGGAGGCGAAACGGATGGCGTCTCCTCCGTCGCGATTGGTTCGTCGGGAGGGGCTTCGACGGTTTGGGAGATTTTTCGGCGTCTGCGTTGTCTGGCAGGAGTAGCAGGTGTTGGGGTGGCTTCTAACAGAGATGGGGTCTCCTCCGCTGGGGCTGGTAGCGTGGGTTCTTGGGTTTGCGCTTCGGGCATAAGAGCCGGCTCCTTCGCTGGCGCCTCTTGAGTGATTAGGGAAGGACTTGTTTCGGGTTCACTGTGAGTTTTTCGGCGTCGCCTGCGTTGGGATGTGTGAGGCGTTGACGCGACTTCGGTAGGAGGGTGAGGCTCGGTGTGGGTTTCCGGAGCGGTAGGCTCGGCTGAGACGCCCTCTGCAGGGGAGGCTTCGGTTTTACGCCTGCCTCGCTTGCGGGGGGGAGGGGGGGGCGATTCCGTGCGGGTCTGCAGGCACTCCTGAGGCACAGGAGGCGGCTCTTCGGGTGTTTTCGCACGTCTCCTGCGCGTCGATGAGATGCGCGACTCCGTCTCCACCTGAGGTGGAGCGGTCTCGATCGGAGTCTCGTCGGCGACCGGTTGATCGTGCTTGCGTCGAGCGTTATTTTTGATAGGACCCTCTGAAGAGGGGGAGGGTGTGGACTCGGAAACTGTCTTCTTGCGTCGTGCCATCGTCGTCTATCCGAGGGAGAGATTGGATCCACTCCAGCGCATCGTTAGGCTGTTCAAAAAAGTAGTCGGGCTGGGCGGCGCGCAGGTCTTCGGGCAGATGCGCGCCCCAAGCGACTGATGCAACGAGCGTGCCAGCGGAACGCCCACAGGTGATATCATAGACCGTGTCTCCGATATAGATCGCCGATTCGGGAGCGACCTCGAGGCGTTCTAAGGCTTTGAATACGGGATCGGGATGCGGTTTGTGGCATTCGGTATCATCCGCCGTTACAATGGCGTCGATCCAGTCGTCCAGCTGAAGTTGCGGGCGTGAGACGGCATACTCCCGCTGATTTTTAGAGGTGACCAACGCGGTGCGGTAGCCACGCTGTTTGGCGCAACGCACCGCTTCAAGCATTTCTGGGATCACGCGCTCTTGATGGCGATGAGCCTCATAGTAGGCGCGCTCATCTTGTTCCATCTGCGCATGATCGACAGGATGGCTCAGCTTGTCATCTAAATAATGCATTTGCACATGAAGGGGCAAACCGATAAGTCGCCGAATTTCCTCATGCGGCAGAGCGATGCCCAAATGCTTGCGATAAGTGTAGTCCAACGCCCTGACAATCAGGTGGACCGTATCGATAAGTGTGCCGTCCACATCGAACAGGATGGCTCTCAGTTTCGGTTCGTTGCGCATTAGGAGAGTTCCACCGGAATCGCCTGAGCTTTGAACGGCAGGTACTGCACGATTTGGTTCTTTTCGTTGACCAGCACCATCTTCGGCTCGACCCATTCGTCGGTGAACACTGTGGCGGCGATGATAATTCGGTGCCCTTTTTGGGCTTTGTGGGCGGCGGAGCCGTAGATGGCTATCTCGCCCGAGCCTGGTGGGGCTGGAATCACATAGGTTTGAAACCGTTCGCCATTGTCCATCACCCACACATGGACCATTTCGCCAGGCTCGATACCAATCGCATCCATCAGTTCCTCATCGATGGCGATACTGCCGATGTAGTCCAGGCGCGATTCGGTGACCCGCGCCATGTGAATCTTGGCTTTCAATCGCTCTGTCAGTCGCATACGGTATGCC
Organism: Armatimonadota bacterium; assembly: GCA_040289385.1. GTDB lineage: Bacteria > Armatimonadota > Fimbriimonadia > Fimbriimonadales > GBS-DC > LDYB01. The sequence goes on from PSLB01000013.1 coordinate 17,397, forward strand.
TCCGCTTCTACATGATACCCGATTCCACACCGATTGCCCCTCTAAAGATTCGGCAAGCCTGCCTATAATACGGGGTGATGCAAGTGCCGAACCTGCAAGCCAGTGGACGGTTCTGGGAGTGGCTTGGCTTGGATGCCCCCAACGATACGACTCCAGCAGAGACTCCATTCGCTCAGTTGCTGGTGTCAGTCTGGGATGAGCCTACCGCTGAGGCGCCTCAACCACAACCCCAGAGCGATCCTTCCATACACGCCGACCTGCTTGCGGGAATGGGGATTCCGGTCCTGGGGGTGGTTCTACCGCAGGGCGGTGATGTTCCGCCGTTTCTGTTGGAAGCCTCCGCCCGCGCGCCACGGACACGGTGGAGCCCCGATGTGCCGACTCTTCTACCTGAACTATCCCCTTTACAAGAGGGAAGGGTCAGCCCACAGAACGAGCCCGAATCGGAAGCGTCTCGATTCGCTCTCCCTGAGGCTCTGCTACAGCAGATGGAGCCGACACCATGGGACGGGACAATCTGGCTTATGCCCAAGCCGACCGAACCCTTAGCACGGGACGCTTCCGAGCCCCTCACAACGCCTGTGATGCCCAAGTCAGTGCCTCAGGAGACACTCCCCTCTGGATCGCCCACGCCGACAGACCCCTCTTTGTCCGCAGTGGCGGTGGCAGGCGATTCGGAACGCTCCCTCACGAGAACTCCCCATACTCGGCCGGTGAATATGGTTCGTCAGAAGGAGCTTTCTGGGGAGCCATCCCTGCCGGCGTCCACTGCATTAGGAAGCCCTCCTCCGTTGCATCGGGTGCAGTCTTCTGGCGAGTTCGCATTCGCGCAGAGTGTGCCTGAGAGTGCGAGGTGGACGACTATCGAGCAGGTCGCCCAGCAGATAGAACGCATGACCCAACGCCCTAACGAGCAAAGCATCACGCTGCAACTCGATCCCCCCGACTGGGGACGCCTCGAAATCCGCATTCAGGTAGAGGGTAGTGAAGTGCATACTTGGCTTCTAACCGAGCATGAGTTTGCGCGTCGGGCGTTGGAACAATCCGCCCAGAGCCTGCGCGAGCAGTTAGCCCAACGCGGATTGCAGTTAGGCGCGTTCCATGTCGGTACAGGGGGGAGCCACACATCTCCCCATCCGACACCGTCTCCTTTCCAAGCGGTTCGCCCCATGTGCGAACCCCACAATCACACACGCCCTGCTACGGAGAGCCTCCACCTTCTTGGGAGATGGAGCGCCTGGGCGTGAATGCCTAAGGAGGTCTATATGACAGTGCAAGCCGTGCAATCGGGAACATCCTCCTATGCGGGCACAAACTCCCGCACCACGCTGGATCCCTACCAGTTTCTGCGACTGCTGATCACCGAGCTTACTGCGCAGAACCCGATGGATCCCGTTAAAGATCGCGACTTTCTGGCACAGATGGCACAGCTCAACACCGCCCAGCAGATGGAGCGGATGGGACACCTACTGACCGCCATCCAATCTGCCAGTCTCATCGGCAGGGAAGTGGAAGCCGTCTTGCCTTCTGGCACACGGGTCAGCGGAAAAGTGCAAGCGGTTGAAATGAGCGGTGGACAGGTTTTCCTAACCGTTTCGGAACAGCGCGTGCCGTTCAGCGCACTGACGAAAATCCATTAGGAGGTGATTCGTTATGTGGCAAGCGATGCTTTCGGGTGTCGCCAGTCTCAAGGCGCACCAGATCAAAATGAATATCATCGGTAACAACATCGCCAACATTAACACGGTCGGTTATAAAAGTGCGCGTACCCATTTTCAGGACCTGATGGCGCAGACCCTGCGTGCCGCCAGCAGACCCAGCGGAGTGTTGGGCGGCACCAACCCGATGCAAGTGGGGCTGGGGGTCAAGGTGGGCGCCATCGACACGATGCCTTTGCAAGGTGCGCTGGAGCTGACAGGACGCAGTACGGACCTTGCCATCCAAGGTAATGGCTACTTCATGCTCACTAACGGGCGAGATGTGGTCTATACGCGGGATGGCGCCTTCGGGCTCGACTCGTCAGGCTTTCTCGTCCATCGTGGCACAGGTTGGAAAGTGCTGGGCTGGCGAGCCGACCCCGGTGGGCTGATTGATACAAACCAAGCGATTACCGCGAGCTCCGTTCTTCAATTTCCTGTCGGCTCCCAAGCAGCGGTGCGCCAGACCAGCCGAGTCATCTATACAGGCAACCTGAACGCGAATGCAGCTTCGGGCGACCAGTTCTCGGCGACGGTGCGCGTGTACGATGGGCTGGGCGGCGCCCACGATATCACGCTCACCTTTCGCAATCGCCAGTCGCCCCCGCCTGCTGGAGCTCCTGCTGGTGCGGTGATGTCTTGGGACTGGGAGGCGACCGAAGGTAGTACCTCCGTAGGTGATTTTAGCACAGGCACCAACACGCGACTCCACTTCGACTCACAAGGGCGACTGATTGGCACAACCTCTCAGCAGATTACCATCACGCCCACTAACGGCGCGGCGCCCTTCACGGTCAATCTGGATCTGAGTCAGCTCACCTCGCTGGCTGCGGAGTCGGTGGTTCAGCCCGTCTATCAAGATGGCTTCCCGCCAGGAACGCTACAGGAGTTTACCATCGGCATCGATGGCACGGTACAGGGCGTGTTCTCGAACGGGCTGTCGCGTCCGATGGGGCGAATCGCACTGAGCTTGTTCTCCAATCCGGCGGGGCTGGAGCGATTGGGCAACAATACTTGGCGCCTAACCGATAACTCGGGCTTGCCTCAGATAGGGGCGCCCACCACAGGCGGATTGGGTGAGATTAACGCAGGCTATCTGGAACAATCGAATGTGGATCTGGGTAGTGAGTTCGCCGACATGATTGTGACCCAGCGCGGATTTCAGGCAAATACCCGAATCGTGTCGGTGGTGGACGAGCTGCTGGCGGATGTGGTCAATATGAAGCGCTAAACGCGTAACCATGCGGTGAAGAAACCCAGTCCGCTGACCGAAAATCTGGTTGGGGAACCCGCATGAACACAGCACAGTGGCAATGGGCACGCATCGGGGTCTGTCCTTTCAGCGCGCTGAACAAGCCGAGCGCTGGGCGCCTCCCCGTGTGTGCCAACCCGTTTGAGACCTATGCCTGCGCGGTCATCCGCTACACAGGTTTTCTGGTGGAGTGGTTCACTCTGCAAGGGCTTGCTGAAGCACTCAGCCGGATCGATATTTTGCTCACGCTCGGCGATGGCGAGTTAGATGAGGAGACTCGAACCGCACTGCGTCAGTTCGTGGAGCGGGGTGGAGTCTGGATCGCGATTGGGGGGGCGCCCGATGCATGGGAGCTGGTTGGGTGTGCCCCGCAAGACCATCCCGATGGCGTGCCGATTCGGCTGGGAGAGGGCTATGTTGTAGTAGAGACCCCCAATCCTGTTTTCCCAGAGGCGTGGGGTTTGCTTCACGGCTTCGGCGGACGCGCGATGAAGGCAGACTCCGCAGAGATATGGGCTTCTTGGCACGACCCCCACGGCAGACGCACCGACTACCCTGCACTGACCCATCATCAGGTGGGCGCAGGCCATGTGATCCTCTTTGCAGTGCATCTGGGCGAAACCATTCTGCGAATTCGAATGGGGCGCCCTGTCAGTGAACAAGCTGTTTTACCCCCCGACATCCCACAGCCGGCGGAACCATGCTTGCGCAGTGAAGATGCCACACGCTTGGATTGGTACTTAGACCGTTCTCCATGTGAGGACGGCACACTTTGCTTCTTAAAACCTGTGGCAGACCTGTGGCAGGAGAGTCTCATTCGGGCGATCCTACAGGCAGGGCAGTGGCTGGGGTGCGTCGTGCCAATGGTGTGGTTCTATCCTCGGCTTCTGCCCGGAGTCGGCATCCTAAGCGTTGATTCAGAGCCTGCCAGTGGAAACTACGAAACCCACCTGAACCACCTGATGACCCTTACAGGCACACGGGGGGTATGGTGTGTGAGCGAGCTGGTGCATCATGCCAACTTCTATCGCGATCTGGCGCGTCGCGAACACGAGATCGGACTGCGCTATGTGCCTGATCCAGGGCAGTTTTGCAAGCCCAGCACACTCCAGAATCAAGTAGACAATCTGCGTCGGTTCACGGGGGTACGTGCGATAACGGCGGTGCAAGTGGAAGATCTGCGCTGGTGGGGATGTGGCGAGTTTTATGAGTATGTCGAGCGCGCCCAGATCCTTACCGAGCTGAGTCGCGGAGGGTATCACCCTCAGGCGAGTGGGTTCGTGTTCGGGAGTGCGCACGCATGGCGACCGATGAGCCGAACCCGGTCGGGGGAGATACTGCAAGTCTACTCGGTGCCCTTGCTTGCGTATCGTGTGATGGAGTGGGTCTCTCCTACGCAGGTGAACGCCTTGTTCCGCGCGACCAAAAGCGTGTATGGAGTGTTCCATGTGAGCGTGCGCCCATCGGTGTTAGCAGCTCACCCCCTGTCAGACGCTTTGATGCGCATGATTGGGCAAGTGCGATATGAAGGCTACGAGTGGACTACCGCGCGCGATCTGGCAAACTGGCTGACCGCGCGTGCCCATCTGCGCTACCGTTTAGCAGGACTACCAGGACAGTTGCAGCTTGCACTCCTTTCGGCACAGCCGATGAACCGACTGGGTGTTCTCCTATTCACCTCCTTGCAAGGGTGGGCTCAGATCGGTAAACATCAGATCCCACTCCAACAGACGGAGTTTTTTGGGTTCCCTTGTCTGATTTTGGAGACCGATTTGGTAGAGAAGAGCGCACGCGAGGTCAATCTTTTTGAGATTGCAAAGCAGGTGGCGTAAACGATGAGCGACATCCTTTCACAGGCGGAAATCGAGGCGCTTCTGGCATCCTTAAACTCCGAGGATTCGGAGCCGTCGGGAACGCCGCTAAGCCACGTCGGCTCTCAAGGGGGCGGGTTGGCGACCAGTCGCAAAGCAGTCGCCTACGAGGTGTACGATTTCCGTCGCCCCGATAAATTCTCACGCGATCAGCTTCGAACCCTGCAGATGGTCTTCGAGGCCTTCGCTCGTCTCAGCGCGACCAATCTGGCTACCTATCTGCGTGTGCCGGTGCATATCGAACTCATCTCCCTGGAGCAGATTTCCTATGAAGACTATTTGCGTTCGCTGAAGCATTCTGCATTCGTGGTGTTTAGTGCGCCGCCGCTTTCAGGCGAGTCGGTGCTGGAGATGGAATATTCGCTAATCTTCACACTGCTAGATCGATTGCTGGGCGGTGTGGGACGCCTTGTCGAACGGACATCCTTCACCGATATTGAGCGTCCGTTGATCCTCACCTTAGCCGAACGCGTGCTGATGGCATTCCGCAGTGCGTGGGAGAACATCATCCAGTTAGATCCCCATATCGAGTGGCTGGAGACCAGTGCCCAGTTCGTGCAGATAGCTCCCCCAAGCGAGATTGTGATCACCGTTCTGATGGAGGCGCGGGTAGCAGAGCGACGCGATGCCATGAGTTTATGCGTTCCGCACATGGTGATCAAGCCCATCACCCCGCGCCTCAGCTCACAGAATTGGGTCGCTTCCGCAGGCAAACGCACCACGCCCTATATTCGGCAAGCCCTGACCCAGCATCTAAGCCACACTTTCCTCACCTGTACCGCGCAGCTGGGGCGAACGACCATGCGCATGCGCGACCTGCTGGCGCTCAAGGTCGGGGATACCCTCGTCCTCAATACGGAAGTCAACGGTAAGATCGATCTGTTGGTAGAGAACCGCGTGAAGTTTCGCGGGAGACCCGCTATCCGCAACCGACGCTTGGTTGTTCAGATTACCGATGTGGTCAAGGAGGAATAGACTGTGAGCGAAATCACTCCCGAAGTCCTTACTCAGTTTGTCGTCAAGCAGTGGCAAGTGTGGCAGACAGTTGCGCTCCACCTCTCCGAACAGAACAATGTCATGGTGGAGATCCCGACCCCCACTTCGCAAGCCGTGCCGATTAGCGATCTGACCCTGCTCACAGCGGATCCTGTGCTACACGGTCAGTCCCTATTTGCAGAGGTGTCGGAAGAGCCGTGCCTTTTTATTGTGGGGGAACAGCTAAGCGAGCGTAGCGAGACCGAAAAGGCGTTGCTGGAAGCCTTGCTGGGAAGTGTGCCCGAAAGTGTGGACGAAAGCCACCTGCCCGCCGTGCAGGAGTTCTTTCAACATCTCATGCAGGGACTCTGTGTGGCATTTGGTAACCTGCGCAACACCGCTTTTACCGCCGGTGAGGTGTCGGTTCAATACGCCCCTGTGATCTTTCCTCCTAACTTTCTCATGGTGGATGCGCTCATCGCCACGCGCTTCACCGTGCAAATCCCAGAGCGGGCCCCTTTTACCTTAACTTGGCTTCTGACCGAAGGGTTGGCGCGTGCCTTGATGGGCATGGGTGGCTCGTCCACCAACACACTTGAGATGTTGGCGAACGAATCGGAACCCTCACCCCCTCCAGCGATGGGCATGGCGCCCAGCCCGTTCAACCCGTTTCAAGAGGTACCAGCAAGCCATGAGCGCAATCTCGATTTCCTCCTCGACATCCCGCTGGAGGTGTCGGTGGAGCTGGGGCGCGTTTCGCTGATGGTACGCGAATTACTCGAAATCGGCACAGGCTCCATCGTAGAGCTTAAAAAGACTGCAGGGGAACCCGTCGAGGTGCTGGTGAACGGTCGGTTGATCGCGCGCGGGGAAGTGGTCGTGGTGGAAGATAACTTTGCCGTGCGCATTACCGAAATCCTTTCTCCAGCCGAACGCGTGCGGCAATTGGCAGGGTAGGCTGATGCAACGAACTGTCTGGCTTGTGGTTGTACAGGTAATTTTGCTGTGTAGATGCTGGGTGCAGGCGCCAGCTTCTGGAGACGAGCTAGCGCCGGGGGTGTGGGGCACGCGCTCAGGCGCCCCGATACAAGTGGCGACGCCCGCCGACTCGGCGAATGCCTGGGTACAGGTTAGCCTCGCCTTGATTATTGTGGGGCTCGGACTGCGCTATGGACTCCCCCGCCTTCTACGCTGGGTGGGCAAGACGGGTGAGGGTTCCCCATTAGACGGGCAGGTGCGGGTGATAGAAAAGCGGGCAGTCCCCAATGGAAGCCTGATGCTGGTAAAAGCACGCGATCGATTGCTTCTGATAGCCAGCTCACCTCATGGCATGAGCCTTTTGGCGGACCTCACTCCCCCCTCCGAGCCGACAGTGTCTGCACTCGAAACCGCTTTCGACCGCGTATTGAACCGTGTTTCCCCTTATCAGCCCACTCCAGATCCCCAGCAAGCAGTCGCAGAACAGGTACAGGGACGAATTCGGCAGGCACGCGAGCAACTGGCACGACTCACCGACTTCAAGCCCCATTCGGGATAGGAGGCACGCTAAAATGAGGCAGATGAAGTATTGGCGAACGATCAGCATCGGATTGGCGATAGCCGTTGCAGTCATCCCGCTCTGTCTCTGGGCACAGGATGGGATTCCCATCCCGCGCGTGAGTGTGGAAGTGGGGAACACTCGAAACCCGCAAGAGGTTTCGACCTCGCTCCAGATTCTGGCGTTGCTGACCTTGCTTTCGGTAGCGCCCTCGATTCTGTTGATGATGACCGCCTTCACGCGCATCGTAATTGTGCTTTCGTTTCTCAAGAGTGCTTTGGGGTTGCCCAACATTCCGCCGCCTCCTATGATGATCGGCTTGAGCCTTTTTTTGACCTTCTATGTGATGGCGCCTACTCTGGACGAGATCCACACGACAGCCTATCGGCCCTACATGCGCCAGCAGATTTCGTTTGAGGAGGCGCTCCATCGTGCCCAGAAACCGATTCGCGCCTTTATGCTACGCCAGACCTACACCGCCGACCTAAACCTCCTTTTGCGGTTGCGTCAGTTGCCCCCACCGCGCGCACCCGATGAGCTCCCGATGAGCGTGTTAATCCCAGCCTTTATGTTGAGTGAGCTTAAAACTGCGTTCCTGATCGGGTTTTACATCTATATCCCGTTTTTGGTGATCGATTTGGTGGTTGCGAGTATCCTGCTTTCGATGGGGATGATGATGCTTCCACCTGTAGTGGTCTCCACGCCTGCGAAGCTGTTGGTTTTCACTCTGGCGAATGGCTGGAGTGTGTTAGCACAAGCCCTCGTGCAGGGCTTCCGTTAAAAGGAACTGCTCACGGGCACTGGGCGTATCGAAGCAGTAGGTAATGTGCCCCAGCTTGCGTCGAGGCTTGGGTGGCTTCCCATACAGATGAAGCTTGGCAAGTGGATGTTTTAGCACCTTTGCTGGGTTGGGAACCTCGCCAATAAGGTTGAACATCACAGAGTAGCCTCGCGGGGAGGGGTCGCCCAATGGCAAGCCGAGAATCGCGCGAAGGTGGTTCTCAAACTGGCTGGTAGTGGCGCCTTCGATAGTCCAGTGCCCGCTGTTATGAACTCGTGGCGCCACCTCGTTCGACAGAAGTCGATCCCCCACCTGAAACCACTCGATGGTCATCACTCCCACGTAACCCAGTGTCTCCATAAGGGCTCGAGCATGGGACTCGGCTTGTGCTTGAATCTGAGACGACAGTTGGGGTGCAGGCGCCAATGAACGGCTGAGGATTCCCTCGCAGTGGAGGTTTTCTATGAGCGGGTAGAACCGCGTTGTGCCATCCAAGCCCCGTACTGCAATAATGGAGAGCTCGCGCTCAAAGGGAACGAATGCCTCCGCAATGAGCGGGTAGTCTGCACAGCGTGCTACCGCCTGAAGGAACGCCTCTTGGGTGGAAACGACAGCTTGTCCCTTGCCGTCGTAGCCAAATCGGCGCGCTTTGACCACTGCTGGCAGTCCGACCGCCTCCAGCGCAGCGGAGGGGTCTTGCGGATCAATGGGCGCGAATGAGGGCACCGGGATACCGTGCTCTTGCAGAGTCTGCTTCTCTATCAGGCGATCCTGAAAGGCTTGCAACGCCTGCGGTGTGGGATGCACGGGAACGCGTTCCGCCAGCCAAAGCACCGTCTCCACGGGCACATTCTCGAACTCGTAGGTGACCACTTCGCACGATTCGGCGAATCTGGCTAAGGCATCTGTGTCTTCGTAGGGATGGCTCATTAGGGGAGCGACCTGTCCTGCGCAAGCCGAGGGGTTGGGGTCGTAAAAGCAGCACTCCACTCCAAGCGGATAGCCCGCCAGTGCCAGCATCCGACCGAGCTGACCGCCTCCCAGCACTCCAACCTTGTGCGTTTTCATGGCGTACGGCTGCGTGGATCGGGATTTTCCAGAACCGCCTGTGTTTGTTGTTGGCGATAGGCTTTGAGCGCGTCTCGATATTGGGGATATTTGTTAGCAACAATCGCCGTCGCAAGCAGAGCCGCATTAATCGCACCCGCTTTGCCAATTGCCAGCGTCCCGACGGGGATACCAGCCGGCATTTGCACCATCGAGAGGAGCGAGTCCAGCCCTTTGAGTGCGTGCGATTCGATAGGAACGCCCAACACGGGAAGGGTTGTCTTAGAGGCGGTCATGCCAGGCAAATGCGCTGAACCCCCTGCGCCAGCAATAATCACCTCCAGCCCGCGCGACTCCGCACTACTGGCGTATTCGAACATCAGGTCGGGTGTCCGATGCGCCGAGACCACGCGCACCTCATACGGTACGCCCAGACTCTCCAGCGTCTGAACCGCATACTGCATCGTCTCCCAATCGGAACGCGAGCCCATAATCACGCCGACAAGCGGTCCTTGAGGTGCCATCCCGCCCCCAATTCTACCTCATCCGTGTACTGCGGCGCGGAGACCCCGGCCTTTAGGCCTGGGGAGGAGCGCCGCCTTGACTCCTCTCG
>PSLB01000014.1:0-26811 GCA_040289385.1 Armatimonadota bacterium
GCCGCGTACGACCGCATACGGGCGGCCCTGCGGATATTCTCCGCAGCGATGGCGTCGGCCGACCCAGCAAAGCCGCAGGACACACACTGGAACAACGCCTGGGGAACACCGACCAACCGAGCCTTATACTCGATGAAGGAGCCAAGCTGATGGAACCCCCAACTGTGCGGGACGCGACGCTGAGCCTTGAGAACCGAGATCCGTTCGCGGATACCCTTGAGGTCTTCAAGAGCGATCCCACGACCGGTGCCTTTGGCCTTCGCGACCAGCCGCCTGCTGATGACGTGGTTCACGTCACGGGCGAACCGCCGCTCCTTCCGCAGGGGCACGGCATGCCGTGCCCCTACAGATTGTGGAACGCGACCTTGGCGATGGCGTTGCAGGCCGCTCCCTATGATATCACAGATCGCTCAGTGGATGCCATGGAAGGAGGGGGGCCGCCCTTCCTCCCCACGCCTGAAGGCGGGGCTTCCGGATATCAGGCTTGGTGAAGCCAAAAGCGCGCTTGACTCGTCTTAACATGCGTAAGATTCGCATACGCGGAGGAAAACAATGCAAGCACGTCAATGGCTTCAAGGGCTTCTTGGGCTGACCCTGCTGGTCTTAGCTCATCTGTACGCCCTCGCAGAACTCGTTCAAAATGAGCCCCCGCGCGGTACCTTCGTGGGGGCGGTCTACTCGAGCCGTACGCTCCAGCCGATCCCCAACGCCAGAGTGCGGATTGTCTACCAGCGCGACCCAGAGGGGGTGCCCCCCACACGCACTGCCCATGCCGCGTTCCCGCTCGCACAGGGCTGGCAACCCGATGACCCTGCCTGTCCCTATCCCTTCAGAGAAATTTGGGAGGTGCGTACCGACGCGCAGGGACGCTTCGCCTTTCGCGGGATCCCTGCAGGAACCTATGTCGTCTCTGCCGAATCGCGAGCCCATTATCTCGACGATCACGATCTATCCCGAGCCCTTACGGTGGCCATTCCCGACGGACAGCGGGTCGAGCAGAGGCTCTACCTGACGCCAAGACCCGACTTTCTGCATCTGGTGCATCCGCAGGCTATCTACTATCCGGATGAGCCCTTGCGTGTCGGCATACGCGGGTTCACCCAGCAAGAGGAAATGGAGCTGGAGCTGTTCCGAGTGAAACCCACGCTTCGCAATCCCAAGCCGCTCTTCGCCCTCTTGAGTGATTTACACTACGAGTGGTGGCGTCCTATGAAGGAACTCGAAAAAGCATTCAAAAGTGTTGCCGACCAACTGGAAACCTGCTGGACACAAACCCTGCCCATCACAGGGCGCGACCCCGAAGGCGTCTTCACGCGCTATGTGGAGGTTCCACGCCAGCCAGAAGGCATCTATATCTTACGCATCCAGATAGGAGATACCCTGCAGGGGGCGCTGATAGTGGTCTCAAGGTTGGGACTTGTGCAGAAAACGGACGATAACCAGATAGAGTTCTGGTGTGTCGACCTGCGCACAGGTGCCCCGATCGCAGGGGTGCCCATCCAGATTTTGAGCCAGCGGTCTGCTTCTCCTCTCGCCGAGGGCGTTACAGATACTCAGGGCATATGGCGCACCGAGTCGCGTCATCTGCCGAATGGCACGCAACTCCATGTGCTGTCGCTCACGCCCGATCGAAACCGTGCGATTCACTGGGCAACGCTCTATCATTACCGTTGGCGCGAATCGGATCATCAACTGCACGGTACAATCTACACCGACCGCCCCATCTATCGTCCAGGGCATTCCATCCACTACAAAGGTATCGTGCGCCATCAGGGCCAGGACGGCTACCATCCCCTACCAGCAGGCACTCCCGTCGAGGTCACCGTGTTAGACCCGCAGGGCGAAATCTACGCAACTCAGACGCGCTTCCTCAATGAGTATAGCGCCTTCGCAGGGGAATTGGCCATCCTTCCCGAATCGTCCGCAGGCTATTACACCATCCGAGCGCGTCTCCCTGCATATGGAACTGTTGAAAGCCAGGTGCCCGTGAGTGCCTATCGCAAACCGACCTATCGCATCCAAGCCAAGCCCGGCAAGACGCTCTACCGCGTGGGGGAGACCGTCGAGGTGACCGTCAACACAGAATATTACTTCGGCATGCCTGTGCCCAACACGCATATCGATTACACCCTCTTCAGACAGCCTAGCGGGCACACCCTCGATGAAGAGGAGGAAGACGCTTGGTGGGAAGGCTCCGAGACCCCCTACGGCACGGTCGTGACGCAAGGGTCTGCTATCACCGACGGGCAGGGGCGCCTGCTCCTGCGGTTCGACTCGCGCCAACTCATGTCCAAGCCAGTGATCGTCGAAGAAGAACCGTCCGATTTCACGGCTCCCTCCCCGTTCGTCCTCGAACTGAATGGCTCCAGTAAGGGCTGGGAGTCGGCACGCGGTCTCGCCAAGTTTAAGGTGGCTCCCGCCCTATGGCAGATTCGACTCGAGCCCGAATACTGGTTCGCTGCGCCCAATCAGCCCCAGCGCATCGAGGTGACCGTTCACGATCTGTTCAACGGACAGCCTGTTCAGACGACGCTCCATGTGAAGGCAGGACCCTATACGTTCGCAGGGGGGCATCGCGTGAGCCACTATCCGTTTCAGACCACGATTCAAACCAACGCTGAGGGCAAAGCCCGCTTCGAATGGACACCCTCTACCGAAGGCGACTGGTCCATCGAGGTCACCACGCGGGATGCGCAGGGCAACGGGTGCAAAGAGACCACCACGATATGGGTCTATAGCGACGATGAGCGCTTTCGCCCCTATGGAGCGGAAGGCAACAAAGATGCTTTGCAGGTGCGTCTCCAAAAGCAGCGCTATCAGCCTGGCGAAATCGCGGAGGTGGCGATCCGATCGCCTTACGCCGATGCGGTCTATTATGTCTCGCTGGAGGGGGATCGACTCTTCCATTCGCAGGTGGTGCCAGCACGCGGTTCTCTCACGCGTGTGCGAATCCCAATAACTTCCGCCCAGATCCCCTCCGCCTATCTCAGCGTCTGCATGGTGCGCCACAAACAGATGCACCAGAGGGAGCTCCCCCTACAGGTAGGCACGCAATCCGCAAGCTTGAACCTGCAGATCGAGACCGACCGCACCCGCTATGCCCCACGCGAGACGGTAAAGGTGCGTGTTCGTGCCACCGATTCGTCGGGGAAACCTGTGCGCGCCGACCTCTCGCTCTCTGTGGTAGACGAGAGCCTCTACGCAATCCGAGAAGACAGTCCGAACCTGCTCCATCGAGCCTTCTACTCGAAGCGATGGAACCGGGTCGCCACGGGCTTCTCGGCGCCCTTCTTAGCCTTGCAAGGAGACAAAGGCACTCCAGAAGACACCCGCAAAGAGTTCCCCGATACCGCCTTCTGGCTCCCCAGCCTGCAGACCGACGCCAGGGGAACCGCCCAGACCACCTTCCGTTTACCGGATACCCTCACCGAATGGCGTCTCACCGTGCGCGCCCACACGCTCAAGACACAGGTCGGCTACGCGAAAGCCACCCTCCGAACCGCCAAGCCCTTGATGGTGCGTCTGCGAGCCCCCCTCTGGCTCCTTGAGGGCGATAAAACCGAACTGAACGCCATCATCAGCAACGACACGCCCCAACGCCGAACCCTGCTTGTGGAATGGCATCTCCCCGACGGCACGCAGACCCAACAGGTGTCTGTTGCGCCCAACGACTCGCTGACCCTCCGCTACCCCTATCAAGCCCAGCGCATCGGCACCCAAACTGTGCGCGTGGCTGTGCGCGAGGTCAACGGAACCCTGCATGATGCCGAACAACGCACCTTCGAGGTCAAGCCCGCAGGCACGCTAGAGTACGCAACACGCACCATCTTGCTCAGGGGCGAACGGCAGGTGGCGCTCACCATTCCGCCCGATGCACGAATCGAACTCTGCACGCTGGAAATCGAAACTCAGCCGACTATCCTGCAGTTGCTCACCGATCGACTGGACTCCCTTATCGATTACCCCTACGGCTGTACCGAGCAGACGGTGAGTCGGTTTGTGCCTGCGGTTCTGGCACTCCAACTCTACCGCGCACGCGGTCAAGCCCCGCCCCCTGAACTGGCACAACGCGTACAGAACGCCATCCGTATCGGACTCCAGCGGCTGGCACAGATGGAGACGCCCAACGGCGGTTGGGGCTGGTGGGAGGCGGACGAACCGAACCTGTGGGCGACCGCCTATGTCGTGCGTGGACTCTCCTTAGCCAAGCAGGCGGGTGTGCCCGTGCCGGAACCGCTCTACCAGCGCGGGGTGGAGGCATTGGAACGGCTGGTTCGCCAAGAACTACAGACCGCTATCGATGATTTGAATATGCGCGATGTGAATGAACCCGATTTAGCAGAAGCACTGGCGATCCTTGCAGAAATCGGCAGACCCGCGCCCCAAGCGCTCCGAGAGGAACCGCGACTGCTTTTCCTTCTGGCACCGCACGAATTGGGATGGATTCGTGCCCTAAAGCACTGGCATGAGCTTACCCATGCCCAGACCTACCGGGAGCATCTCCTGACATCTCTGATCAAAAACCCCAAGGAGACTGCCGATATCGTCGACTGGTCAACCGTGCCCCGTCAAGCCCAGGCACTGAAGCTCTTGCTCGCCAACGAGACGGAGATCGCGAGGTTGGGCCTAATCAGCCCCCAACGCTACCAACAGATCGTGCACAAAACGGCGCTGGGGCTGGTGCTGATGCAGAGAGGCTTGGCGTGGTACTCCAGTTACGATACCGCGTTGGCGATTGAGGCACTTCTGGACTATGTCAAACGATACGAGCCAACGGGTACATCGGTCGCCACCCATCGCGTGCGCCTATGGGTCAACGACCAACCCGTCTCCTCCTTCACAGGCACGGTTCGGCTGGATCGCCGTTGGTTGCGGCAAGGCGAGAATCGTGTACGGCTCCATGCAGAAGGCGGTGCACCCATCGTCACAGCGCGTCTCCATCTCTGGCGTCCCCTTCCCTTCGGCGAATCCACGGCGCGACCTGTGCGTGTGGCCATCTACGCCTTAGAGCACCACGGGGAGGCCCCCGCAACGATGCTCCGCCCCATCCCTATGGGCGGCGCTGTGCGTGTCGGTACCCTGCTTCGTATCGATGTCGCTTTGCAACTGCCCACGAGCATGCGCTCGCTCCACCGATCGGTGCTGGAAGTGCCCTTCCCTGCTGGGTGTGCCCCCATCGACACCGAAGCCTTCGTGTATACGAGTTGGTGGTCCAGCGACCACAGCGAGTTTCGGGACGACCGCGCCCTCAGCTTCCGCACCTCCTGGTGGCACGACCAAGAATACCGGTTCTCCATCTTGGTGCGCGCCGAAGTGCCCGGACAATACACCGTTCTACCCACGAGGCTCTGGGGGATGTATCTACCCTACAGCACTGCAAGCGAGGCATTTCGGCTAACGATCCATGAGTAAGAAACACCGGGCGTGAGGGAGCCCCACACACCCGGTGCAGACATGTCCTGCGGCAGGAATGGCTCACTTCTTGCGCCGACGCAGCCCGAGTAGACCGACTAAACCGGCACCCAGAGCCACCATGCTGGCAGGCTCGGGAACGAAGCTGGCACCACCCAACCAAATGGTGTAGCTTCCAGTTGTAGACGAAGAGCCTGTCCAGCTTGCAACAACATCATTGGCGCGTGCATTGTACGGCGCATAGATTGGGTTATAGGGATAGGATTCATGCCACAGAGGATTCCCCGCCGCATTCGCAGGTTTCATCGGCCAGACATGTATGGCGAGGTAATAGAGGCCTGGGCCGGGGAGTGACCAGGTTGCCGAGCCTGCTGTGTCGGGGGTGTCGCTGCGGCGGTAGAAACCTGGATCTAGGCCTCCAGCGATTAGCGACCTATAGCTGCCAATCGTCCGCCCATCATACGTGGTCACTGGGCTGTCGTCGTTGGACCACAGAGGGCGTCCCTGGCTGTCGAAAAGTCTCAGTTTGGAGTCAAACGTGGTTTCTGTAGTGGTTCCAGCGTGGGCGTAGAAGTTAGCGGGGTCACTAATGAGGATCGCAAACATATCCACGTCGCCTCCGACGTTGATACTCCCCGTAATCTGTCTCAATGGGCCGCTTCCCTGGACCACTTGTGCCGTGCCGGGCAGGTTTCCTGCATCGCCGCCGCCGTTCCGCGTTTCGTCCCAGGTTTGGGCGTTCGCGCCGGCTAGGAGAGCTGCTATCGCCATACTGCTCAACCACAAAGTCGTTCGTTGCATCGCTCTATGACCTCCTTCCGTAAGATTTTGGTGCGGGCTTCTATAGAGAGCGGTTCGCTCTGTGCCCTGCATGCGAATTATAACCCAACAGATCGCTCGAACCTGCGCGGAGGAACTAGTAAAATTACCAGCTTTTGGGGGTTTTGTCTCTGAGAATGGGCCAAAGCGGCGAAGCCCCATGGCAGCCCCAAGCCACCGGCGCAAAGCGATAGGGCAGACACACGGCCTGCCCCTACTTCATCCGATCCATCAGGTCATAGATGGGAGAGAGGACCGAGAAGGCGAACACACCGATCACCAGGCCCAGAAAGAGCATCATCATTGGTTCCAGTGTGGCGGTGAGCCCTTTGAGCTTCTGTTGGACCTCGTCCTCGTAAAAGGCACTGATTTCAGCGAGCATCTCGGGCAGGGCGCCCGTCTTCTCCCCTGCAGCGGTGAGTTGAATCACCAGAGGTGGGAACACCCTCGCCGCTTGCATGGCATGCGCTAGCGGAATGCCCGTCTCCACCTGGGCACGCACCGAACGCAAGGCGTTCTCCATCCGAGGGTCGCCCGCAGTCTCAGCAGAAAGCTCCAACGCACGCGGGAGACTGACCCCCGTGTTCAAAAGTGTCTGGAGAGCAGACAACACGCGCGTTAGGATCACCTTCTGCGTGAGGTCGCCGACAAGAGGCAGGCGCCCCACCCAGTAGCTCAGTCGTTCGCGTAGCCTGTGGACGCGCCACAGCCCGTGGAGCGTGCCTAAAATCGCCACAGGCGACAGCATCACCAGCACCTTGTGCTGCGCTCCCACCGTACCGAGCGCCACTAAAACCTTGGTGGTCAGGGGGAGGGTGACCCCCATCTGCTGGAACATCGCCGCAAACTTGGGAATGATGAAGGCGACCATATAAGCCATCACAAGCAGCGTTGCCCCCAGCACAACGGCGGGATAGATCATTGCGGACTGGATGCGGCGCGCTAAGGCCAACGATTCGCTCAGGTAGTCTGCGGCGCGCTGGAGCACCGCGTCGAGGCTCCCACTCGCTTCGGCGGACCGGATAAGGCTCACATAGAGGTTCGGAAACCCATGTCGCCCCATCGCATCGGAGAGGGGCACCCCTCCCTCCACCTCGCGCTGAACCGCCTCGATGGCATCGCGCAAGCGACCCGGGCGCATGGTCTGAACCATACTCTGGAGCGACTCCATGATGGGGACGCCTGCCCGGATCATCACCGCAAACTCTCGGCTGAAGGCGACCAGCTCCTCCAAACGAACCGGCTGAAACCGATAGAGCCAGGCGGACACCGCTTCCGGGGCGCGTGCTGGCTTCTCACGGATCTGCACCACAAAGTAGCCCTCCCGATAAAGTTGATTTAATGCAGATGGGAGGCTGGGCGCCTCGACTTGGAGGGTTTTCGGCTCACTTTGAGCGGAGCGCACCCGACACTCGTAGACGGGCATCGCGTCTTATGCCACCTCCGTCCTGTCTAAGGCAAGCGATGGGCGTTCATCGATATCGTTGGCGACCACCCGCAGAATCTCCTCTAAGCTGGTCTCGCCCTTGAGCATCAGCCGTAAGGCGTCGCGATAGAGCGAGACCATCCCGCCTTGAATAGCGCTCTCGCGCAGGACCGTCGTCGGCTGGTGATGAACGATCTGGTGCCGAATGGTATCGGAGACCTCCATCAGCTCCACGATCGCGCGTCGTCCGCGATACCCTGTGAAGTGGCATCGGTGGCAGCCCCGCCCGGTGTAGAGCCGATGCCCCTGAACCCTCTGTGGGGTCAATCGCAGGCGTGCAAGCAGTTCCGGGTCAGGCTCTGTAGGTTCCCGACACTCCTTACAAAGCAGTCGCACCAACCTCTGGGAGAGGATGCCCGCCAGCGCAGATGCCAGCAGGAACGGCTCCACCCCCATCTCCACAAGGCGTCCGGGAGCCCCTGCCGCCTCGTTGGCATGCAGCGTGGAGAACACCATGTGTCCTGTTAGCGCCGCCTCCACCGCAATGAGAGCCGTCTCGCGATCGCGTATCTCGCCGACCAACACCACATCGGGGTCTTGACGCAGGATGGCGCGCAGACCGCTCGCAAAGGTAACCCCCGCGCGTGGGTTCACATTGGCTTGGGTGATTCCCGGCAACTGGTACTCCACGGGGTCCTCTATGGTGATGATGTTGCGCTCAGGGGTGTTCAGATGGTTGAGTGCCGCATAAAGCGTGGTGGTTTTCCCTGAGCCTGTGGGGCCGCACACAACGATCATGCCGTAGGGACGCTCAATCAGGCGCGTGAGCTGGGTGAGTACGGCACGCTCTAAGCCTAACTTTTGGAGATCGAACCGTTCGGTCGTCTTCTCCAAGATTCGCAAAACCACCTTTTCACCGTGAACACTGGGATAGGTCGAGACTCGCAGATCGTAGTCCTGACCGCCAATTCGGTAGGCGATTCGTCCGTCCTGCGGGGCGCGTTTTTCGGCGATGTCGAGGTGAGCCAAGATTTTAATGCGTGCGACGACCGCTTCGTGCATCTCGCGCGGCATGTCGGCCGTCTCATGCAGAACGCCGTCGATGCGTTCACGAACCCGCGTCCGCCTCTCCATCGGCTCGAGGTGCAGATCACTCGCTCGATCGGCAATCGCACGGTTGAGGACTGCCTCCACCAAGCGGATAACGGAGCGATCCTCCGTTTCGTGGGTGCGCATCCGCTGGACAACCGTGTTCACGTCCTCATCAAGCCCGTAGAAGCGCATCAGGGCGTCTTGAATCTGAGGACGCGAGGCAACGGCGATGCCGATCTCACGCCCTGAGACCGTCCGCAGGTCATCCAGCGCGACGATGTCTGCAGGATCCGCCATCGCCACAATCAACTGCGAACCCTGTAGCCCAATGGGCACCGCCTTACAGCGCAGAGCGACCTCACGCGGAATCAACGCCAAAGCCTCAGGCTGAACCGAAACGGTCTGGAAGTCAATGAGCGGGACACCATACATCTGGCTCAGCACGCGGGCGCGCGTGCGCTCGTCAATAGCCCCAATGCGCACAAGATACGCGTCAATCGGCTCTTGCAGGTCCGTGCGGGCGGCAATCAAATCTCCTAACTGTTGCGTATCGAGAATGCCTTCTTCTATCAACACATCTGTGAAGCGTCGTAGCATAGCGACCTCCTATTCGCGCAGGATTTCGGGCTTGAGGAAGATGACCAGTTCGTTTTGGACGGTAGATTTGCGCCGACTCTTGAACAGCTCGCCCAAAATTGGAAGATGAGCAAGAATGGGCACCTGCGAAAGGTTGCGGACCTCCTCCTCGCGGATAAGCCCACCGAGCGCAATGGTGGTGCCATCCTTGACGCGAATTTTTGTGCGCAGTTCGCGGGTAGCGATCTGTGGGAAACTGCTCTCACCAACCCGTAGAAAGCCCATAATCACGCTCACTTGCGGATAGATATCGAGCGTAATCGTGCCTTCCGGCTCGGCGTAAGCACGCACCACCAACACGATTCCCACCTGTTGCTCCCGTACATCAAAAAGCGGTGTGCCCGCAGTGGTCGTGCCCGATACCACGGGATAAAGCACCCGATCCCCGATGAGGATTTGCGCACTCTCGCCGTTCAGTACCGAGATGCTGGGGCGTGCAAGCAGTTTGGCAACCCCGCGTTGCTCCAACGCCTTGAGAGTGGCTTCGAAGCCGAGTGGAGCCCGCCAAAAGGTGCTGGTGTCGGACGGCTTGAGCGGGGTCTCGTTGGCAATTTGGTCTTTCTCTCCTGTGCGAACGATTTCTTGGATGCTGAGCTTACTCCATGAGTAGTCCAGCCCCAGCTCTTTGAGTGCGTTGCGCCCGATATCGGAGACCATGACCTCGATGCGTATCTGCGTCGGCGGCTGGTCGAGGCGCTTGGCGGTTTCGAGGGCTTGGGCGACACGGTCGGCAGGCCCATAAAGCAAGAGCGTTCTGCTGTGCTCCATCCTTTCAGAGGGCATCCCCTGTGCTTGCGCCGTACTGCCAGAGGCGCTTGCCCCTTCCCCCTCCCTGCCCTGCTGGGTGGCGAGTTGAGGGGAATAGGCAGGCACGCCCGGCAACACCTTGACATCGGGATGGACCTGCTGAAGTGTGGTCAGTAAGCCCACAGCGTTCACAAAGCGCACGGCGTAGATCTCCACTACAGGGGGCTGAGGCGTTGAAGAGGTTTGCGGTGCGGGGGTGTCCCAGCACGCGAGCTGCTCCTTCGTGCCGACCACATAACATCCCTGCACTAACCGGTACTCCAACCCAAGAGGTTTGAGCAAGATCGCCAACGCCTGCTCAACACGCACATTTTTGAGCACGGCGTTCACCTTCAGATCATCACCGCCTGCCAAGACAAGGTTCACTTGTGCCTGCCGTGCAAGAGTCTGGAGCGCCATGCCCAATGGCACGCCTTCCAGCTCCAGATCGAAGGTTCGCTCTTGGGCATACAGTGGGCATAACAGAATCAAGGTCAAAGCGAAAGCCGTCCCGCTATTTCGCATGGGGCACCTCCAGCGTGTAGGTCTGGTCTCCGTGTTGGATGAGGATTGCGTTGGGCACCACCTTGACGATTCGCCATTCTGCATTTGGCTCGTTCGTGGCGCGAATGAGCCGACCGTTCCAATCGAGGATTGCCGTGAGCTGTCCATCGGATCGGTTGCGGATGTGTCCTCTCAGACGCGGTACCGATGTGGCGGTTTCGTTGGGTTGAGCGGCCTCGGTGAGTGGGGGTTGGGGGAAATCCTTGGAGAGTTGAGGACTCGGAGTGGTCTCAGGATGCGCCGCCAACACGGGGGGCAACCAGATCGTTTTGGGGAGATTCCTCTCGCGTGGGGTGCGTGGCTCCGCCGTCGGCGAGGTGGACTGAGCCGGGGACGCGCTCTCAGACCCAAACGGCTCCGTGTGTTCTGCTTGAAAGCGTAGGAGTTGCGCACGAACGGATTGGTAGGCTTCGGGGGAAGCAGAGGCGTGCGTCGCCGATAGGTTCGTAGAGGGTTCGGGTGTTGCTTTAGCGGGTGTGTCGGTGGGTGGCGAGGCTGTCTGGCTCGGTTCGCCTCCTGAGAACCGGCTGTAGCCTGCAACGACCAAGCAGGCCCCAGCCCCCAGAATCATCACGGTCTGACGATTGAGCTTTTTCATGCAGATTCACCTCGCCTGGCGGCGTTCGGGTCGGGCAAGAGCACCTCCATCTCCACGACCACTTGTAGGGCTCCTTTTGTGGTCGTGTCGGCACGGATTTGGATCCCGCACAGTTTCACGATTAACGGAACCCGTTCCAATTGGGTCAGCCAAGTGGTGGTCTGAGCAGTGTTACCTTGGAGCTGGAATCGCAGGTTTCTGGGCTTCCATCCGCCTTCGACGGGGGGAGCATCCATCACCTCACTGCTTTCCACGCTCATCACGCTCAGCCCATGCTGTTGGGCAGACTGGCTGAGCAGACTAATTGCGTAAGCCTGGGGATTGAGCGCACGGCGGACCTGCTCCGCGATGGCGGCAATCTCTTGGTGGAATGCGACTTCATCAGGTGGGAGAGTGTTCTGCTGAGGGGGGTTCAGGACCTGTTCACGCAGAGCAGTCGTTTCCTCTCCGAGCCGTCGTAGGGTTACCATCCCCGCGCTCCAGATCACCATGGCCGTGATTGCCAGCCCGATTGCCAATTTTTGCATGCGAGCCAGTGCCGTTGGGTTCAGCACCAGTCGCGCCCAAAGTCGTGTCAGGTTCATTCGGGACTCCCTCCTTCTGAGTTGCCTTGAGCAGGAGCAGGGTCGCTTGTGGGCATGGTGAGTCGCATTTCGAATCGGCTCCAACGCGCTTGCCCTTCGCCTTCCTGCCGACTGACCGAAATGGGGGTAATCTCGCTAAACAGTTGCACAGCGCGCAAACGCTCCGTAAAGAGCTTAACGGGCTCAAACCCCAGCGTCGTGCCACGAAGAGTTAAAACCAACCCCTTTTCAGGTTGGAACGCCACGTGCATCTCGTGGAGCCGTGCGTTGCGGGGCAAGAATCGCGTAACGGCGAGCAGAATAATCTGGAACTCGACCGTGCGCATACGGGCGTGGCGCACCGTTTCTGGCGGGATGGGCGGCGCAGACAACTCCGCAGGCTCCGATTGGAGCCTTTCAGCACGTGCTTGCCAAAGGGCGCGTTCGCGATAGGCACTCGGAATCTGCCATCCCATCCAGCTCGCTCCTATCCCCATACTAAGCAGGCTGACAACCGCCAAACCTGTCCATAACTTTGCTGCCCGAATCTCCTGGTGGCGACGCTTTGCCCATTCCTCAATCAAATTAATCGTCGCTTGGCTCATAGGCATCCTGCAGATTCTACAGGGGATATTTTCGGCTAACGCCCGCAAAGTTTGGAGAGGGAGAGAGTTGCAATCTCCTTGACCTGTTCGGTATCATAGAATAAGCGAGGGCAACGATGGAAATAGATGCCGATTATCGACCGCACCATTCAAGTCGGCGCATTGCGGAGATAGCCGGACCCACACGCGACGCCTTAGGAGGCACCTTCTGGGTGTTCCTGCATAATACCAGTCGTTCCCCAATTGTGGTCTCAGCGATTCGGATTAATGGTCAGCCTGCCGAGTCGCTGACTAACGGGCGCGGGTTGAACTGGTTCCGTCTGACCCCTGAACCCATCCCACCACGCGGGACAAGCCTGTTGATACTCAACGCCCAGCAGACACTTTTGCATCAGGCGCCTCTGACACTGGAGATCTATAAGCGTGAGGGCGAGGTGTTCCGTACCATGCTTCCGATGGAGTCGGCTCCCCTTACCCTTAGCGCGGCGTGGATCGATGGGCGGACGCTCACCGTGTGGGTGCGCAACGAAGATCCCCACGCCCACTGGGAGATAGAGCGTCTGCTGGTTGGTGGCGACGCGATACGCTTCACCACTCCCCAACGCAGAATCGCTCCAGGCGAGATCACCTACCTGAAAGCGCAACTCCGCTCCGAACTGCCAGCGCCCATGATGCTCCCCATTCAGGTCTACGGCCAATCGGGGAAACGTACGACGCACACGGGGGGTGGGATACGCCCGATAGCGCGCTTTTTCCCTATCGGCACTGGGGCAACCACGCTATGGGAAGACCCCAAACGCCTACACGAGTGGGCAGAACGCGGGTTCAATACCTTCGTCTATTCAGCGGAAAATGCGCTGACCGATCGAGAGGGGCGCGCCTTCAAAGATCTCTGCCCGCAATTGGGCATCAAGGCATTAGTATTCGCAGGATTTCCCCGCCCCGCCACCCAATTCATCGAACGCAACGCCACCAATCCCCATATCGTCGCCTACATGATTGAACCCGATTGGGACGACCCGAATCAATTCGGCATGCACCTCCCCACTCTTTGCGAGCGTGTGGCTCAAGTCTTTCGCGACAGGCAGATTACCCAACCGTTGTCCCTGAATCTGGCACGCTCACGCCGATTTGGCGAGTTTGCCACTATTCCCGACATCGCTTGTTACGAAGCCTATCGGGTCGGGGCACCAATGCCCAACCTTTCCCCAGACCCTTGGGGCAACCTGCTAGAGCTGGCAGGCACCTATACGGAAGACCTACGCGCCAACTGCGAGCCCTTGCCTTTCTGGGCATGGGCACAAGGAGCACACCCTTGGGAGGAACGGGTATGGGTAGACGGACAGCTGGGACGCGCATGCCCAACACCCGAAGAGATTCGAGTGCAACTCTGGCTTCAACTGGCACGAGGCGCAAAGGGAGTGCTATGGTTCACGGGCTTCCGTGAAGAGCTGTTCCAGAAACAGTACACCCAGTCCAAGGCTCTCCCCGATAGTGTCCGTGAGGAGGCGATCCCGATACTTCTCCAACAGGTCCAACAGGGGCGCGAGGCGTTCGAGGAGCAAACTCGTCTTAACCGCTTCCTCGAACCGATAAAGCCTGCGCTTTTAGCGACAGAGTGGCAACCGAACGCCGTGCGTATCATAGAAGCGACACGCCCCGAACGCCTCGACGGCAATCTGCTGGTGGGCGAGTCTATCGCACTGGTCTGGCTCACGAATCTGGACTACACGCGCCACCCCCAAGGGTACCAATTCCGTCTCCAGCAAAACCTTCGATGCGAGGTCCGACTGCCCCGCTGGCTTCGCCCGATGTCGGCTCGTTTCGTCGCCCCTCTGGCCGGAGCAGCTCCTGTCGATTTTACTCTGACGGGGCGCACGCTAACCTTTGGGGTGGAATCCTTGCCCGATCATGTGGGGCTACTCGTGCTACAGACATAACGCAAGACGGCGACTGAGGTATACTCTTACCGAAATGGCTAAGATCGAAATGGTCCATCAGCGACTGCCAGAGTGGCTGACCATTCGTCTCCCCAAGCCCGACACGATCCAGCAGGTCGAGCAGATGATGCGCACCGCACGACTGCACACCGTGTGCGAAAGTGCGCGCTGTCCGAACCTGCCCGAATGCTGGTCTAAGGGCTCGGCGACCTTTATGATTTTAGGCGACATCTGTACCCGCCACTGCGGTTTCTGTGCGATCAAAACTGGTAAGCCCTTGCCCTTAGACCCTCAAGAACCCTATCGCTTAGCCGAGATCGCAAAGCAGATGGGCTTGAAGCATATCGTGGTGACCTCTGTGGCACGCGATGACCTGCCCGATGAAGGTGCCGGACAGTTCGCTGCGACCATTCGCGCCCTCCACCAGGCGATTCCGCATGCCATCGTGGAGGTGCTGACCCCTGACTTCAAAGCCAAGACATGGTGCATTCGTCGTGTCGTCGAAGCGGAACCTGAAATCTTCAACCATAATATCGAAACGGTGGCACGGCTCCAGACCATCGTGCGTCCACAGGCACGGTACGAACGCTCTCTGAAGGTGCTGGAGACTGTCAAATGCATGAATCCAGCCATCTACACCAAGTCGGGGATGATGTTGGGGCTGGGCGAGACTCGCGAGGAGGTGCTCCAGACGATGCGCGATCTGCGCAATGCAGGCGTGGAGGCGCTCACTATTGGGCAGTACCTTCGCCCTACCCAGCGACATCTGCCCGTGCAGGAGTATGTGCATCCTGACCAGTTCGCAGAGTATCAGAAGATAGGGGAGGAGATGGGCTTTCTGTTCGTCGCGTCGGGACCGTTCATCCGTAGCTCGTATAATGCGATGGCCTTCTCCCAGCGCGTGATGGCGGAACGGCTCGCTAAAGTCGGTGCGGTGGATTCTTAATCGCCTCCACTGGGCATTCTGGAGGCTGGTGCTGGTCGCCCTGCCTGGATGCCTGATCTTGTTGGCAGGGTCGATGTATCTATGGCAGGTCAAGCTGGCTGTGGAAGAAAGCCTGCCTGCAGTTATTCACGACTATGCGAGACAACAAGCCGATTTGGAGGTTCGCGTGGCGCGTGCGCGCCTCAGCCTGCGCGAGGTGCAATTGTGGAACCTCGATATCCGCCTGCCTGACGGTAATCGCTTGTTGGAAAGTCGCTACCTTCGGGTGGCATACCCGCTTGGCGGACAACCGCTGAACCTGACCATCGAGCGTCCCCAAGTGTGGCTCCAACGCAACGCGCAGGGACAGTGGAACATCGAACCCTTGCTGAAACGCCCTCCCCATGAAGAACCCACGCAATTAAACTTCCGTCTTCGCATCAGTGATGGGGTACTTCATTTTGAGGATCTCTACCCGACTACCCCGGTGCGCGAGACCATCGTCATCCGTTCCCTCAGCATGGTGCAACCGCTCCAATCGGCCTCCTTAAAGGCACAGGGACAAAGTGACTCCCTCGGCGAATTCACGGTAGAGGCACTCTCCGACGGTAAACGGTGGTGGGTTGAGGCAGTAGTGCCCCAGATGCGCGCGGAACGGCTTCAAGCCTATTTGCCTACGAGGGAGATTCGCGCCCGAACTATCAGGAGCGCGCTGACGCTCCAAATTATCTACGAGCCACAGAAGCCTCTCTGGCTTTTAGGCTATGCAGAGGGAACAGCGCACGGTATAACTTTTCGGCAAAAACTTTTACCCTATGCAGCGGTTCGCTTCTCTCTACACTTTACCGAGTCGTGGCTTGCAGGGCGTTTGCAAGCAGGTGGGCGCGATCAGCTCACCTTGAGCGGCAAAGTGGACTGGGCATCATCCCCGGTGCGCATTGCAGGACAGCTTGCAATGCAGGGAAACAACCCTCAAGACCTCTGGAGACTGTTCCGTGACGATACCCCACCTGTGAAGGGGGATTACTCTGTTTGGGCGCGCTTCGGCAACACTCTCGAATCCCCCCAAATCTTGGCTCAAGTTCAACTCGCACAGATCGAAACGGCGCGGGGGGCGGTAAAGCAGATTCAGCTTCCGCTCCTCATTATCAAAGACCATCAAATATGGGTACCCGCCATCGAAGTACGGTATGCCCAACGCCCACTCCATGCTCGAATCTATGCAGACTTGAGGCACAAAGACCCAACTTTTAGACTCGACGCGCATGTAAAGGATTTTCCAATAAACCTTGTCGATGAACTGAAGGATTACCCCCTTTCTGGAACGCTCGAAGCGCACTTGATGGGTTGGGGAAGCTTTGCCAATCCCCGCTTGGAGATGAACCTCACCAGCGATCGTCTCCTCTACAATCAACATTCGTTGGGGACTTTACGAGCGCGTCTCCGTTATGTAGACGGTCGGCTAACGCTCCCGATTAGCGTCGTTCAAGGAGCCTTAGGCACCGTCCAGCTCACAGGCGAACTGACTCTCGCCGAGAAACCCCGCCTAAACCTCGCCCTCAACGCCCACGAGTTAGACCTCAACCTTATTGCGCGCATGCTGGGCTATTCCGAAGGGGCACTCATCGATGGCAAGCCCTTAGACGGGATCGGTTATGCGACTCTGCAAATTCGCGGGCTTGCTGAGGCTCCTGAAGCTATTGCAGAGTTTGCGGTATTTGATGGTCGGCTGGGTGACATCAGCGCGGAGATTACCGCCGGTACGCTTACCTATGCCGACCGTCAGATTCTCATCCCCGAAGTGCGGATTCTGAGGCGTTCTGCGCAAATTGTTGCGTCGGGAGTGGTGCGTCTCCCCGAAAAACCCCGTGAGGAACCTACCTTTGAACTTTCTGCAAATGCCACTGACCTCGATATCGATATGGTCTCCGACTGGACACGCACCGATCTGCCCCTTTCGGGGGTCGCCTCGGTAAGCCTTATTGCGAAGGGAACCCCGCAACAATTCTGGGTGAACGGCTCTGTGAATAGCCGGAAAACGCAGGTGGATCGGCTCATTGTTCAGCAGGCACAAGCGAGCTTTAGCTACCTGCAGTCGCCCCAAGAGCGCCGCCTTGAGATTCAAGAGGCGCAGGCATCACTGGGCGAGGGACGTATAGCCGCCTCTGGACTCTGGCAAAGCGACGGTACGGTCCAGCTTAACTGGCACCTCGATACGCTCCCATTGAAAGAGGTGGCTCCCTATCTGCCTGCTGGCTACTCCCTGTTGGGGACTCTCTCGGCGCGTGGACAGGTGAGCGGAACCCTCGAAACCCCCGAAGCCAAGATAGAGCTATGGACGACCCCACTGCAACTCAACCGAGTGGCGGTGGGTACGCTGGAAGGGTTCGCTATCTGGCATGCCAGCCAGAGCCTTCAGGGCAAGCTCCGACTGGACCTGCCCGAGGGGGAGATTCTGTTGAGTGATCTCCATTATCATCCTGAGTCGCGGCAGATTCTCGGCAGTGTGCAAGTCATCAACCTACCTCTGACTTGGGTTCACACACTGGCGCGTGCCCTGCCCATAGAGCTCCCCGCAGAGCTCCTCACGCACACCGAGAACCTCTCAGGTTCAGTGAATTTGGCTTTACAGCTCGCCGGCACGACCAAAACACCGACTCTTGCGTTTGAAGCGCAGCTGAACGACCTCAATTGGAACGAACAATCGCTCGGCACGCTTGCCCTCAAAGGCACTTGGCAAGGCGAACGCAGCGATACCCTTTCCACCCGCGAAGCACGCCTCGAATCGCTTCGGTGGTCAGCTGAAAACGCCCGACTGGAAGGTTCCGCCATGTGGACGCCCGAGAACCTGCAAGCCGACTTGGAAATTAACCAGTTCCCGCTCAAATGGGTTCGTCTGTGGAATCCTTCCCTTCCTGAAATCGAAGGGAGCGTCGATGTGAGCTTGCTCGGAAGCGGTCGCCCAGAATCGCCTTCCCTGATGCTCTCGGCAACCTTGCAAAACTTAGAATATATGGGGTACCGTGTCGATCAAGTTTTATTCAGCCAGATCGATGTTGCGGAGGGGCGTATCGAAACAGCGGATGCGCTCCTGCGTATCAAGGATTATCAGGCGCGTCTGTCGGGGAATCTGCCTTTCCACTGGTGCCCGTTCGGTATCTCGCGTACCGAACCCCTTGCTGTAGAGATCCAACTGATTGACCAACCGTTGCGCCTTCTGGAACTGCTGGCTCCCATCGATCCACAACGCACGGAGGGAATCCTCAACGCCCAACTACGTATCGAAGGCACGTTAGAAAATTTACAACCGCGTGGCACGCTCACTGTCCGAAATGGAGCGGTCGGGTTAGAGCCGTTCCAGACTGCGTTAGCTCCCATCGGCTTGCAAGTGGAGTTTGACGATACGCAGGCGCGAATCGTGCAGGCGCACGCTCAATCATCACACGGAGGCACACTGAGCTTGACGGGGAGCGTGGACTTTACTGGGGAGACGCCCAGCCTGAACCTCAGCGGAAACCTGAACGGCTTCACCATCAAAGAGCCCAAACTGCCGTTTGGCGGGAGTGCTGAAGGGACTATCAACGGAAACTGGAGCCTGACAGGTAAACCGAAGCAACCCGCTCTGCAGGCGCAAATTTCGGTGCCGAGGGGAACCTTGAACCTTCCTGCAGCGTTCACAGTTGCTGAGAACACCCAGCCGCTTGGCATTAACCCAAGCTTCGATGTACGAGTTCAAGTCGGTGGCGGCTTCAACCTGCGCAACCCCAATTTAGACGCACAGTTAGAGGGCGAGCTGAACCTTACTGGCACCCTTCAGGCAGTAGCAATGGACGGCACCTTCCGCATGCGCACAGGTGTACTCAAACTGCCTACAGCGCGCTTACGCATCGAACCCGATAGCCTGGTCACCGTCAACTACCCCTACACGCTCCCTACGGGCGAGGTGATAGCCCGCATCAATCTCGATGTGCGTGCGACCACCAGCGTTGTCGCTGCGGACTGGACGGGCGATCCCGTTCGCTATCGAGTGGAAGTAGATGTACGCGGTCCTCTGGATGACCCCGAACGGCTCTTGCTGAGCGCGCGTTCTGAACCGCCTGGACTTTCCGAACAGCGTATCTTTACTCTATTGGGACGCGGGGCAGCCATCTCCGCCTTAGCGCGGGGCGACGACCCCAGCAAGGTCTTCCGAGAACAACTGAGCGACATCCTCACGGCGCAGGTTCTGCCTGCCCTCTTCACCTCCTTAGAATCCCAGCTTGCGGAGGCGTTCGATCTGGAGCAGTTCGCAGTGGACTATTCCGGTCTGCGCCCTGCCAGTGTCTATCTGGTGAAGAATCTATTTGATGGGTTCGGCATCAGCTACCGCCGAAGCCTGATGCTGGGCAATCAAGCGATGTACGAGGTACGCCTCTTCTACCGGCCACCTTTCCGATACCGTCTGCTCCAACGAATGCGGATCGGGGTTGGCTTCGACCAGACGCAGACCCGATTCCTGTTCGTGGAGGGCACTCTGCTGTTTCGTTAGAAAAACGGGGGAGCGCGAGGGGGCTGTAATCCCCCCAATTCATTGGGGGGATACACGGCCCTCCACCCTGCGTGCATCCTGAACAAGGATGCCTCTCAATTGATTGAGAGGAGGACGTCACGCTACAACGCGAGCATCTCCATTAGGGGGCGAATGCTCGTCTGCGATTCTAAGTTCCAGATGAATTCGAGAACCCTATCTTGCCGTTCACGAGGCAGAGCCCACCCGGTCAGCACATAGAATTTGGCTTCCACCTCTTCATCGCTCATCGGGTTGCGCGCGTGCCCGCGTGGAAAGGCAATCTCTTCGGTTAGCGTGCGTCCATCCTGCAAATGCACTGTAATCCGATTCGGAATCCCCTCCGGATAGCGTGGGTCCATCACGGGGTCGTGGCGCACGGTAACCTTCTTGAGGAACGCCAAAAGGGTCGGGTCGGTATAGCGTGCCTCGTCGAAGGAACTCAAGTCTACCTTGCCGTCCACAAGCGTAACACCAACGATGTAGGGGAGGCTATGGTCAGCAGTTTCGCGGCTCTTTGGTTCCCACTTCTCAGGCTCCGAGCCGATGATCGAATAGCACGCCTCGAAGGTGGCGATCTCAACCGATTCGATTTGGGTGATGTCGCCTCCAATCTGCTCGCGCAGTGCCAGTGCCGCCCAGACCGCACTCTGCGCGTGGTACTCCACAGGATAATACTTGATATAGGTTTGATTAATCATAAACCCGCGCCCTGCCTCGCCGCCAAGTGCCCCCACTGTGAACTCGCCAGAGACCTGTCTCATAAATCCCATCTTCCCTTCGAAGATTTCAGAGGGTCCCGTCATCCCATTCTTGGCGAGCCAGCTCGCAAAGGTGGCGTGCCGCGCGGCGTTCGCGAAAGCACATCCCTTCCATGCGGACAGCTCACCCACCCGCGTCTGGCGCATCGCCAATCCCGAAACCCCTGCAACGCTCATCGCATGCTTGGTGGCTTCTGCAGAAAGCCCCATCAGGCGAGACGCAGCAGCCGATGCAGAAAAGAGCCCGTAGTTCACATGATCCCATCCCCGCGCGCGTAGGCTCGCCGAATCGCAAAGACGACACTGAATCTCGTATGCCAATACCGTCGCTAACAGCACATCTTTGCCTGCGCTGCCTTCCGCCTCTGCCACCGCCAACACCGCAGCGAGATTATCACTGGGATGGGCAGGCTCCTTAGACAGGTAGGTATCGTTGTAGTCTAAGTACCGTATCAGCAATCCGTTCGCGAAGGCTGCCCAATCTGGTGAGGCTCGATGAGAAGTGCCGATTACCGTTGCGCCGTAGTCACTGCGCACTTGGGTCACTACCCGACGCACTAACTCCGCTGTTTCGGAACGCCATGCGCCAAATGCACAGCCTATCGAGTCGATGATTCGCCGTTTCGCCTCATGCACCGCCTCTGAGGGCAGATGCTCATATTGTAAATCAACAGCATAATGAGCCAGTCGTTCTGCTAATTGCATTGTGTTCTCCTCGCTTTTTATGACTTACTCTATCGATTCTGGATCGACACCCAGTGCGCGAAGACGCTCAGCAAGCTTCTCCGCACGCTGGCGTTCTTGCTCCGCACGCAAACGCTCCTGCTCCGCCAACTCCGACGGCGTCGGCACTAACGAACCATCCGCACGAACTAAACACACCCAACGACGATGCCGACCCGCATACACCCCCTCCAATACCCCCCCATACACCACCAACGGCTCCCTCCATAAATGACCCCGAACATCCCCCACCATCGGCTCCTATCCCCCACCCACCAAACGATAACCCCGCAACGCGTCCCCATCAGGGTCATACCAATAATACTCCTCCACACCAAACACCTCCGCATACAACTGCAAGTTCGACCCCTTGTCCTTCCGTGAAGCAGTCGTGCCAGTGCTGGTAGATGAGGTCAATCAGTAGGTGGATTTGCAGAACATGCCGATCGCTTTCCAAAGGTTCGCCGTCCTCCTCTAAGAGGGAAATATTGGGGAACTCAGGCACAGGAGGGATTTCCTCCAACTGTGCCTTCGGCTTGCGTCGTCGGGTTTGGAGTGTGGTTTGGGTCATTGGTGTTCCACCGCAAGAGATTATACCCTTTGGCTTCTCCGCACGGTGCATCCAAATCAAACAGAGCGGTTTCGGATGTGGGAGGCTCCACCCTGCATAGGGACAGCACCGATTCGGCTGTTTTTACCGCCCCAGTTTTAAGATTGCTTCTGCTAACTTGATGGGGTCGTGGCGCACATAGTCGCTCTCGCTGATGAAGTCGCCAGCGACCACTCGATAGCCCATCACGCGAATGCGGTCGATGTCTGGCTCCACCATCATCTGTCCACTGGCACGATAGCGCTCCAAAAGCTCGGCGCGCGGCACGGCAGTATTGACCAGCACATAGTCGCACACACGCCGACCCGCATGCGCTTCAATGGCACGCACATGGTCGGATGCGGTGAATTGATCGGTCTCGCCTGGCTGGGTCATTACATTACACACATAGACTCGCACTGCGCGCGTGCTGACCAATGCGTCCACAATTCGCGGCACCAGTAAGTTCGGAATCACGCTGGTGAAGAGACTTCCAGGTCCCAACACCACAATTTCGGCGTTCCGAATAGCCTCCACGACCTCTTCCGGGGGCTTGGGATCGGCGGGCACGAGGTGCATGCGTCGGATGCGGGCAGGATGTTCCACAATAGCGGTCTCCCCCTCCACGCAAGTGCCGTCGTCCATCTCCGCGCGCAGAGATACATGACTCAGAGTGGAAGGCAGGACGCGCCCACGAATCGCTAACACCTTGCTCATCTCTTGCACCCCTTTCTCGAAATCGCCTGTGATTTGGGTCATCGCTGCCAACAGGAGGTTGCCGACCGAGTGTCCACTAAGTGTGCCCGATTCGGAGGGAAACCGATGCTGAAGGAGTGCGGTCATCGCCCCCTCCGCATCTGCCAGTGCAATCAGGCAGTTGCGGATGTCGCCTGGGGGTAAGATGCCCAGCTCCGTGCGGAGACGCCCTGATGAACCCCCATCGTCGGTTACGGTGACGACCGCCACGATATTTGCGGTATACCGTTTCAGTCCACGAAGCATTGTGGAAAGCCCTGTGCCGCCGCCGATCACCGCAATACGGCGCCCATGCCGTAGAAGCACCTGTCGCGAAAGCACATCCCACACGCGCCCGCTGGCACGCGGTTGGAGAATTCGCATCATCGTGCGCCAAGCTCGCCTCAGCCCCCACCACCACACACTCCCCCCAACCGCCATCAGGGCAATCCCCACAGTGAAGCGCATAACCTGTTCCCCGTGTGAGGTGGTTGCCCAGGTATGAATCTGTGTCTTCAATCCACGGTAGAGTGCATCCAGCCATGCCGTAGGCTGACCCGCTAACAGAATCCAAAGCCCCACCAGAGCAATAACAACCCCCAACGCCGAAACCATCAGCCAGCGCTTTAAACCAATTCCCGGCAGGAGCCACCGCCATCGTTGGGTATCCATCGCTACTCCTCCCCACGCTCGACATCGCGATGCTCTAAAACGACACGATAGCCCTCCTGCTGAAGCCACTGCCATAAGCACTCACTAAGCACCACAGAACGGTGGCGTCCTCCCGTACAGCCGATGGCTATCGTCAGATACGCTTTCCCCTCGCGCAGGTAGCGGGGCAAAAGCCAGCTGAGGAACTGTCGGAGCGTCTCCAGAAACTGCTGAGTTTCAGCATCCTGAAGCACATATTCGCGCACGGCAGGATCAGTGCCGGGCAAAGGCTGGAGGTTCGGTACATAGTGGGGGTTCCGTAAAAACCGCACATCGAACACGAGATCGGCGTCTGCAGGCACGCCGTACTTGAATCCGAACGAAACCACACGCGTCCGCATCGGCACGCGCCCCTCTTGCTCGCTATAACGGGCACGCACCGCTTCGCGCAAATCCTGCGCACGGAATAGGGTGGTATCCAGCACGCTATCGGCTATCGCGCGAATCGGCGCCAGCAGAGCCCGCTCCTTGTGAAGGGCAACTCGCAAATCAGACACCTGTGATGCTAAAGGATGGGGACGACGCGTCTCTTTGAATCGACGCAACAGCACCTCATCTGCACAATCTAAAAATAGCACCTCCACAGATATCCCCTCTGTGCGCATCTGCAGGAGACTCTGTTCGGCAAGTTCTAACGGCTCTTGAGCCCGCGTATCGACCACCACCGCCACGTCCCGACACGACTCTGCATACACACGCACCTGCTTCAGCATCGAGGGGAGCAAGTTGTCCATACAAAAGTAGCCTATATCCTCCAAAGTCTGCAAGGCGAGGGTCTTCCCTGCCCCCGAAACCCCCGTTAGGACTAATAGATGCCCCACTTATCCTTCACCCCCTCCCTGCCGACGCGCTCCGCCATAAATCAGCGAAGCTACCCAACCCTGCACCCAGCCCACCAGCGTTCCCACTATGAGTACAGGCGGTTTTGCCTGAACCAAATAGCCTGCGGAGAGCTGTTCGTTGAGCAAATAGAGCAGGGAAAACATCAGCATGCTTGTGACAATGCTCACTCCTATCAACTTGAACCCTAATCCCCGACGAAACACCTTCGCCCCAAGCCCTAAAAAGACTGCCACGGGCAGGCTCATCACCGCACTCATCGCCAGCGATTCCAGCCATTGGATGGGTTGAATATCCAATCCAACGATCAACCATTCAGGCGTCGTGTAAGGCGGTTCGCGATCTACGACCTCACTGCCATATTGGTCTTCAAAGCGTGTTTCCAGTCGGTTGCGCACCTGATCCAGCCCCCACAGCATCCCAAAATGGATTGCGGTCAGAATCCCATAGACCCCTATCCAAAGCGCCAGCCCGCGCAGCAGTTTGCCCAGCATCGCTATCGCCTTCTTTTGTCTTCATCTGTCAACAACACGCCCGACAACAGTGCGTTGATAAGCCCCAGCACTATAGAACCGTAGAGCGCCGCCCAGAAGCTGCCAACACGAAAGTTAAACGGCGCCAACGCGAACACAGCCCAGAACAGAATAACATTCACTAAAAGACCCACCAGCCCTAGCGTGAGACAGTTTAAGGGCATCAGTGCCATTTTAAGCGCAGGGCGGATAAAGGCGTTCACCAATCCCAGCAAAAGCGCCATAATTAGGTTATCCTGCCACTGGGGGCTGGGCTTCATATCGAGCCCCAGTGCCTCCCCGCTCCAAAAGGTCAGGTACAGCGCCAAAGCGAAAACGAGCCATTTAATCAGGAACCGCATCGGCAACATTATACCCAGCCCCAAAAGACCCCCGCTCCCCTGTAAGCCCTTATTTTTTAGAGAAAGTGGGGAAGCGCGAGGTGGCAGTAATCCCACTCAATCGATTGAGGGGATACACGGACCCCCTTGTGCATGGGGTATCATCATGGTATGGACACGGCGTCGCTGAACCGAAGCGCAGGGAGAAAGCCCTGCGTGCATCCGGAACAAGGATGCCCCTCAATTGATGGAGGGGAGGACGTTACGTGTCCTTATATTGGGGCTTGCCCCCTACAGTCGGCGTAGACTCAAGCGAGGTGAACCTATGGATCGCAATCTCGGAATGGATTTTGTTCGGGCAACGGAAGCGGCTGCCTTAAGCGCAGGGCGCTGGGTCGGCAAAGGGGATCGCCATGCCGTGGATCAAGCGGCATGCGAGGCGATGCGTCGAGCCTTAGCCGACATCGATATTCACGGCGTCGTGGTCATCGGTGAAGGCGAACGCGACGAAGCCCCTATGCTCTATATCGGCGAGGAGTTGGGTACAGGCAACGGGCACCGCGTACATATCGCCGTCGACCCCGTAGAGGGAACAAACCTGGTGGCCAATGGGGCCCCGGGCGCTATTAGCGTCATTGCGGCGGCTGTAGAGGGCGAAGGCAGACTGCTCCGCGCTCCCGACATCTACATGGACAAACTCGTTGTTGGAGCCGCCGCAAAAGGCGCCGTGGATATCAACCTCCCACCCCGCATGAACCTCAAGGTCATCGCGAAGAGCCTTGGTAAGGATGTGCAGGATCTAACGGTTGGTGTGCTGGATCGCCCCCGCCACGAGAACCTCATTCGTGAAATCCGCGCCGCAGGGGCACGCATCCGACTTGTTTCAGACGGCGACCTATCGCTGGCTTTGGAGGCGTTGGATCCCAACGGCGAAATCGATGCCCTCATGGGCATCGGTGGGGCGCCAGAAGGCGTGCTTTCCGCAGCAGCAGCCCTCTGCATGGGTGGCGAAATCCAGGCGCGACTCGTGTTCCGAAATGAACAAGAGCGTGCGCGCGCACGCGACCTGCTCGGCACCGACGATGTCGACCGCGTACTGACCATGGAAGACCTTGCGTGGGGCAATGTGGTGTTCGCCGCAACGGGAATCACCGGAGGCAATCTGCTTGGCGGGGTGCGCTACACGGGCTGGGGCGCTGTGACCCACTCCATCGTGATGCGCTCCCGAAGCGGAACCATCCGCAAGATGGAAACCCACCACCACTTCCACCACGACCCACGCTACTGAAGCCAAATGCGGG
This sequence comes from Armatimonadota bacterium, assembly GCA_040289385.1. Taxonomy (GTDB): domain Bacteria; phylum Armatimonadota; class Fimbriimonadia; order Fimbriimonadales; family GBS-DC; genus LDYB01. Next base: position 26,426 of record PSLB01000014.1, read on the forward strand.
CACGGAGAGGTCATGAACCCCACGGCTAAAGCCGGGGGCTTGCAGCTAGGCCGGTTGGCCCGCCGCGTACGGCAGCATGACGACGGCCCTGCTCGCAATGTTGCGAGCAGCGATGGCGTCGGCCGGCCCAGCGAAGCCGCACTCGACGCAGCGAAACTGTGCCTGCGTAGTTGGCCTTCGACACATGCCCGCAGGCTGGACAGGTGCGGGAGGTGTTCCGGGGATCGACGATTACCACCGGGACACCCGCCAACCGAGCCTTGTACTCGATGAAGGAGCGAAGCTGATGGAACGCCCAACTGTGCTGGACGCGACGCTGAGCCTTGAGAACCGTTATCCGTTCGCGGATGCCCTTGAGGTCTTCAAGAGCGATGCCGCGACCGGTG
>PSLB01000196.1:0-2505 GCA_040289385.1 Armatimonadota bacterium
CGCCATCGCTGCGGAGAACATCCGCAGGGCCGCACGTATGCGGTCGTACGCGGCAGGCCACCCGGCCTCGCTGCAAGCCCCTGGCTTTAGCCATGGGGTTCATGACCAGTCGCGAGGCACCTCGCACTAACCATTGCCCACCGCCTACCAAAAAAACAAACCCGGAACAATTAACCATGCCTTGCCCATCGTCCTTGCCTCTAACGCAAGCCGTACACAAACACCGCAACCAACACCAAAAGCGCGCCCAACATCATCACAAACGCATAGGAACGCACATACCCGCTCTGCACAGGACGCAGAAGACTCCCTAACCCGTGTGCCAACAACCCTACGAGCATCACAATCCCATCGATAAGGTTCTCCACGATGATAGTCAGGAAGATACCGATCGCCCCCCCGACATCCACACCCACTCTGTGCATCAGAGTGTCGTACCCGTACTGTCGATGCAGAACGCCCCATATCCCCGAAAGCTGCGCTTCCGCTGGTGGCATCCCATGACGGTATCGCACTAAAGACCATGCAATCCCTGCCAGCCCTGCGCCCAGCGCCACACCAAACACGAACGGTTTCGCCGACTCAGGGAGAAGAGTTGCCGAATCCGTCACCGGCTTGAGAAACTCATGGAACATCTTCTCGCTCGGCACAACCCACCCGAATACCACCGAACCGATCGCCAGAACCACCAGCACACCCAACACGCTTCCATATCGCTCACGATCGGCATGCACCGCATGCGACGCCGGCGGCGCCATAAACACCAGCCACCAGAGGCGCACCATGTACCCCGCAGTAATCAGCGCCGCAACAATCCCCATCCAAAACAGCAACGGCTGGGCGCCGTACGCACTCAGTAGCACCGCCTCCTTCGACCAGAAGCCCGAGAGCGGCGGAATGCCTGCAATCGCCAACACACCCATCGCCATCGTCAGGGCCGTAATCGGCAGGGCGCGTGCCAGCCCCCCCATCTGGCGTATGTCGCCCCGATGGTGTAGCGCAATCAGCACAGAACCCACCCCCAAAAAGAGGAGCGCCTTGAAGAAAGCATGCGTCGCCACATGGAACATTCCGACCCAAAACGCGCCCAAACCAACCGCCAAAAACATGTAGCCTAACTGACTGACAGTAGAAAACGCCAGCACCCGCTTGATGTCCGTCTGAGACAGTGCGATCGTGCCCGCAAACAACGCCGTAACCGCACCGACTCCTGCAACAATCCCCATCGCAGTTGGCGAAGCCAGTAAAAGCGGATGTACCCGAACCAGCAAATATACTCCTGCCGTGACCATCGTCGCCGCATGGATTAATGCTGATACGGGCGTTGGACCCGCCATCGCATCGGGTAGCCAGAAGTAAAGCGGAAGCTGAGCAGACTTACCCGTCGCCGCAAAAAAGAGCAGAATCGCTATCGCCAACGCTGTTGCCGAGCCTACAGAGAGCTTCTGTACCGCTTGCGCGTTCACCTCCGTGAACGAAAGCGTGCCAAAAGTCGCCACTATCAAAAACATCGCCAACAAATAGCCCGCATCACCTATCCGATTCACGATGAACGCCTTGTTCGCCGCATCAGTGTTCTCTTTCCACTGGGCATTCCGATAGAAAAAGCCTATCAACAGATAACTACACAAGCCAACCCCTTCCCAACCGATAAACATCACCAAAAAATTGCCCGCCAAAACTAAAACCAACATAAAAAAGATGAACAAATTGAAGTAAGTGAAAAATCTGGCATAGTCGGTGTCCTCTGCCATATAACCCGTAGCATAAAGGTGAATCAGTCCCCCCACACCCGTTACGATAAGCACCATCAGAACCGAGAGCGGATCCACCAGAAATTCGAAGCCGACGCGGAACGCCCCCACTTGGAGCCAGTCTGTCCGGCTAAAAACATAGTGGGGCTGCACCTGCTGGATCAACCACTGATAGACCTGCCACCCGAAGCCGAACGCACCCAGCACAACCGCACTCCCTACGAACCCAACTAACCATTTGCCTGCACGCTCGCCCAGTCGGTGGATCAGCCAACCGCCGAAAAAGGCATGGAACAGAAAGCCGGCGAAGGGTAAGCCTAAAATCCACAAAACATAGCTCTCTGGTACGCGTTCCATGGGTGCCTCTCTACGATAAGTAGATTATACCCGCTACCGCTGAAGCCAGACCCCCAACGCCGAAAGAACCGACCATGCCAGCACGCCATACAGACAGCTCAGTCCAACCACGCCCACCTTAAGCGCTAAAATGATGTAGCCAGGGGGGACTCCTGTTAGGGGGCGACGTCCCTCCGCGATCGCTTGAGCCACAACCACCGCATCCACCTACAGAACGCGCCGCCAGGAGCCCTGGGCTTGAGCCCTGGGGAGGAGGCGGCGCTTTCCCACTTCCATCATCATGTGGTATAATGTGAGCATGCGGACATCAACGCTGCCCGGAATATCCGCAACCGCTATACCGTCTCTCGGGACGGTGGGCCGTCGTCAACCGGCCCCGAAGCCCTGCCCGGCT
>PSLB01000197.1:0-2443 GCA_040289385.1 Armatimonadota bacterium
TCTGAGGAGATGATACCACCCGAGAGGAGTCAAGGCGGCGCTCCTCCCCAGGCCTAAAGGCCGGGGTCTCCGCGCTGCAGTGCACGGATGAGTTTCTCTATGGAGGGGGAGAATTACGTTTTTCTCGAGGTACACTATCTCTATGCGCTTATTATGCCTTGGAGTAGTGGCGGTTTCTCTGCTGAGCGGGTGCCAATCGGTTAAGGAGTCCCACACTCATCCGAACGGAACCCCTACGCCCGCACCCTCTATCGAGCAGAAGGCTGGAGAAGACAAAGTGAGGAGCACCTCTAAGGAGACTCCTCTCTATACCTATCGGGTCGTCAAGCGCTATCCGCATGACCCTAAAGCGTTTACTCAAGGGCTGGAGTATTACAACGGCTTTCTATATGAAAGCACGGGGCTGGAGGGGCAATCGTCGTTGCGCAAGGTGGCGTTTCGTACAGGGCGTGTTCTCCAGATTCGCAAACATCCTCCTGAAATCTTCGCGGAAGGGATCACGCTTCTCAATAATCGCATCTATCAGCTTACATGGCGGAATGGGATCTGCTTTGTGTATGAGCGCGATTCGTTCCGTTCCGACACGGAGTTTCGGTACACAGGCGAAGGTTGGGGGCTAACCAACGATGGAACCCACCTCATCATGAGCGACGGTTCCGATACCCTTACCTTTCGTGATCCAACGACTTTCGCTGCGGTACGCCAAATCCGCGTCAAAGACCAGGGCACTCCTGTGCGCAACTTGAACGAACTGGAGTATGTAAACGGCGAGATTTGGGCGAATGTGTGGATGACCGACCTTATCGTGCGAATCTCTCCCAAAACGGGGGAGGTGCTTGGCTGGATCGACCTGTCGGGCTTGCTCACTCCTGCGGAGGCACACCAAGCCGATGTGCTTAACGGCATTGCGTACGATCGCCAGAACAAGCGCATCTTCGTGACAGGCAAACTCTGGCCGTGGCTATTCGAGATCGAGGTGGTGCCGAAACAGAAATGAGACGGCTGAGCTTAGGGTTGGCATGGGTGTGGAGTACGCTCGTTTTGTACGCCCAGAGCCTGATAGGGGTCGCTCCCCCTGAGCAGAGAGGCACAGGGGAGCTGCTGGGGGCTCCGCAGATGGCTCTGTTGCGGTGGGGTTCGCAACTACTGGACGTCCGATAGATAACGGTGGTTGCTATAATCTATCAGCGCGGCCCTTGTGGCTGCCGTCGCCGGGAGTGGACCAGAGACGCGAAACGCCCGTGGACGGGAAGAAGACCTGCGGTTCGCAGGCGGTCCCGGAGGAAGCGGGAAGCCGGCAGTGCATAAGACCGGCGCCCCAGCCCGGTAACAGGCAGGTGTCGAGAACAGTTTTCTATGTTCTCGGCAACGGCAGTCGCGCGCACGGGGTCTCTGAAGATGGGAACTGTGTCGTGGGCATCATGTCGCGCGACGGGTCGATGTGGGCAGGCATCTGGACACCTGAACTGGGAACGATGACAGACATCATGAACCAGCTATATGCTGAGCTGTTGGCGGACGGCTCGCAATTATTAGTTGTAGCGCGTGCAATCTCATCTGACGGAACGACTACCGTCTGGCTGTGGAGACGCCCCTCAGGTGTAACGCATAGCTTTGTGTTGCGACGAACAAGCGGATGCCAGCTGGAAGGTGATGTCGATAGGAACGGGAGCGTGGATGACGCGGATCTGCTGATTGTGCTGTTCAACTTCGGAGCCCACTGTTAGCGCGTTTCCAGAGGTGCACGGCGCCGATAACCCCCAAAGCAAGCCCTATTGTCCCCCCTAACCATAGGCCCGTCTGCCCAAGGAGCGCATAGCCCACCCAACCGAAAACAAAAGCAGGAACCCCCAACACACTCAGGTAGACCGCCACCAGCCCTAAAAGCGCACCCCCGATTAACCCCACTAATGCCCCTGGAACACAACCAATAATCCCGAACGGGAGCCCCAGCACGAAGCCGAGAACCAATCCCACCCCACTGAATACGCCCACCAAGAGCCGTGCCCAGTGGGGCATCCGTTGGGCACTCACACGCACATGGTGATAGCGCCGTTGATACCCAACTCGCATCGTGTGGTAGGGGTCGCGTGGCGAATAGGGGACACCAGACGGACGCGACACCGAGGCGCTGGGGATGGGTGAAACTTGCACATGGTTCCGACGCGTCCGATCATAGAGGGCACGCGTCTCAGGATTGCTCAGAATCTCGTAAGCGGAGTTGATACGCTTCATGCGCTCTTCGTACTCGCTCTGCTCACCGTCGGGGGCACGGTCGGGATGATACCGTCGCACAAGCGTTAGATAGGCTTGACGAATGGTCTCCGCTGAGGCGGTCTCCGCAACGCCCAACTCACGGTAGGCATCGATACGAGGATCAAAGCGCATCCTGACTCCAATTGTAGCATGGAGTCAACTACCCCATAGCTAAAGCTAGGGGCTT
>PSLB01000198.1:0-2433 GCA_040289385.1 Armatimonadota bacterium
TCCCCCCAATGAATTGGGGGGATTACTGCCCTCCGCGCGCCCCCGTTTTTCTAAACATCCGTAGCCGAACCGCTCTCAACCTCCGGTCGTTCCAGCCCGTATTTGAGCATCAATCGCTCGAAGTCGCGCGCGCTCATCAGCCGAATCTGAATGTGGGGATAGCGCGCCCGCAAAAGAGCAATTTTGCGCCGCTTACGACGGTTGATGTTCGCACGGCGCACGGTGAGCTCAATATAGAGGTCATAATCGGGCAAATAGAAATCAGGTGTGAACGACTCCTTGGGGTTGCCCGCTTCATCCGTACGCAGGACGAAGGTGCGCGGTTCATACTCCCAGCGGATTTTATAGTAGTCCAGTAGGCGTGCAAACGCCTCCTCGCTGGGATGCACAAACGCCACTATCGCTTTGCGACCTCGCACCGATAGGTGTGCCTCCTGCCAGATTATACCCCATAACCCTCACAAAAGGGGAGAGAGGTAGGGTATAATTTCCCACAGCGATGGACGAACCGTTCTCCTTTATTCCGTCCGAGCCCGAATCGGTTCAGGAGCCCCTTCCAGAGACAGCGCTCTCGGAGCTACAGACGGTCGAAGAGGCACGTCGGCGTGGAGATCAGTTGATGCGCTTAGGGCGCTATGAGGAGGCGTTCCGCTTCTACCGACGCGCCATCGATATGGATGGCAATAACACCGAGCATTACATCCACCTGGGGGATGCCTATGTGTACGCGGATCAGCCCGCACGCGCCTTGGCGTACTATCAACGGGCGATTCGTTTAAACCCGCGCGACCCAGAGCCATACTATGCCTTAGGCGAAATCTACCGCCGCTATGGACGCTACGACGCAGCGATTGCTCACTTCCGACGCGCTATCGAATTCGGTGCAAACAACGCCTTCGTCCATTTCAAGTACGCCGAAGTGCTGGCCCTCAGTCAGCAGTATCGCCAAGCAGTGGAAGCAGGTCGGTGCGCCGTGAACTACGAACCCAGCAACGGCTTCTATCGCTTCTGGCTGGCTGACTTGCTGGAACAGATCGGTGAAGTGGAAGAGGCAATGCAGGAAATGGAAATCGCAACCTTGCTCAATCCTGAAGACGACTACTACCACTTCCGCTACGGATTGCTCTGCATCGAAAATGAGCAGTACGAGCAGGCACTCCAGTCGATTCAAACTGCCCTGCGCATCCAACCGAACCGTCCCCTATACCTCACCTTGCTCGGCGACATCTACTACCTTCTCCACGAAGAGCAGCGCGCCAAAGAAGCCTACCAACTCGCAGGAGAGCTGGATAGCTACGAGCGCACCGAAATCAAGCGCGCCCGCCAACTCGCCAAACTGATCCCACGCGAGGAGCCCGACTGGGATAACCTGTGAAAATCTCGGGTATAATACCCCTACTATGGCAGACACGCGCCTTTCGCGTCGGGAGTTCCTCAAGTCCGCCTCTGCCATTGTCGGACTGGGGCTGTTCACTCCCCACGCTCTTACCGCAACACCATCGTATAGGAGGGATCTGCATATGACTGAAATCCAAGTTGTGGAGGTTGTGGCAAAGCCGCTCCCCGAAAAGGTGTTCCAAACCGAAAAGTTCGGTATCTCCCGCAAAACCCATGAGGAACACTATAAGCTCTATCAAGGCTATGTGAACAAGACGAACGAGATTCGTAAGGCGTTAGCGGCGCTTACTTCGGATGACTTCGCAAAAGGCAACCAGACCTACAGCCTCATCCGCTCGCTGAAGGTGGACTATACCTTCGCGCTGGGTGGTGTCAAGAACCACGAACTCTACTTCGAGAACATCGGCGGTGGGGGTTCAGAACCGAGTAGTGAACTGCGTCAAGCGTTGGCGCGCTACTTCGGCTCGTTTGAGCGCTGGCAGGAGGATCTCAAAGCCACAAGCATGGCTGCTCGCGGATGGGTCTGGCTCGCTTATGACCACGATGACGGCACCCTGTTCAACTATATCGGCGACGCCCAAAACACCTTCCCCGTGTGGAATGCAACCCCCATCTTGGCGTTGGACACCTACGAGCATGCCTACTACTACGACTTCCAGACCGCACGGGCGAAGTACTTAGACGCGTTTATGCAAGCCATCGACTGGGATGTGGTGAATGCGCGATACGAAGCCATTCTGCGCGCCAAACACTAATCTGTCGTTGGGGGCATGTCGCCAGGATGCCCCCAACACCCATTCCCGGCCCTGTTGCAGTCCGCCCAAAAGCGTGAGCATGGTATGATATAAGTATGGACGCGATGGGCGCGGCGAACGTCTTGAACCGCCGCCTGAACAGTGGCGGGATTGTACCCGGGGCAGTCGTGCCCCGTGAAGAGGTCAAGTATCTCCGACCGGCGGATCTGCGCCGGCGGAGTAGTCGCCCGGGCGCGGGCCGAAGTTGCCTTGGCGGTTCCTCGCAGGTGCCGGCCGCCTC
>PSLB01000199.1:0-2422 GCA_040289385.1 Armatimonadota bacterium
GGGGATACATGGACCCCCTCGCTACAGCATTGACAACCGTTTTGCGGCATGTTGCAGACGTGGACGGCGCCCTGAACATCCACGAAAGGGCGTACCAGGTATCTCCCGTGGTCACTAGCACGTACCTTGAAGGGGAGTAGGGGCCGTGTGGCGCGGCCTGTGGTCGTGTCACTTCCCCTTGGGTGGAACGGCGTCACCGAACCGGAGCGCAGGGAGAAAGCCCTGCGTGCATCCTGAATAAGTGTGCCCCTCAATTGATTGAGGGGAGGACGTCACGGGGCATACCCCCTCACAACGGCACGCCGATTAGGCGACGGTATGCCTCGTGGTAGCGCGCCGCCGTCTGCGACACGATGGCTTCAGGCAACTCAGGGGCTGGCGGTTGCTTGTTCCACCCCAAACGCTCCACATAGTCCCGCACGAACTGCTTGTCGAAGCTGGGTTGCGGTTTGCCAGGCAGATACCGCGTGGCATTCCAAAAGCGCGAGGAGTCAGGGGTTAACACCTCATCGATGAGCCGAATCTGCCCGTTGGCGTCGCGCCCGAACTCGAACTTGGTGTCCGCAAGAATGAGACCGCGCTCAAGGGCGTATTCACTAACAAAGCGATAGATCGCAAGACTCAAAGACTGCAGGGTCTTGATTGTTTGATAACCGACGATGCGTCCTGCTTCCTCTAAGGAGATGTTCTCATCGTGTCCGACGGTCGACTTAGTGGCAGGGGTAAACAGCGGTTCGGGCAACCGAGCCGATTCGTCCAACCCACCGGGGAGGGTCAAGCCGTGCAGGTGGACACGCTCCTGGCTTTGCGGACCTCCCACTGCTTGGTATTCCTTCCAGAGGGAGCCTGCCAAGTAGCCACGCACCACACACTCTATAGGATACGGCTCGGTAGGGCGGATCAACATCGTGCGCCCTTCCAATAGGCAACGGTATCGCTCTGGGTCTGGGATGCACTGCGCTCGGAGCGCTTCAGCGATGGGTTCCCACTCCACAGTGAGCATGTGGTGGGCAATTCCCAAAGCCTCCAGTTTGCGAAACCAGAAAGCACTCATCTGGTTCAGGATGCGCCCTTTATCGGGAATCGGCGTGGGGAAAACCACATCGAAGGCGGACAGCCGATCGGTCGCCACCATCAGCAGGTGGTCACCACAGCGGTAAAGATCGCGCACCTTACCACGATGGTGCAGGGGCAAGGGCAAATCCGTTTGATACACGGTCGGTCTCATCAGATGGCTACTCCGTCTTCAGGTTAAATGGTGCGATTGGCTTCGGCACGCATGGGTTAGCTCGGTGTCAGTTTCTTGCGCCAGTAGCGTGCGTAGCCTAAGGCGATCAGCTCGTAGCCTGCCCCTAAGTCGTAGCTGGAGGCATTGATGCCGAGCTGCGCCATCTCACGGTTGCCATACTGACGCAAGCGTTCGATAAGCTCAGCGTCCGAGATTCCCTGCTCGATCTGTTCGCGGCTCCATCGAGCCCAATCAAGCAGGCGCGTTTCGAGTTCGTCAATGTGGCGCGCGACATCTTCGTAGAAGCCGAAATGGGTTAGGGCAAGGCGCTGGATGGGCAGGGCACGCAGTTTGATCAGGCTGGCTTGCCACGCCTCAATGTCCAACTCAGGTGGGGGGGTCGGGGGACGCACATAGGTCGTGCCGGGCATGCGCACGCCCGCAATGTCGCCTGCGAACAGGGTTCCATCATGTTCGTCCAGATAGGCATGATGATGGCGCGCATGCCCAGCTGTGTCGATGACTCGTAGGGTGCGCCCAGCAATCGTCAAGCGATCACCGTCATGCACCACGCGTACGCGATCGGCATGCACTGGCACAACCTCTCCCCACAGCGCGTCCATCATCTCGCCGTATAAGCGTGAGGCACTTGCAATCAGTCGGGAAGGGTCTATTAGGTGTGGTGCCCCCACTGGATGCACATAGCATACTGCTTCAGGCAGTCGTCGCATCAACACGCCAAGTGCCCCCGCATGATCCAGATGAATATGGGTCACCAGCAGATGCCGTATCTGTTCCGGCACGACACCATACGCCCGAACCGCTTTCAGAAGCGTGTCGACGGTGGTGGTGGGACCAACCTCGACGAGAGCCGACTCCTGGCCATCTGTGAGCAGGTAGGAGGCTATCGCCAAAGGGTAGCCCATGAAATTGAGGTCTATCAGCTCCGTTCGCATCGCTTGGCGACTCTAAGTGTACCGTTGCCGAGAACATCGAAATCTGTTCCCGGCACCCGCCCAGGCATGGGCGCCTGTCTTACGGGCTCGCGCACTGCCGGCTTCCCGCTTGGACCGCCGACCCCAAGGCCGGTCTTACGCCCCGTCCACGGGCGTTTTGCGTCTTTGGTCCACTGCCGGCGACGGTAGCCACAAGGGCTGTGCGGATAGATTATACCCCAAGCAACCGCCGTTATCT
>PSLB01000200.1:0-2380 GCA_040289385.1 Armatimonadota bacterium
ATGCTGACGCAGCGTCTCCAGGAGCACGCCCGCCTGCTCAGGGGTTGGATTCAGCCGAAGCCTGATCGTTTGCTGTATACTCATATACTACCACATGTTGCGAAAGGAGGTGAGGCGGCGCTCCTCCCCAGGCCTGAAGCCCGGGGTCTCCGCGCCGCAGTACACGGATGATGCTTTGGGCCGTTGTGTGGGGGCATGTTTCGCACGATGGTGAATGTGGAGGGCGATGCATGGGGAGCGGTCATCCTGAAGAACATCGTGCGAGAGTAGCGCATGGATGGAGGCGTGCAATCGGGTATAATAGTAGACAATCTTCTACCTGTATTGGTTGGGTAGGATACATTTTAGGAGGCATACATGACAAACCAGAACGAGAAGCAGAAGGCGTTAGAAGCGGTGCTGGGTCAGGTGGAGCGCCAGTTTGGCAAAGGGAGCGTGATGCGGCTGGGCGACGCCACCCGCCTTCAGGTGGATGCTATTCCCACAGGAAGCACCGCTCTGGATATGGCTTTAGGTGTTGGCGGCATCCCGCGCGGACGGATTACGGAAATCTACGGCACCGAGTCGTCTGGCAAGACCACGCTCGGCTTGCATGTGATTGCGGAAGCCCAAAAGCGTGGTGGGAATGCCCTCTTTGTCGATGCGGAACACGCGCTGGATCCGGACTACGCCCGCGCCATCGGCGTCGATGTCGACAAGCTCTATATTGCGCAGCCGTCCACGGGTGATGAAGCGTTAGAGATTATGGATATGATGATTCGCAGTGGCGCTTTCGATGTGGCGGTGCTGGACTCGGTCGCTGCGCTCATCCCGCGCCAAGAGGTCGAAGGCGACATTGGCGATGTGACGGTCGGTGCGCAAGCACGGCTGATGTCGCAAGCTCTGCGCAAGCTGGGCGCCTCCGCCGCTAAAAGCAACACTGCGGTCATCTTCATCAACCAGATTCGCGAGAAGGTCGGCGTGATGTATGGCAATCCAGAGACCACTCCCGGAGGGCGTGCCCTCAAGTTCTGGGCGTCGGTGCGTCTGGAGGTCCGACGCGTGGATAACATCAAGCAGGGCAACGAGATTATCGGGGTGCGCACGCGCGTCAAAGTGGTCAAAAACAAGGTGGCTCCGCCGTTCCGTCAGGCGGAGTTCGATGTCATCTTTGGCAAGGGCATCTCGAAGCTGGGCGACCTTCTCGATCAGGCACTGTTGTTGGGTGTCATCAAAAAGTCGGGCACATGGTTCAGCTTTGGCGAGACCCGCTTGGGGCAAGGGCGTGAGAACGCACGCGCCTACCTCGAGGAGCACCCTGAAATGGTGGAGGCGCTCGAACAGGCGGTGCGTGCCTACATCGAACAACAGCCCACCACCGCTGTTGCGCTGGCTGAGACCACCGACCACGCGGAGCCTGTGGAGTGAGCCTAACCCTCACTGTCCAGATTGTCAACTGGAACGCCCGCGAGCCCCTACGCCAGTGCCTTCAATCGATCTACGGGAACCCGCCGCGCATTCCGTATGAGGTTGTCGTCCTCGATAACCACTCATGCGACGGCAGTGTGCAAATGATCGAGAAAGAGTTCCCGCAAGTGCGCCTGCTGGTTAGTGAGCAGAATCTGGGCTTCTCGCGAGGGCATAACCACTGCGCCACAGTAGCACGGGGGAGATACCTGTTCCTTCTCAATCCCGACACGCTGGTAACGCCGGGAGCTCTGGATAGGCTCGTCGCCTTCGCAGAAGCCCACCCAGAGGTCGGTATTCTCGGACCGAAGATCCTCAATCCCGATGGGAGTCTGCAATACTCGTGCAGGCGGTTTCCCAATCCCGTCGCTGCGCTGTTTCGGAACACGCCGTTAGGCAAGCTGTTCCCGCATAATCGATACACACGGGACTATCTGATGACCGACTGGGATCATAACAGCGTTCTCGAGGTCGATTGGGTTTCGGGGGCGGCGTTTTTGATCCGAAAGGCGCTCTACGAACAGCTCGGCGGGTTCGATGAACAGTTTTTTATGTATTGCGAAGATATGGATCTCTGTTATCGCGCGTGGCAAGCAGGCTGGAAAGTGGTTTACATTCCTGACGCCATCATCTCCCATGCCATCGGGCGCAGTACTGACCTCGTCGCCAACCGCATGATTCGCACCTTCCACCAGAGTATGTACCGCTACTACAAAAAGCACTACGTCCGTCAGACTCCCGTGTGGATGCGCCCACTGGTTCCGTTTGGGCTGTTCGTCCGCGCGTCGTTGTTTGTTCTTAAAAACTACAAGGATGCCGTTGTGCGTACCGTCCAGCGCAAGCGGTAGCGTATCATCAATTTACGGCGGCGCGGAGACCCCGGCCTTTAGGCCCGGGGAGGAGCGCCGCCTTGACTACTCTCGTGTGGTATCAT
>PSLB01000015.1:0-23214 GCA_040289385.1 Armatimonadota bacterium
AACGTCCACCACCACGGCGAGGTAGAACGTTCCGTCCCGATAGATGAGATCAGCCTGTCCACGGATGCGCTTCAGTCGAGCAGCTTGATATCCGCCGAAGACAATGGGGATGAGTTGTCGGCCCCGGAGCGTCAGGATGGACACGCGGTCAACACCTTTCCAGGAGAGGATGCGCTGGTCGTAGACGATGGCCCCATGCGGGCGAAAGGACGGTTTCTTGGACTTGTCCCGCTTGTACGCCTCTGCAACCTTGCTGATAGCGCGGACGGTCATCTGGGCGGACAGACCGAATCGCTCCCGAATCTCATGGTAGATGAGCTTCTGGATCCGGATCTTGTTGGCCGTCCGCTCTCGGAATGCAACTTCAGCAATGGCGTTGCAGGCCGCGTTGAACCGCTCCATCGTCTCCAGGAGAGCGGCCAACTGCTCGGCATCGGGTTGGAGTTTGACAAGCAGTGTCAGGTTCATGCCTCTATTGTAGCACAGAACGTTCAATCGGTTCAATGGAAGGAGGGAGCCGCCCTTCCTCCCCATGCCTGAAGGCGGGGGCTTCCGGGCGGCGCGAGGAATGGTGAAAGGCAGGAGGGCTACCCCTCCTGCTTCTGGAAGAACAGAATATATTCGTGCTTGAACACGTAGAAATTGTGTTTCAACGCGCGGTAGCGCCACAGACGGTATTGTCCCCGCTTGCCCCGATTCTCCTGAATATCCTTCACGCAGAGGCTTTTCAATCGGAAGCCCAGTTGGCGGATGCGTTCCATCGCATAAAAACCGAGCGGAACCCACTCCCCCTTCACATACTTATCGCCAATCACCAGCACTAAAAACCTGCCCTGCCCCAACAAGGGGGCATAAAGCGAGACTGCCGTCTGCAGGCTTTCCAGAAAAGCCTCTAAACTGGGGGCGTTGGACAGATCTTCGGCACGCTCGCTGAAACGAATCACATCGTGGTAGGGGGGGTGGAAAATTAGCAGATGCGCGTGAGTGAACCCCAGCCCTGCCATTTGCTCTTGCACTGCCCGAACTGTCTGCACGGAGGTACTGTCCCCCGATAAGGCGATTGCTTGCACCTTGTGGGGATTGGGCGCGCTGGCGAGCCGTTGGCACACCTGCTCAACCAGCATCTCCTGAAGATCGACCCCAATCGCATAGCGTCCCAGCCGCATCGCCTCAATAAGCGTGGTTCCCGACCCCATAAACGGGTCGATCACCAGCTCCCCTCTCTGCGTGAATCGGCGCATCGCTTGATAGGGAATCTGCGGGACGAAGTTTCCCCAGTAGTCGCCTCTGTGCGTGCCGTTGTTCTTGCGCTTGCCCAGAATCCAGAGACTGTCGGTAATCAGGTCGTCCCATTCGCTCCAGTTTTTGAGGTCGATATCGCTCATCTGTTTGTAGCGTGCCATGGAATACCACCCTGCGTATTATACCGTCAGTGGAGCGCTGGGGGGCGATCGGGTACACTGTTCCTATGCCCAGAGTGCGTTTGCGGATTCGCGGGATGACCTGTGCCTCGTGTGTGCGCCGTGTTGAGAAGAGCCTCACGCGCGTGTTGGGCGTTAAGGAAGCCCTTGTGAATCTGGCGACTGAAGAGGTGGAGGTGGTTCTCACTGAGCCGATTCCCCCTGAGGCGCTGGTGGAGGCGGTAGAGAAGGCGGGCTATACAGCCGAGCTGGAGGCGCCTGAGTCGACCGCACTGGAAAGCCCCTACACGCTCCGACGCTTTTTAATCAGTGCAGGATTGACTCTGCCTGTTCTGGTGCTGAGCATGCTGTTGCCGGACCTCTGGCGTCATCAGGGCTGGCTCTTATGGGCATTCACAACCCCAGTGCAGTTTTGGGTTGCACTTCCCCTCTATCGGGCGGCACTCTCAGCACTGAGGGCGGGCTCGGCGAATATGGAGGTGCTGGCTCTGCTGGGCACGCTCTCGGCTTACGGGTACAGCACCATCCTTCTGTTGAGTGGGCATCCCCAACACCTCTACCTCGAGGCGTCGGCAGTGATTCTCACGCTGGTTCTTTTAGGGCGCTATCTGGAGGCGCGGGCTATCGGTTCTGCGCGCTCTGCGATGGAGTCGCTCTATCGCCTATTGCCCAGCAGTGTCCTGCGCTGGGACGGCGAGACCTACAATCCCGCTCCCCTCTCTGCGGTGCAGGTAGGCGATCGGCTGATGGTGCGCGCAGGCGAGCGTATTCCTGTGGACGGCGTGGTGTTGACGGGAAGCGGATGGGTAGACGAATCGACCCTTACGGGCGAATCGGTTCCGCGTGAGCGTCGGGCGGGCGACTCTGTGTTGAGTGGTAGCCTCCTTACCGACGGCGTGCTCCACATTCAGGCGGAGGCAGTTGGCGAAGCCACGATGCTGGCGCAAATTGCGCGCGCTGTCCAACAGGCCCAAACCGAAAAAGCCCAAATTCAGCGATTGGCCGACCGAGTGGCAGGCATCTTTGTCCCGCTGGTAGTGGGCATCGCACTATTGACCTTTGTGGGGTGGTGGCTGAGCACGCGTTCGGTGGTCCAAGCGTTGGTGCCTGCAGTCAGTGTGCTGGTCATTGCCTGCCCATGTGCGCTGGGGCTGGCGGTTCCGATTGCCCTGATGACAGGCTCCACTCGAATGGCACGAGCGGGAATCCTTCTCAAGGGAGTTCAGGGTTTAGAGCGCGTGCGCCAAATCGATGTGTTGGTTCTGGACAAGACGGGCACACTGACGATGGGGCATCCGCGCGTCAAAGCGATGCATGTTTCTCATCCCGCCATTGATGAGCGCACCGCACTCCGCTTCGCTTGCGCACTGGAACAGTCCACACGCCATCCCCTCGCAGAAGCCATCCTGCAGTATGCTCATCAGCAAGGGATTCAAGACATTCCTGAGCTCAAGACTGTGCGCACGGTGCCCGGTGGGGGCGTGGAAGCAGAATGGGAGGGACATCTCCTGCGTATTGGAAGCGCACGCTTCCTGTGGGAGTCGGGAATCGAACAGCAGGACCTACCGGAAGGTACAGTGTTTTTGGTGGTGGATCAAACGGTTGTGGCGGGGTTTGAGTTCACCGAAACGCCCCTTCCCGGTGTGTCAGATGTCATTCGCCGTATACAGCAGTCGGGCATCGAGGTCGTCCTCTGCTCAGGGGATCGGCCGGAAACCGTCGATCGGTTCGCGCGCATGGTGGGCATCCGCCACTGGTATGGCGGACAACTACCCTCCGATAAAGCCCATCTGATCAAACGGTATCAATCGGAAGGGCACAAAGTGGCGTTCGTCGGCGATGGGATCAATGACGCGCCTGCCCTGGCACAAGCGGACCTCAGCATCACCGTCGCTACCGGAACCCAAATCGCCATCGACACCGCCGACATGGTGCTGCTAAACCACGACCTCAAAACTCTGGAGACCGCTCTCCAACTGGCGCGTGCGCTCTACAAGATCATTCGCCAGAACCTCTTCTTTGCATTTGTCTACAACACAGTGGGCATCCCGCTTGCCAGTCTCGGCTACCTAAACCCAATCATTGCTGGACTGGCGATGAGCATGAGCTCCGTCTCGGTTGTGGGCAACGCCCTCCGACTCCTGCGCTGGCGTGCCTAACAACCTCCCCCTCGAAAAACCACCTGCGATTCCCACAATAGTTTAAGGAATGCGAATCTTGGTGGTGGATGACGATCCGATGGTGCAGATCCTGCTCCAGCAGTTTCTAAGTGCTGAGGGGCATCAGGTGCATATCGTAAGTAACGGCTGTGAGGCGCTCGATGCCCTGCAGCACACCCCCTACGACTTAGCGCTAACCGATGTGCATATGCCCTACATGAGCGGGGATCTGCTCGTCGAGTTCATCCACAAAAACGGCATTTCCGTGCCGATTGTCGTGATGGAGAGCTATCCCGACGCCTTCTTCGAGAAAACTTCCACCGATCAGGTTTGTGCCGTGCTCGCCAAGCCTTTTGATCTGGACGCGATACGCCAGATTCTCCATCGGATCGGGACGGTTCCTGTATGGAGGTAAACAAAAATGCGGATGTGGTTGACATTAGGCGGGCTGGTCGCATTTGCATGCCTTTGCTTTGCTCAGCGAACCTCGGCAACAGCCGAATGGCTCTTTGCAGACCCTCAGGAGGTCACCCAGACGGCGACTCGCACCGAGCGGACGGTCTACGAATCGTTCACAACCGTGCGCGTACTGACACGACGCGAGATTGAACTCTCCGGCGCACAGAACTTGCACGAACTGCTAAGCCGAATGGTGGTCGACTTCGAAGCGCAGGAGGGCTCTATCCATAACCTGCTCAGCACGCGGGGTGCCTACAGTGCCTCCGAATTCAACGAGCGCACCCTGTTCCTACTGGATGGAATGCCGTTGAATGATGCGATACTGGGCAACTTCTCGCCGATGTCGTTCAGTACGCACGATATCGAGCGCGTGGAGGTCGCCTTCGGTCCTGGCTCGGCGATGTACGGACCGAACGCTTTCGCAGGGGTAGTCCACATCGTGACGCGTCGTCAGGCAGGGAATTCGCCCAGCTCGTTCTTTAGCGGGCTGACCGAACGGAGCGGCTACTTCAGTTCGCTTCGCTGGTCGTCTTCCGAATCGCCCCTCAGCATACAAGCGAGCTTCTGGCGCGACCCAGGGAGCAATCGGATTCGGAACAACGATACCGTCGTGCGCTCGCTCATCGCCAACTGGGGACAGAAGTGGGAAGGGCATCAGTGGAACCTGCTCTACGGTTATATCGATATGGATCGGGGCAGCGTGGGTATGCGCTACGGCGTGTTCCCCACACCGCATGACCGCTGGCAGTACCGAATGCACTACTGGACTTTAGAGCAATCTCGGGGTACAGAGCGCAAGCATACTCTTCGCTTCTACGGTTCAGCGGGCACTATGGAGTTGTTGCGCACCCAGCCCCCCACTTTTGATATAACGACACGCACCGCATGCACCTTCAATCAGGCAATCGCAGGGCTGGAGACCTTTTGGCAGTGGCAGTTAGGCAATGGGCAGATTCTGGGCGGAGGCGACTACCGCTATGCGCAAGCCAGCAGTGCCAGCCATTTACGAGGTCGCCATTCCGCCACGAATCTGGCACTCTTTGTTCAGGGTGAGTGGCATGTGGCGCGCTGCCGTCCTGTCGCGGGGGTACGCTATGATACCCATTCTATCTACGGTAGCCAGCTCAGCCCACGACTCGGCTTCACCTACCAGCTGAACCGTCAGCACATCCTACGCGCTTCATGGGGCGAGGCGTTCCGCGCCCCCAGCTTCGTGGAGCTGTACCTGACCAACTTTCCTCTGTGGACCCCCATCCGTGTGGGCAACAACTGGGAGCCTGCACCGTACCAGATCGAGGGCAATCCCAACCTCAAGCCCGAGAAGATACGCGCCTTCGAAATTGGCTGGAAGTACGCCGACGCGCGTCTACGACTCGATCTCGCCTATTTCCGACAGAACCTGAGTGATGTCGTTACAGTGTTTTTGAGAGATCCGAACCAGCCGATGCTCCGCCAATATAACAACCTCTACGCGTTTCCCATTTCAGGAGCGACCGCCGAACTGGGTTGGAAACTGGGCGCGCGCACGGAGCTCACCCTCGCCTACATGCGCACCGACTATGGAGGCCCAGTTAATCAAGATTTTCGCCCCGCCAAAGAGCGCGCCGTTATACGCGTGGCACACTGGAACGAACAGGGCTGGAGTGGACAAATTGCGCTGACCTACCCCGCATTCAATCTTGGCTTTACCGACGCCTATGCATGGAACAGCTATCTCACCCTCATCTATCGTTCCGATTCTCGCACGAGATGGAACCTACGCATCGATAACCTTTTCAACACGCGCACCGAGTTGGCACGCTGGGTGCCTGGCGGTGGGCGCGCCATCTGGTTCACTATTCAACGCGATTGGTAACAGAGCATGAGGCGCCTTACAGCAGAGTTCAGGGGAGTGTGGCTTGCCTGCTGCTTGTGGGTAAACGCACATGCCGCCGAGGTGTTTATTCTCAAAAGCGGCGAGGGCGCGCTTTACGAGGCCGTAGTGCGGGCCCTGATGGGCGAACTCAAACTCCGCAATCCCCAGCTCGAACCCTCCCTCTTCAGCCTCACAGGAAACAAAGCCGATGCAGATCTGGTCAAAAATCTCTTGGCACGCAACCCTCAAGTGATTGTCGCTATCGGTACCGACGCCGCCATCCTGCTCAAACAGCAGATGCCTGCTATCCCACCCAACCAACGCCCTCCGGTGGTGTTCACACTGGTGCTGGACCCAATTGCGCAAGGGCTTGTGCAAAGCGTGGAGCAGTCGGGCACCAACTTTGCAGGGGTCGCACTTACGGTGCGCCCCCAACGCCAGTTCCGCGCCCTGCTCGATGTCTGCCCGCACATCAAGCGCATCGGCGTTCTCTATAACCCCAACGATGCCATCTCTACCCGATTAATCCACCAAGCGCGTGACGATGCACAAAAGCTGGGGCTTCAGCTCGTGGAAGCCCACGTCACCAAGCCCGAAGAGACCCAAAAAGCCCTGACAAGCCTAAAAGGACAGATCGAGGCGTTCTGGCTCATCCCGGACCCAATCTGTGCCAGCGCACAACCGTTCCAACAGATTCTGGCATTCACGACCACCGAACGGATCCCCTTGCTTGCTTTCTCCGAAACCTATGTTCGGCGGGGCGCCCCCATCGCCGTCGGTCCCGACCTGAGCGAGCAAGGAGTTCTGGCAGGCGAATTAGTTCAACAGATCCTCGCTGGCGCCACACCCCAAACAATGCCGTTGCTGACCCCGCGCCGAACCCTCATCTACTATAACCTGACACAAGCCCGACAAATCGGCATCACCATCCCAGAGATGCTGTTAACCCTCGCAGAAAAAGTGATCGGACCGTGAGATACATGGGACTACGCGGACGGCTGATGCTATTCTACGGATTGATAGCGATCGCGCCCATCCTATTGGCGGGCTACCCCCTTTATAGCCACTTGGGCACACAGACAACCCAATCACTCCAGCATCTACAGCAGAAAGCCGAGCAACAACTCCAGCAATACCACCGCACCACAAACCAAGTCGCAGAGCAAATCTTAACCGAAGCCCTGAACCAAGTCCAACCCGCTCTGGAACACCAACTCCACCAGTTTCGTGAAACAGCACGCGCCCAGCAAAGTCAAGTTCTGCGCAAAGGGCTCCAACAGTTCTCGGAAAATCTCCAGCAAAATCTGCAAACGGTTCAGCGCGAAACCGAGCAAAGCACCCAGAAAGCCTTTACCGAAGCCAACGATCGCATCAATACAGTGCAGAGCCAAGCGCTCGCAACTTTGCTCAGAGAGTCCTCAAAAGCCACGAAAAGCGCGGTCACCGAACTCATCAAAGCCCAGCTGAACCTCCTTGCCGAAAGCCTCTCGCGACAGATCCAAGCGATCGGACGCAACTACACCACTCAGCTGACCCTCATCGCCCAACAACCTGCTATTCAAACAAGGCGCGAGACCGAAAGCCGATGGATCCTCCAAAGTCTTCAGGATCGCGAACCAGCCTACCAACTCCTCGCCCTCTTAGATGCAAAAGGGCGCCCCCAACAGATTCTGGACGACCTCGAACTCAACCCAGATCTGTTGGAGAGCCTGATCACGCCCTTGTGGCAAACTGTTCAGCAGGCCGAAGACCCTGTTGTAGGCAACCCGACGCTCCTCACGGTGGTAGCACGTCCTACCCCCTACATTCCAATCCTCATGCCCATCCGCCAGCGCGGCACGGAACTGGTCGGCGCAGTATTCGCTTTAGTCGCAATGGACGACGTGCATCGTCTTCTGCAAACCTGCTGCCAACAGGGTACAGCATGGCTCATCGCAGCAGACGGCACCGTCTTAGCGCACTCTGACCCCAAATACATCGGCGAAAAAGCACCGCTTGCGGTGCAAGCAATATCTGCAGGGACTCAGGAAATCGACACCCCCCAAGGACGCATCGTGTTAGCCACCGCACGCCTCCCCGAAATAGATGCTATCCTCGTGGTGACGCAACCCGCTCAAGAGGTATTCCAACTGGTCGCCTCGCTCCAACAACAGTTGGAACAGAGCTATCGGGATCAAAGTGTCCAGAGTCAGCTTGCCCTCTTACAAATCCAAGCCGAAGTGAATACCCAACTGAACCAGCAAAAACGGCGCGCCGCCACACAGCTCTGCTCGAGTCTGCGTCAAGCCCAGCAACGCACTCAATCCCAACTTTCGCAAACGCTCGACACGCTCAGCCAGCACCACTGCGCCCAGTGGCTCGTTTTGCTCCGCGACCGCTTCGACGCACTCCAAGCCGACCTCTACAGCAATCTGACCCGTGTCCAAGCTCAAATGTTCGATCACACGCGTCAGCAGTTCGGGAGGCTTCGCCAACAGATCGAGGTCAACGCCACCAACCAGATACAGACCGCCTTCCTGCTGGCACTCACCACGGTAGCCGTCTGCCTCTTGATTAGCAGTACTTACCTCCATCACACGCTGGTGCGCCCCTTGCGCGCCATCGTGGAAACCAGCTATGCCATCGGGCAGGGCAACCTATCTCAGCGGGTTCAACTCCCATTTCGTGGATGCCCCGACCTGAACCGTTTAGCCGACTCGTTGAACCAGATGATCGACTCGCTCCGGCAAGCGGAGGCACAGATTATCCAATCATCTAAGTTAGCCTCGCTGGGCACGCTGGCGTCGGGCGTCGCACACGAGCTGAACCAACCGCTGGCCATCATTCGCGCGATCGCACAACAGAACTTACAGACCCTCCAGAAAGGCACACTGAGCCAAGAAGCCCAATCCCTGCTGAGGGAAGATCTCCAGATTGTGGAGCGCCAAACTGCCCGTATGAGCCAGATTATCCTGCACCTACGCACCTTCGCCCGCAAACCGCGCGAGACACAAGATGCGGTGAACCTCAACGAGGTAGCACAAAGCGCACTCATTCTGTTGCGGGAACAACTGCGCCAGCGCGGAATCCGCCTTGTGGAGCAGTATACTGAACCGCTGCCTCCCGTAATAGGCGAAGCCAACGCACTGGAGCAAATTGTGATCAACCTGTTGACCAACGCGCGCGATGCCCTGGAGGGCGTCGCGGACCCCGAAATCCGCCTCTGGACCGAGGTGGTACAACAACAGGGCGCCTTATGGGTGGTGTTGGGAATTGCCGACAACGGCCCGGGGGTGCCAGAAGCCATCCGTGCCCAGATATTTGATCCCTTCTTCACCACCAAAGACCCCAATAAGGGCACAGGGCTGGGGCTCTCTATCTCTCTGGAGATCGCTCAGAAGCACAAGGGCACCCTCCAGCTGGAGCCTACCGAGCGTGGCGCATGCTTCGTGCTACGCCTGCCTGCTGGGCAGATTCAGTCGAAGGCAGCGTGAGCGCGTTACAGCCCTGTGAGCACAACCGATTCGGCGCTCTCCACCTTGTCGGCGACCTCGTTCAAAAACTCGGCAGCGCCCACTCCATTAATGAGCCGGTGATCAAAGGTCAGCACCAGATTTACATGCGGCACGCCGTCCACAGGGAAGGTATCACCTGCAAAGAGGATGGCGACCGCCGGCGCCACCAGAACAGGGATGGCATCGATAATCTTGTAGCCGCCCAGATAGGTCAGAAGCATTTGCATGCTGGCATCGGCTTGATCCTCCCCTGCACGCGCCTTCCGAATTTGGGCTTGTATGGTACGCACGAAGGAGACGAAATCCAACGCGGAAGCCTCCTTGACAAGGGCAGTGACCAGCTCATCTCCCGGACGGGCGACCGCAATCCCCAAATTCAGATGGGGATACTCTCGCAGGGTCTCCTCGCCAACCAGTTGGGAGCGGAACTTGGGATGGTTGCGCGTGGCTTGCACCACACAGTAGGCGAAGACCTGAAACTCGGAGGGCTGAACAGGAATGTCGCTGCGGTCTTTGAGGCGGGCGACGGCGTTCTGGATACCGTCCCAGCGAGCAGTGCGTCGCATTGTGGCAGGCACCACCAGCTGACTACTGCGCTTTAACCGATAGATAAAGGTGCGTTGTTGTGTGGGGAGCGGATAGTCCACATAGCTCCCCGCCATTGCGGGACGCGTACTGAGATAATGATCGATGTCTTCGGGCATCAGTTTGGAACCGTTCAGCGGTGGGATTCGGCGCAGCTCCTCCTCAGAGAGACCCTTCTGACGCGCATAGGCACGGGTACGCGGGGGGATAATTACCTCGAGCCGCTCGCCAACGGCCGCTACAGGTGCAGGAGACGGTGCCTCCGCCGCCGTTGGGACGGTTGCTGATCCGGCATGCCCATGGGTAGGAGCCGTCTCGACGATGCCCTCCACCTCCATGCGCGCAATCGGCGCCCCAATAGGCAAGATATCGCCCTCCTTCGCCAACCACTCTACAATGACTCCTGAGTAGGGGCTTTCGACCTCCACATTGGCCTTGTCGGTCTCCATCTCGTAGATATGCTCGTCGCGCTGAACCGAATCACCTGGTTGCCTCAAAAAGCGTAAGACACGCACTTCGGTCAGTCCTTCGCCAAGCTGTGGCACCACAATCTCGATAATCGCCATTGAACAAAGCCTCCCGAATGCCAAGATTGTACCCGATGGGGTATAGTTATAGGCTGGAGGAGGACGCCATTATGGGTGCACGCTGGAACAACCGCCTGATTATCATCTTCTCAACTGTAGGGTTGGTCATTTCGGGTTTGCTGTGGTTCTCGCATTCGGCGGGCTATGCACTTCCTTGTACCGGAGGGGGCTGTGATGAGGTGGCACGCTCGTCGTATGCGCGTTTTCTGGGGTTTCCAACGGCGATGTGGGGCTTTGGCTATTTTGTGCTACTTTTGACCTTTGCGCTTTCGCGTCTCCAACAGCCAGAGCAGTGGCAGGTCTACGGCAAGCTCATCGCAGGTCTCAGTACGCTGGGGGTACTGGCATTTGCTTATCTCACCTACGCCCAGCTGTTTGTGCTGAACCTGTACGCAAAAGGGGCGCCATGTTGGTGGTGTTTGAGCGCCGCGCTGGCGAACCTACTGGTCTGGATACTTGCACTGCTCGGCTTACGCTCTGCCCCAGAGCCCAACACCCTCGCGGGGGTGGAGCTCTTGCGCGTGTTGGCAGTGTCGATGCTGATGATGGTCCTCGGCTTCGGATACGGCTTCTGGCAGTGGCAACGCGCTACCCGACCCACTCAGGTCGCACTCGATACCGAGAAGCTCCAACTGCTCTATCTGCAGGGTCAAGGCTGGCGCAAAGGCAACCCCAACGCAAAGCTGATTATCGTGGAGTTCTCCGATTTCCAGTGCCCTGCGTGTCGGCAAGCCTTCGAACTGCTGGAAAAGCAAATCCTCCCTGCACTGGGTGATAAGGCCCTCTTTATCTTCCGCCACTACCCCTTGATTAACATCCATCCCGCCGCGTGGATGGCCGCCTCTGCCGTCGAAGAGGCAGGGCAACAGGGCAAGTTCTGGGAGATGTACCAAGCCTTGTTCGAATCGCGACAAAGCCTGTCGCCCGACACGATGGAGCGCATCGCACAACAGCTGGGTCTGGACGCCAAAAAGGTACGCCAAGCTATCGAGAAGGACACCCACTTCAAAAAGATCTATCGCGACTTTGAGGAAGGCTCGAAGCTGGGCGTGCAGTCGACCCCCACTTTCATCGTCGTCTACGAGGGCGAGATGCATGTGGCGCCCGGAATGGGGGCTTTCCTAAACCTACTGAACAACAACCCACGCATCCAAAGCTATCTGCAAAAGAAGATCGAACCAAAAGTACAACAGGAGTGAACACGCATGAGCGTCCGCTACACCGCCCCACGAGGCACCCAAGATGTGCTTCCTGAATCCTGCCACCTGTGGCAGTATGTAGAGACACGCTGGCGAACCGTGTGCCATCTCTACAACTACCACGAAATTCGCACTCCCATTTTCGAGGAGACGGAACTCTTCACCCGCAGTATTGGGGGGGGCACCGACATCGTTGCGAAAGAGATGTATACCTTTGAAGATCGGGGCGGACGCTCGCTTACGCTCAAGCCGGAGGGGACAGCCCCTGTGGTGCGTGCCTACCTGGAGCATAGTCTGTATGCCCAAGGCGGGATCCAAAAACTCTATTACATCACGCCGATCTTTCGGTACGAACGCCCCCAAAAAGGGCGCTACCGTCAGGCGCATCAGTTCGGGGCAGAAATCTTCGGCACAGAAGACCCCTCCGCCGACGCCGAACTGCTGGCGATGGTGATGCATTTCTTTGGGGCGCTGGGAATCCCGCTCGATCGGCTGGAACTGCAACTGAACACTATCGGCTGTCAGGAGTGCCGACCTGCTTATCGTGAGGCGATCCGCCAGTTCGGCATCCAGCATGGCGACCAACTCTGTGCGAGCTGTCAAGCGCGTCTTGAGACGAACCCCCTCCGCATTCTCGACTGCAAGGTGCCGACCTGTCAGGCGATTACAGCCTCTGCACCGCCCATGGACCCCTACCTCTGCTCAGCGTGCCGTACCCATTTTGAGCAGGTTCAACACTTGCTGAAGGTTCTGGGGGTTCCTTACCATCGCAACCCTCGGCTCGTGCGTGGGTTGGACTACTACACCCGTACGACCTTCGAGGTGTTGGCACAAGGCTTGGGGGCGCAAAATGCCGTATGCGGCGGCGGGCGCTACGATGGGCTGGTGGAGGCATGCGGGGGGCCACCAACCCCTGCTTTAGGAGTAGGGATTGGCATCGAGCGCACCCTGATGGTGATACAAGCACAGGGCGCTCCTCTTCCTGAACCGCCAACCCCTAAGGTCTATGTCGTTGCGATGCACGACTCGGCACGCGTCCCCGCTTTGCAGTACGTCCAGCAGTTACGCACTGCGGGCATTGCTTGCGATTTAGACCTGGAGGCGCGGAGCCCGAAAGCCCAAATGAAACGCGCCCACCGCTCAGGCGCACGGTACGCCCTCCTGCTCGGCGAGGAAGAGCTGGCACAACAGACCCTCACCGTGCGCGACCTTCAGACCCACGAGCAATATGCCGTCCCCGAGGAGGAAATTCTCCGATGGCTCCAGAAAGCAACCTGAAGGTGCTGAACCCAGCCGATATGGACTACTTCGGACGTGGGAAGTGGGAGAACCCCCGCTTCTGGAACCGATTGGGCGGCATGCCCGACCTGCGCGGGAAAAAGGTGCTGGACCTCGGCTGTGGGCACGGGAGCCTGTGCGTCGACATGGCGAAAGCGGGCGCCACACGCGTCGTCGGCGTGGACCTTGATCCTCGGCGTATCGAGTTCGCCCAACGCAATCTGGAACGGAACTTTCCTGACCTGCTCGGACGTGTGGAGTTCCACCTTATCGACATCGCCCAGCTCCCAGAAGATGGGTTCGACCTGATGACCTCCAAAGACACCTTCGAGCATGTGATGGATTTGCCTGCGGTGTTGTCTGCGATGCATGCGCGCCTCAAGCCGGGGGGGCGACTTTACGCTGCCATCGGGCCGCTCTGGAACAGCCCCTTCGGCGATCACGATACCGTCAAGAAGATTATCGGGATCAACCTGCCGTGGGCACACCGAGTGTTGACTGCCCGCTGGGTACTTCATAAAGTCAGCCAAAAGATTGGACGTCACCTCCAAAGCTATCGCGATCTGGGGCTGAACATGCTCTCGTTTCGGGAGTATCGCGAAATCCTGTTCCACGCAGGCTTTGAGGTGGAACTCTTCCGTCCCAACAACAGTCGACATCCTGTACTGCGCGCGTTCGCCCTGCTCGCCAAAGTGCCCTTCTTGACGGAATACTTCACCCACAACCTCTACTGCATCCTCAGAAAACCGACAGAATAGCCCCTCTATTGGCAGGAATTGTCGGATCGCAAGCATACTTTAAAAGTTGAGTCGCTCCCAAGGAGGTGTGCGATACGAACCTATCGAGGCTTTACGCTGATCGAGCTGCTGGTCGTCATTGCGACTATCGCAATTTTGGCGGCCATTCTGTTCCCTGTGTTTGCGCAGGCACGCGAGCAGGGGCGTCAGACACAGTGCCTCTCGAACCTGTGCCAGCTGGGAATGGCTCTAACCGCCTATCTATGTGTGCCCCTCCCATCGGCGCAAGGACGAGCTCAAGCTGAGCTATTCTCTGAACTCGGTCGCAGGCTCCATTCCCGAAGCGGAGGGGGAGCGCATCGCCGAGTTTGGGGTACTCATCGATGAGCGAGATACGCTCAACGACGGGCACTACTTCGCCCTCTGTGGGATCGACTACTGCGATTGCCCCTCCGCGGTTCACTCTGTGGGTGCCGTAGACCCGCATCTTTTCTGCCCCAAAATCCCCTTCTTCGAGTCGCAGGACTACGCTTATGTTCTGGGAGTGTGCGGTAGCATCAAAATGGAGCGGGCAGCGGGAATCGAACCCGCACCGCCAGCTTGGAAGGCTGGAGCTCTACCATTGAGCTATGCCCGCTCGTGTCTGCCAATTATACCGCATCATCTCTCTCGCTTTCAAGGGGTTCCAGCTCCTCCTCGGCGGTCTCCAGCGAGACAGCTGGGCGCAGGAGCCGTTTTGCTAAAGTCTCTTGGGTCAGTGCCGAAAGCACAATCTGACCGCTACTGAGGAACACGACGCACCGTGTTCGGCGTCCTTGCGTCGCATCGATGAGGTAGGTTCCTTCGCGACGCAGTTGCTGGATCATGCGTTTAATGGGTGCAGAATCGCTTCGGACCAAAGCAACCACTTTGTCGGTCAGCACGAAGTTATAGAAGCCCACATTCAGCAGGGGTGATAGCCCACTCGTGTGCTCTTCTGGATCTCTCATACGACGCTAAGGGTTCGATTCGGGCGCACGCACTCCTGCTTCACTCAAGCGAGATACCCAGAGTGGCACCCATGTGATCACGCATGCGGGCAATCGCACGCGTGTGCAGTTGGTAAACGCGCGACTCGGAGATGCCCAGTACCTGCCCGATCTCTTTAAAGGTGAGCCCCTCGTAGTAGTAGAGTTGGATGACCTTTTGTTCGCGCTCTGGGAGGCTCTCTATCGCCTGCTGGAGCGCTTGCATCTGCTCGCGCTCTACCAGCTCTTCATAGGGGTCGTCATAGGTAGCCAGCACCTCCGCCAGCGTGGCTCCGTTTTCGTTATCCTCTTCGCCGTTAACCAAACAGCTATCGAGCGAGAGGACGGCAGTACGAGCATAGTCGATGAGCAGTTGGCGGTACTCTTCGATGGGGATCCCCAACGCTTCGGCGGTCTCTTCCTCGGTAGGGGGACGTCCGAGATGCGCCTCCAGTTGCACCCAGACACGCTCCAAGGCACGCAGTTTGTCACGCGCCGAACGGGGCACCCAATCTTCCGAGCGCAATGCCTCCAGTACCGCCCCGCGTATCAGCGCAATTGCGTAAGTCTCGAACTTCACATTGCGCGTGGGGTCGTAAGTGTCGACCGCCCGAATAAGCCCAATGGCACCGTGACTGTAGAGATCTTCCCACTCCATGCCAGCGGGCGGATAGGGCACAATACGCGCCACGGTCAACTTGACCAGATGCGCATAGTGCTGAATAATCCGCTCACGACTCTCCATATCGCCGTAGACCTTAAAATTGCGCCATGCCTCTGGCAACAGATAAGCGTCCATAAGAACCTCCCTACTAATTCATAGGTGCTAAGCAGTGTCTGCGCCGTTTTCGTGGTCGGTTGGGGGTGACTCCGAATCGGATTTGTGCGGTAGTTCCGATTGGGGCGGTTCGGGGGGCATCAGCTGGCTCATCCAGAACGCCCACAGCGCGCCAGCAATCCACCCCACCATGCCCCCAATCAGCCCTCGAATGGTACACAGCACTGGGTCGATGCCTGCGATGATCCCGATCATCAACACCAGCATACAGCCAAGCCCCCCAGTGATGCGGGGCACGACGGTCCAGTTCATGCGTGCTCATTTGGTTCCTCGTGTAATCTTTGGCCCCCCCCTTAGCGGGCGACTGGCTCGGCGGATGGGGTAGCGATCTGGGCGCGTGTCTCCCACGCCAGGGCATAAAGCGCAGCATAAGCATGCGCCGAGCGTGCCCACGACCAGTCCTCCTGCATCACACGCGCAACTAGCCGACGCCACAACTCAGGCTGGGCAAATGTCTGCACCGCACGCTCGACCGCCTCGTACAGAGCGGCAGGCTGATAGGCGCGGAACACGAACCCATTGCCTGTGTCGTGCGCCGAATCGTACGGCGTGATGCTGTCCGCCAAACCACCCGTCTGACGAACTATGGGGATTGTTCCATATCTTAAACTGATCATCTGCCCTAAACCGCAGGGTTCAAACCGTGAAGGCATCAAAAACATATCGGAACCCGCATAGATACGGTGAGCCAGCACATTATCGAAGCCGATGGTGGCGTGCACTTTGGCTCGATGGCGCTTGTGGAGGGCACGGAAGTAGCGCTCATACGCCGGGTCGCCTGTGCCCAGTACCACCAATTGAACAGGCAGCTGTAAGATACGCGCGCCGATCACCTTGACGAGGTCTAGCCCCTTCTGATCAGTCAGGCGCGACACAAGCCCTATCACCGCTTTGTCCGCTTCCGGTCGCCAACCGCAAGCGGTCTGGAGATGTGCCTTACACTTCGCCTTGCCTGCAAGATCGCGCCACGAATAGGGCGCAGGTAAGTGGGGATCGGCTTCGGGGTTCCACTCCTCATAATCGATACCGTTGAGAATGCCGACGAGGCGTCCCTCCGCGGCCAGCCGCCGCAGAACCCCTTCCAACTGTTCGCCATATTCGGGCGTTTGAACCTCCTGAGCATAGGTTGGACTGACCGTGTTCACATAATCGCTAAAGAGCAGTCCACCCTTCGTCAGGTTGACCTTGCCGTAAAACTCCAGCCCGTCCACCGTAAAAAGAGGCTCGGGCAAGCCTGTCTCATGAAAAAAGCTGGAATCAAAAACACCCTGATACGCCAGATTATGAATGGTATACACGGCGGCTATTGTAGAAAAGAGACGAGGAGGCGTCGTCCGCAAAATGACAGGAATCAAAGCGGTATGCCAGTCGTTGCAGTGAACTACCTGAGGGGTCCACTCTGTCTGCATCTCAGCAATCAGATGCGCCACTGCCCAAGAGAAAGCAACATAAGCGCGTGGGTCTACCGCGTAGATCTTGCTGGACTCGGTCGCCGAGTTGAACCAACCGCCTACTGCCAACAGGTAGGTCGGCCCGGGTGCCGAGTCGAGAGCATACAGAGTCGCCGTCTCGCTCCAGTCTGGGCGAATAGATACGGTGAACTCACGCACAGGGCGTACGGACACGCGGGCATTCTGCAAGACCATGGGATAGGCAGGCGTGACTATGCGCACATCGTGTCCTAAATGAGCGAGCGCCTTGGGGAGAGACCCCGCTACGTCTGCCAGCCCACCAACCTTCGCATAGGGCGCGACTTCCGCCGAAACCAATAAGATGCGCATCGAACGGTTCATATAGCCTCCTTGACCATAGAACGGTGTAGGGGAGCTGCGCACAAACGCACGAGTCGATAATAGCCCGAATAGCCCGTTCGTGTATGCTCCGCTCCACTGTATGCCGTTTCCGCCTCCAGATATCGAAGAGGGAAGCGGGCTGAAGCCCACAGCCGAACGCGTTGCAAAGTCGCCTCTCCGAAACCTGCTAAAATTATCGGGAGGTCAGGCTGGTTTCTGCAGAGCCAGTGGAGCACCGGACGCAAGCGATCGAGGAGCCCATGCCCCGGTTCCAGCCAAATCCACCCGATGTCGGCAAAGAGCATCACCTCCAACGAGCGCGCACATAAATGCCATTCCGAAAACAGCACACGCCACTGACTCAACTGCACGCCAGAAAGCTGACCCGGCGACCCCACCACATGCAGGCGAGACTGGAGATCCCAGCCCGCACGCACCGACACCCACCGATGCCAGTGCCACACCAGCACACACGGAGGCATCCGCATGGGCATTCCCTGCACTGGCAAAAGATGCGCATGCACAACGGGAACCTTTAGCCCGGAGCATCGTGTGGGCTTCGTCTGAACCGCTCTGCGTAAACCGTTCGCCTGATCCATTTCCCTTGCACCGCGTAATTCTTTGGGAGAACCCCAATTCCTACTGTGGTATCAATTTTTCGGCAACTCCCTCGCCTTTGTGCAGGGGATTGCTGCGCCATAGCAGGAAAAACAGCGTGCCCATCGAATAGAAAGCCAGTCCAAACATCATATAGAAGGAGGTTTCACAACGATGGGGTTCCCTTATAAGGATGCGGAGCAAGCAAAGGCGTTTGTGTTCGAGTTTATCGATCGCCTGCG
Organism: Armatimonadota bacterium; assembly: GCA_040289385.1. Classification (GTDB taxonomy): domain Bacteria; phylum Armatimonadota; class Fimbriimonadia; order Fimbriimonadales; family GBS-DC; genus LDYB01. The sequence continues at coordinate 18,252 of PSLB01000015.1, forward strand.
TAATGTGGATGTGATTCGCGAGGGATGGCAAAAGCTGGACATGCTCATCGCCATCCATATCAAGCAACCCGATATCGACTTCTGGATCGACACGCGCGGGGGCAAACTGGATTTGTTAACGGAGAAGCCCGACGGTGAAGAGGAAGCTGCGCTGACGCTGACAGCCGAACTGTTCCACAAGCTCTACACAGGTCAGGAGAATGCGATGATGGCGTTCACACAGCGCAAGATCCAACCGAAAGGGCGCGTTAGCGGGATTATGCAACTCACCAGCACGATGCCTCAGGCGGTGGCGGTCTACCGCGACTACCTCAAAGAGAAGGGGCTCGGAACTTAAGATGCGGATTGTAGGCGTCGACCTTAGGTTGCTGGAGTATCCGCTGGAGACACCGTTTTATCCCGCGTGGCTTCCCGGCTACCCCCAAACGGCTCATCGCGTGCTGCTGCTCACGCTCGAAACGGACGAGGGCATCAAAGGCTATGCGGCAGGGGTTGCCTTTGGCAAGGAAGGGAGCGGACTCCAACAACTGCTGTTGCCCTTCCTGTTTGGGCGCGACCCGATGAATGTGGAAGAGACCATCCAAATTGCCCGCTCCGCCACCTTTCTGGGCTTGCGCCTCTGGTGGATCGAGATGGCGTTCTGGGACATTATCGGCAAGGCGATGGGGCAACCCGTTTACCGTCTGCTGGGCGGCTATCAGGATCGCGTGCGCGCCTACGCCAGCACAGGCGAACTGCGCTCGGTGGAGGAACGGCTCGAATATGTCGCCCAAGTGCGCGAGATGGGTGTGTGCGCGCTCAAACTGCGTTTTCACAACTGGGATTGGCGCGCCGACTTAGCGGTCGCCCGTGCCGTCCGCGAACGCTATCCCGATATGGAGATTATGGTGGATGCGAACATGGGATGGCGTGTGGCAGGGATGGCGCCCGCCCCTAAATGGGATGTGCCTACCGCACTCCGAGTCGCCGAAGAGCTGGCAGAACTGAATGTGCGCTGGCTCGAGGAGCCTTTAGACAAAAACGACTACGAGGGCTACCGACGCCTCCGCGAAAAAGCACCCATCGCGCTCGCCAGCGGCGAGATGAACCAAGACCTGCACGAGTTTCGCGAATACCTCGTGCGCGACGCCATAGACATTCTCCAGCCCGATGTGACACTCTCCTGCGGGATCCTGATGGGCAAAAAGATTGCAGGCATGGCGGAAGCCTTCGGCAAGCAGATCGCTCCCCACACATGGACCAGCGGGCTGGGGCTAGCGGCGAACCTGCAGTTGATGGGTGCCTCACCGAACTGCGAATGGGCTGAATTCCCCTATGAACTCCCTGGATGGAGCTCCCAGGCGCGCGACTTCTTCCTCACCGAGCCGATCATGCCCGACTCGGAAGGCTATCTGACCGTGCCCGCCAAGCCCGGCTTGGGTGTGACTATCGACGAAGAGGCAGTAAAGCACTACCGCATTGAAACGTGAAACGGCTGGGTAGCGGCAAACTCTACCCAGCCCCAATTTACCGTTGCCGAGAACACAGAAAACCGTTCGCGACACCTGCCTGTTATCATGGAGGGGGGGCGCCGGTCTTGCGCGCTGCCGGTTTCCCGCTTCATCCAGGACCGCCTGCGAACCGCAGGTCTTACGTCCCCTCCACGGGCGTTTAACGTCTTTGGTCCACTCCCGGCGACGGCACCCACAAGGACCATGCTGATATATGACCCCAAGCAACCCCCGTTATCTATAGGACATTCAGCAGTTGCGAACCCTCTAAGCCACCTTATGAGACGGTTGCTCCAACGGAACCACCTGAACCACCCGATCCAAACGGATTTCGCCCGTGTCGGTGATAAAGCAAACCCCGTAGAGCGGAACAAATGTCACATCCTCAATGAAGAGATTCTTGGTCTGAACCTCCCCACGACGATCACGCCACGAAACTTCACACATCATCCCAACATACTGCTGTGCGTCCTTGAAAGACATGGTTAGATACCTCCCCAAAAGTGTGTTCGCTATCTCGATTGTACCACTCTCGAGCCGAATGCCTATCAGGAAAAATGCGAGTTTTGTCTACTGTACATCGCGGCGCTGGAAGAGGATGCCCCCAATCAGAAGCGTCAGCCCGATATACACCAACACATACCCCAGCTCCCACTCGCGCGCAGGCGGGTTCAAAAACAGCCGAACTTCCTCGCTGCCGAAAGGCATCTCCTCCATACGTCCGGTAAAGTTGGGACGCGTATAGACCGCCACAAACCGCTTCAGCACCGCCATCGGCACTACCCATTCCGAAAACCACACAATCCGCTGAAGAATCACCACATCAAAAAAGCCCGCCAGCGGACGCAGGATATGGTCCGAAAAGTAGGCAAGCGCCCCCATCGCCACTGTCAACATCAGCGAGACCGCCGTCCCTGCAAAACTGGAGAAGACCAGCGCCAGAGTGCCGTAAAGCATCGGATAGAGCAACACATACGGCAGGGCGAACCACATCTCGTAGTGCACCTTGCCCTGCAAAAACACCGACACCCATAGCATTGCAGTCCACAGCACCGCATTCGCCAAGCAGAAGAACATCACACCCAGCCACTTTCCCAAGTAGACCTGCCACCGATAGATTGGGCGGGGCAAAATCGCTGACAGATACCCGCGCTCTATCTCTCCAGTGAGCGTACCCGCACAGAGCACAATCGCCAGCACTGAAGAGAAGAACTTGATGGAGTCCACACCGAAGCTTACCATTAGTTGGAGCCCCATCTCGAAGCGCCGTTCGCTCCCGCCGAACGCCTCATGGAACGCTTTGGGCAAAAAACTCAGTCCGTACAGCACCACCAGAATGAGGATCGTGCCCAGAAAGGCGCGCCGACGCATCGCCTCTTTGAGCGTCAAAAGAATAATCGTGCCCATCTTACTTCGTTTCGCCCTCCACGACCTGAATAAAGAGATCCTCCAGCGTCTCGCGTTGTGCGTGCATCCCCATCAGCGCGCCGTGCGCATAGACCACTGCCCGCGCTAAATCGGGTATCCCGTTCTCGTCGTTGACCTCTACCAGCACACGGTGCGCATCCAGCGGCTGAACCTTCGTCGCTACCCGCTCCAACGCCTCCAACACTGCCGGCGTGGCCTCACGCAACTCCAGCACCACGACCGACTTGTTGACTAACAGCTCGTCCAGCGTGCCTTGTTTCACCACGCGCCCCTTATTGAGAATCGCCACCATGTCACAACTGCGTTCGACCTCCGAGAGCAGGTGCGAATTGAGAAAGACGGTTTTGCCCCTCTGCTTGAGGTATTCCACCACTTCCCGCACGCGTCGCCTGCCCAACGGGTCTAATGCCGAGGTCGGCTCGTCGAGAATCACCAGGTCGGGATCGTGCAAAATGGCTTGCGCTAAACCGATGCGTTGTTGCATCCCCTTCGAGAATTCGCGAATTCGGCTTTTGCGCCGTTCGGTAAGCCCGACCAGTTCCAGCACCTCGTCGATGCGTTGGGCAAGCGTTCTGCCTTCCATCTTCGCCAAGCGACCATGCATCTTCAGGAACTCCTCGGCGGTCAGAAACTCGTGGAACTGGAACTTTTCGGGCAGGAACCCCAGTTGGCGTTTCGCACGGATGTCGCCCGCAGGGTAGCCCAATAGGCGTGCCTCACCTGCCGTAGGGTACACATTCCCCAGCAGAATCTGGATGGTGGTTGTTTTGCCTGCTCCGTTGGGTCCCAGAAACCCAAACACGCAGCCTTGAGGCACTTGCAGGTCGAGCCCTGCCACCGCCACGATAGGCGTGCCTCCCAACAGCGGACGGAAGACTTTTTTCAGCCCCCGTACCTCAATCGCCCACATAGGGGCAATTGTACCTTAGGTGCCCTATCGGGGGCGGAAGGTGTAGAAGGCACCGCGCTCCGTGCCGTTCACAACGACGCCACGCCAGCACCAAGCGACCAGAAGATCGTTGGCAGTGTCGCCCGTCGCCAACCAGTAGTCGCCGATTTTTGCCCCGGGAGGAATAACGCTACTGACGAACCGATTGAAGGGGTTGACAGCAGTAACCATGCGCACCTCGTTCGTGCCGTCTGCGGACTGCACCTGTGCGTAGAGGTAGCTCACCTTGCGATCTTGACGCGACAGGGTGGTCAGAGTGGCTTTTTGGATGAGACCGTTGAAGCCAAGCTGGGGGTAGAAGGGGCGGATTGTCCCGCTGGCAGAATCGAGCGCATAGACCTGCCCTCCAGCAGTCAACAGGAAGCAGGAATCGGTAAAGAAGTCATAGGCCGGGGCGCCGATCACTACCGCGCCCAGATCCACCGGCCAGAGCCATTGTCCACTGTGGAAGTTGTAGCTCCCGAATCGCTTGCCCGCCGAAACGAGCAGGGTCCCGCGTCGCGTGTCGTAGGCGGCTCCAGTCATGAACCCCATGGCTAAAGCCAGGGGCTTGCAGCTAGGCGGATAAGCCTGCCGCGTATGGCCGCATACGGGCGGCCCTGCGGATATTCTCCGCAGCGATGGCGTCGGCCGACCCAGCAAAGCCGCACCCGACGCAGCGAAACTGTGCCTGCGTAGTTGGCCTTCGCCACATGCCCGTAGGCCGGACAGGTGCGCGAGGTGTTCCGAGGATCAACGAGCACCACCGGGACACCCGCCAATCGGGCCTTGTACTCAACGAAGGAGCGGAGCTGATGGAACGCCCAACTGTGCTGGACGCGACGCTGAGCCTTCTTAACCGAGATCCGTTCGCGGATACCCTTGAGGTCTTCCAGGGCAATCCCGCGACTGCTGCCTTTGGCCTTCGCGACCAGTTTCTTGGAGATGCAATGATTCACATCACGGGCGAACCGTTGCTCCTTCCTCCGACGCTTCTTCAAGAGGCGCTTGGCGGACTTGGTACCCTTCTTCTGGAGCCTGGCCCGCAGTTTGGCATGGCGCTTCCGCAGGCCGTTCAGATGCCCACCAGAGTAGGCGTCGCCGTCCGAATCGGCGG
>PSLB01000201.1:0-2284 GCA_040289385.1 Armatimonadota bacterium
GATGATACCCCATGCGCGAGGGGGTCCGTGTATCCCCTCAATGAATTGAGGGGGATTACTGCCCCATCGCGCTCCCCCACTTTCTCTAAACCCATTCGCCGAGCGAGGGGAACCTTCGGGTAGAAAATTCCGTCTATACGTGAAGCCGCTAAGCTGGACAACACACACCTCTCTTTGGGGGCGGCAGGTTTTGCTCTCCTTTGCCTGTCGTCCTCCCTTATTTAATGGTATAATCCCTTTTAATGGTATAATCCCTGAGTGGAGCGAGGACAGTTTCAGGCACAGCTGGAACAAGGCGTGCTTATTGCAGACGGTGCTATCGGCACAATGCTGGCACTACGGGGGGTCCCCACCCCCTACGAGCTGGCAAACCTGCTTTACCCCAAAGTGGTGCAGGCACTCCATCGAGAGTATTACGAGGCAGGGGCACGGCTGATAGAAACCAATACCTACTCCGCCAACCGCATCCGCCTATTCAACTTACCTGAGCGGTGGAGCGAAGTGCCTACCGCTTATAGCCTGCTGGAGCAGTTCGGTTCGCCCGAAGCGCTGATTGGACGCATCAATCGGGAGGCCGTTCGGTTGGCGCGTGCCGCCGTGTGTTCCGACGCGCTTGTGTTCGGCTCGGTGGGGCCTGTGGGTAAACCGCTGGAGCCCATTGAGAAAACACGCCTTGAAGAGGCAGAGCAAGCCTTCCGCGAGCAAATTCAGGCACTGCTGGAGGCAGGCGTCGATGGGCTTATTCTGGAGACTTTTATCGACTTGCGTGAGCTAGAGCTGGTCATCCGCACAGCCCGAGCCCTCGCTCCCGACATCCCGCTAATTGTGTCCAAAGGATTCGTGGAAGACGGCGAGACCCTAATGGAAGGGCTCCCAGAACGGTTCGCTCAGACGGTCAGTCAGCTCGATGTAGATGCGGTCGGTGCCAACTGCGTGGTTGGGCCCCAGCGCATGCTGGACATTGTGCGCATGCTCGCCGCAGGTACAGACCTCCCCCTCTCTTCAATGCCGACTCCCGGGCTCCCCCAGCTGGTGCGGGGACAGGTGGTCTACGATATTCACCCCGACTACTTCAGCAAGTACGCCCTACGCTTGGTGGAGGCGGGCGCCCAGATTGTCGGTGGCTGCTGTGGCACCACGCCCGACCATATTCGCGCCATTGCCCACGCTGTCACCAAAGCGCCCCCCAAGCGCAAACCGACCGTTGTGCGTGCCGTTGCGCGCGAACGCCAAGAGGAAGAGCCGCCGACCGCCGAGCCTTCTCGGCTGGCGCAGATTCTGGGCAAAGAGCGCGTGATCACCGTGGAGTTAGACCTCCCGCGTGGACTGAAGGTGCAAAAGGTGATCGACGGCGCGCGCTTGCTGAAAGCGCACGGGGTCCAGATGATCGATATCTCCGATGGGGCACGCGCCCGCCTGCGCATGAATGTGATCGCCATCTCCCACTTGGTCCAACGGGAAGCGGATGTGGAGGTAATGATGCACTTCGCCTGCCGAGACCGCAACCTGCTTGCGATCCAGTCCGATCTATTGGGAGCCCATGCACTGGGCATTCGGAATGTGCTGGCGATTACTGGCGATCCTGCCCAAATCGGCGACTATCCGACAGCGACCAGCGTGTTCGATGTGGATGCGGTCGGGTTGGTGCGCATCCTACGGCGGTTTAACGAGGGACGCGACTTGGCGGGCAACTCTATCGGGGTGCGCGCCAACTTCACCATCGCAGTGGCTTATAACCCACTGGCACCCGATTTAGCGGCAGAACGCGATCGCCTCCGTCGCAAGGTAGATGAAGGCGCCCACCTGGTCTACACCCAACCCATCTTCGAAATGGCTGTGGTGGAAGCCACGGCGGAGTTCCTGCATAAACTGGGCATACCATGGTTTGTGGGGGTGCTTCCCTTGCGCAGTGCCCGCCACGCCGAGTTTATGCATAACGAGGTGCCCGGAATCTCGATTCCCGAGTCGATTCTCCAGCGTATGGCAGATGCCCCCGAAGAGAGCGCCTTGGCCGTGGGCATTGAGATCGCTCAGCAGTTCGTTAAGCAAGCAGACCCCTATGCTCAGGGGCTCTACCTCATGCCCCCCGCAGGCAGTGCGCAAATCGCCCTTCAGGTCATCCGTGTACTGCGGCGCGGAGACCCCGGCCTTTAGGCCTGGGGAGGAGCGCCGCCTTCCCTCCTCTCGTGTGGTATAATCTCCTCAGAACTGTGGTATAATCTCCTCAGAACCTTGACAAGCAAGAGTTCAGGAGGTTCTGCCAGCGAATCGCCTGGCAGGTAAA
>PSLB01000016.1:0-21354 GCA_040289385.1 Armatimonadota bacterium
AGGGTCGCCCGTATGCGGTCGTACACGGCGGGCCACCCGTCCTAGCTGCAAGCCCCTGGCTTTAGCCATGGGGTTCATGACAACGGCAACACCGATTTGCACACTCCACACACAGTCTGACCAGCCTAACCGTTCCATAAGCCCTGCTATGCCGTCTGGGAGCCAGCCAAAGAAGACTGCTGCAGCCCCCATGGCTAAAATCCCTCTCTGGTTTGCAAGGCTTCCGAAAAAGAGCCGAATATCCTTTAGTTGTGAACGCTTAGTTAATTCCCCTTAATTGTACCGTGCGCAATGAATCCCTATAGAATTCTCAGATGGGGTGGACCGCGCTGGCACGCCAGTTGCTGAACATCGGTGCAGAGGAAACCCGATGATGAAAGAGAGTTGGGCTTTGGTTCTCATCTGCCTTGCGGATGCGCTGAGTACCTATTGGCTCATCACCCACGGCTTGGCTACCGAGTTCAACCCGATAATGAACTGGGTGTTGGGATTTGGTTGGGCTGTTTTCTTTGCCGTGAAAGGGGCAACCGTGGTGCTGGCGGTCGGCTTTGCGGAATGGTATCGCAGGCACAATCCGCAGTTCGTGGCACGCTGGCTCCGTACAGGGATCGGGCTTTATGTGAGCCTTTGGACTTTGGGAGTGCTGATCAGCAGTTTCGTACTGGGATAAATTTTGAGCACCTCTTGAGTCCGCATCACCTCTTGAAGCACGACCTGTTTAAGCCCTTCCAGTTGCGCCTCGGGGAGCCCCAGCGCGTGGGTGACGGTCTCGGGCATCTCGTAAATCACAGGGGGTTGAAGTGCGAACCCTACTTGATGTGCGATCACATTGCCAGCGCAAACCAGATAGCCCAGCGCGCACTCACTGTAGCTCTCACGAGGATAGTGGTGGCGGCGAATGGCAGTACGCAAGCCGTCGGGTAGGTTCCACTGTTCGGCAAGCATATCGCCAATATCGACATGAGTATAGCCAAGGATCTCCTGCTCTGCCACGATAAGCGGGATCATCCGCTCCAAAGCGAGTGTGCAGATTTGGTCGAACTCGTTGGGCATGAACCGATCCATTACGAGCCTCCCCGCATCGTGCATTAGCCCTGCAAGGAACGCCTCCTCTGGGTCGCGATAGCTCTTGAGCTTGGCCAGCACACGCGTGGCACTGGCGACCGCCAGCGAGTGTTGCCAAAATGCCAGACGGTCGAAACGCTTAGAAGCGCCTCGAATAGCGGTCATCTGCTGGTAGGCTTGACTCACCACTATCGAGCGCACGGTCGACAGCCCCATCGCCGAAATTGCTTGGGAAACTGTCTTGATTTTGCCTGGTGAGCCGTAGTAGGTACTGTTGGCGGTCTTCAAGAGCTTGGAAGCCAACCCGGGGTCGCGTTCGATAAGCACGCCGATCTGTCGTGGCGACGCATTCGGATTGTCTACCATGCGCAGAATTTGGCTTATCACTTGTGGGAGCATGCCCAGTCCGGGTGTTCGGGCGACACGGATGCTCAATGCTCTCAGTTCCATTGTTACGAACCTCCAATTTTTAGCGTAGACTGAATGCAGAGATAAAGCCTTGTGGATTCGAGTGGGTTTTCGCTGTGATGAGACAGAAGCTCTCGCTTTGATCTCCTGTGAAAGCGATCCAAGGCAGATACTCCGATGCGGTAGACATCGTGCTTTCGGATGCCTCGTAACGATTGTAGGGGTTGACCAGCGTAATCATAGCGAACCGTCCCTGAGTGCCTCCGTTAGGGGTAGCCTGTTGCGCTAAGGCATAGACATAGTACGCCTTGCGCTCCTGCTGGCGCATAGCAGCGAGAGTGACCTTTTGGAGCGGCTGTCCGCTCCAGATTTGTTGGGGGTAGTAGGGGCGCGCCCTGCCTGTTTGGGCGTTCAGCGCGTAGAGCCAGCCGTCTTGGGTCATAAAGAGGACAGTATCGGTATCCCAGTGATAAGTGAGGGGGGAGACCATCGGCTGCGGGAGGTTATAGGAATAATAGGTGCTCAGATTACCGATCAGCAACCCCATCAGGCTCGCATCTCCCACCTGCGCTAAAAGAAGGCGTCCGTCGCGGGTCATGGCAAGGCTGCGAATGGGCTGATTGGATGCGACTTGGCGCAACTGGGCGATACTGCCCGTTAAGAGATCGAATCGCAGAATGTAGCCCCGATCCGTGCCGATATAGAGCTCACTGTTCACAATCAGGGGCGAACACGAGAAGTTGCCCACTACTGTTGAGGGGCGAGCAGTCTGGGTAGCCCAAGAGCCGTTCTCCCGAATCACATGGAGGCGATTGTCATCCCCTACGACATAGAGGCGCCCGTTATAAAGGGCAGGATATAGGTCTAAGCGAGCGGAAACGCCGTTTGGGAGATCGACTATTTGATACGGTTCAGCTGAGGTATCGTTGTTGAGAATGCGATTGAGATCGAAGCGCACGAGGCGAGTGCCGTTGCCCGTGAACCAGCTGGCACCGAGCGCTACGCTGAAGCCCGTCGGGACGAAGTTGTTTAGCGTGCGCCCATAGACGGCTCGGTTGGAATTGAGCGTGGCGCCGCTGCCGATAACGGGGTTTGGGGTGTAGAAGATAAGCGTTTGGTTGGAACTGTTAGTGCCAAGCCAAAGGAGACGTGCGTTATAGATCACCGGGGCGACGGCTGTCTGATAGTTGGCGTAGCTCCACGCTCGGCTGTGAACGCCTGCCGACCGCACGACGCCTGCGACAAAATCGCCCAGCAGACGGTTCGTGCGCGTGGGCACAGAGGTATTGTAGGTCAGCGCAATCCAGACTCCATCGGTAGGGATGGCGCTACGGGGCGGGGTTGCCTGGATAAGATACTCCATCGCTTCGCCGGGAGCGACAGGACTCCCTTGCCCACCCGTTCCGGGCGTTGCGATGAGGGTACTGCCCGATATTTGCCCGTTGCCGTTGGGGTTTTCGTACAACCGCACTGTCCACACAGGGTCTGTGAGCTCTTCACGCCACACTTCGAAGCTCAGTCGGTCGTAGCCGTTACCCATATTGACTACCTGTGTGCGAAACACGCCACTGCCAGAGCTGATGGACGCCCCCGAATTTGAAAGGACCGCTGTCTGCCAGCTGACGATCTGCCCCACACGCACTTGAGCAGGGGACGAACTTGCTGTGAGATTGCCCATCGAGGCATGCGCTCGAAGAGTGAAGGTGGTTCCCGCCCAAAGGTAGCCTGTGAGGGTTCGTGGAGTTTCTGCGAATAGGTTGCAGGCAAAAGTTGCGCCCAGAGCGACTCCCCAAAATCGTTTCATCGTTGCATCCTCCCAAACGGCTTGTTCCACACGCGTTTGGGAAGGAAGCAGGTAAAAGCGCGAGAAGTGGGGCGTCGATAGGCAACACGACACAGCGCACAACCCCCAAGCCTTCGCTGCATAGCGTGGATCCGCCCCGTGTTGCAAGCACGGCGCCCTAATTCGGGCCACAGCAACTTCCGTGCCGAAATTTTCAGGATGCCCCATTGGGTATAATCTTTGGTGGCGGAAACCTTGAAAAATCGAGAGGCGATGCCGATAATCGATGAGGAAGGAGCCCAAATGCATGGCACAAAAGTTGCTGTATCGAGATAGGGAACGAGCTCAATGGGAGGGAGTTGTATGCGCTGGTTATTAGCGGTCGTAAGCATGACGTTGGTCTGGGGGCTCTATGCCCAACGGAGTGACAGTCCCTACCGGCTTCAAGCGGATGATGTGATTTCGATCAGCGTTGATGGGTTGCCCGAACTCTTCCAGCGTGGAATCGTGGTTCGCCGTGATGGCACTATCTCGTTTTCACCGATCGGGACGCTCCAAGCTCAAGGACTGACCCCCGACGAGTTAGCGGATCGGATTGCGCGCGAGTTGGTACGCATGCAGTACCTGACGCGGGCACAGGTGGTGGTCAATATCGAACAGTATCACCGCCCGCGTGTCTCGGTGCTGGGGTTCGTGAACCGTCCAGGCGTTTACGAGTTCAAAGAGGGCGATCGCGTGTTAGACGCACTCTCCTACGCAGGAAACCCAGTAGTTGAACGTGCACGGCTGGACGATACATGGCTCCAGCGAATCGATGGCACCAAAATCCCCCTTAACTTACGCAAGTTGCTCGAGGAAGGCGATCTCAGTCTCAACATCGCTCTTCAAGACGGCGACACCATTTTTGTGCCTGAAGAGACGGAGAATCGCTACTTTGTCGGGGGTGAGGTCAAACGACCGGGGCTTTACACATGGCGTCCGCGCCTGACCGTGCTGGATGCTCTGGGACAAGGGGGATGGGAGACCGAGCGCGCCGCCTTGAGCCGAACCTATGTCATCCGCAAAAACGCAGAAGGTAAAGAGGAACAGATTCAGGTGGACCTGATCAAGCTTCTGCGTAAGGGCGACATGAGCCAGAATGTTGAACTCAAGCCCGGCGATGTGGTGTATGTGTCAAAGACCCGCACCCCCGATGTGGATCGGGCATACCGCGCACTCTCAGTGGTATGGCTTATGCGGAATCTGGGTATTTTGAGCTCCTTGTGGAGACCCTAAGAGGGAGGCTGGACGATGAATTTATGGCAAGCGATTAAGCTACTGAAACGGCGCTGGTGGTGGATTGCCCTGATCACGGGTATCGTGACGGGCACGGTTTTTGCCTACTACTGGGCGAAGCCCAACGAATGGGAAGGGCAGGCGGTGATTGCGGAATACCGCGCTCTCCAATCGAACCGCACCATAATCTACCCAGACCCCTACACTTTACAGGTCGACCTCATCACCCGCCTGCAGAATATGTCGAATGTAGTGCGCAGTTATACCGTTCTGCTAAGTACTTGGCGCGAACTACGCGACAGCGGGAACTGGGCACCTGCAGCACTTATCAAGCGCAACTATCCCCCAAGCGAGCAAGATTTACGCGGGGCGTTGGATCTGCTTGCGCGCCTCGATATCAAACCCATACCGAACACCGAATATCTCTCCGTCACGATTACAGTTCAGGGTGACGAAGAGGCGCGTCGACAAGCGGAATACGCCACCACGATCCTCCTCGATAAGTTTCAGGAGCATTATAACAACCTGAATGCGCAGGTAGCGCGCCCTTCGCGCGAATTCGTCCAGCGCCAGTATGAAGATGCCCAGCGCGAGTACGAACGCGCCACACGCCAGCTAAGTGAATATCTCAATCAAAACAAAGATGTGATTCAGTCGGAGAACCAAACCAATCTCTTTCTCCAACAGATTGCGCGATTCGAGGCGCAGCTCTACGACGCCATCACCGCCCAGCAATCTGCATCGGCACGCTTGGCACGTCTCACCCAACAACTCGAGCAGGAAGCACGCCGACCGGGCGGCGGCGAATATCGCAGCCTGAGCAAGGTGCTGCGCCTCAACCCGCTACTGCAACAACTGCAATCGCAGCTAGCACAGAACGAAAACGAACTTCAGGGGCTCATCGCACGCGGGCTGGGACCCCAACACCCCGATGTCAAGCGCATACAGGGACGCATCGAGGAGCTGAATAAGCAAATCCGAGAACAACAAACCATGATCCTCGATGCGGAGACCACTGGGGTGAACGACCTCTACCAGGCTCTCAAACGGGATTACCTTGCGGCGCTGGTCGAGCGGAATGTCGCCGATCAACGCGTACGCGAGCTTCAATCACAGGTGGCTGAACTGCGAGGACGCCTCCAAGACCTCCCTGAACGCCAGCGAATTGCTCAGGAACTTACCCTCAAAGCAGAGTTCGCCCGCAACCGCCTCGCTTTGATGAAAACCAAGCTGGACGAAGCCATTACGCGTGAGAACGAACTGCAGACAGCAGGCTTCGTGAAGGTGATCGACGGTCCCGTGAGCGTCCCTGTGGACAAGCGCATTCCTTTCCGAGTGGCGCTTGCCTTAGCACTCAGTCTTTTGCTCTCCATCGGGTTAGTGCTGTTGGTGGGGCAAGTGGATCAGGGCATTTACACTCCTTCTCAAGCCGAAGCCCTGTTCGGGATCCCGACTATTGCCGCCCTACCGCGTATGCGACGCACCCTGTTGGCACGCGACCGTGCAGAGCAGACCCCGCTGAGTGCAGCGTATCAGCTCCTATCGACCAGTATCGCTCAAGCGAACTGGCGCCTCAACGGCAACGCGCTCGCCATCACAGGGGCTGAAGCTGATGTGGGACGCACCACCGTCGCCTATAATCTGGCACTCACCTTAGCACGCGATGGGGCACGCGTGGTGCTCATCGATGCCGATATGCGCAACCCAAACCTCCATCAGCTGGTACGCGCCGATGTGAACCACCCTGGCTTGTCCGATATCCTGTTAGGCAAGGTAGGGCTGGAACAAGCTGTTCAGCAGACCGCTGTAGAGGGAGTGGTCTTCATTGGCGCTGGCACACCAGTGGACAACCCTGGGCGTCTTCTGCGCTCCCCTCAGATGCAAGAACTGCTCCAGAAGCTCAAGGGCATCGCCGACTTCGTGATCCTCGATACGCCCTCGTCAGCGACTTTTGCAGACAGCCTCGTCGTCGGCACCGCCTCAGGCAATGTGCTGATTGTGCATACCGCAGGACAGGGCATGACGGAGGCGACCCGCGAGATGCTGGCGCGCTTCAAACAGCATGGGATCAACATGGTCGGCGTTGTCCTCAACAAGGTGCGTCTGGACGACAGTGTAGTGTTCCAGCAGTTTCAGCGTGGCTACTACCGTGCGCTGGAGGGGCGAAACGGCACTGCTGTGCGTGCTGCCATACCACCCAGCAGCCGTGTCGATACCGACTCAGAACCTGAGCAGGCCGCGCCACGCGACTAATGCATGCGGCCGGGGCACAATGCCCCGGTCTGAGAAAGGAGGTATACCATGCTTACCGACCGAATGGGTAGGACGATGAAACCGCCACCTTCGGGGGAGACGGCTTCGCATAGCCCCCTCGTATCGCCGTTTGCGGACTATATCCCGGAAGTACATATCCCGCATGCTTGGGCTAAGCGGTGCATCGACATCGTGGGCGCTTCGCTGGCACTCCTGGTGCTGGCGCCTGTGATGCTGGGGATTGCCTTGCTGATACGGTTGGAGTCACCTGGTCCGGTGTTATTTCGTCAAATACGGCTTGGACGCTACGCAAAGCCCTTTATTATGTATAAGTTTCGTTCGATGCGCTGTAACGCCCAAGAGCTCCAACCGCTGATTATGCACATGAACGAAAAGCAAGGGGGCGCATTTAAAATCCGCCACGACCCCCGCATGACCCGAATTGGACGATTTATTCGCAAATTTAGTCTCGACGAGCTCCCGCAGCTGTTTAATGTTCTCAAGGGGGATCTGAGCTTGGTGGGTCCCCGAGCAATGGCACCTTACGATGTGAATCGCTTTGACCATGTGGAATATTATAAGCGGTTTGCTGTCCCGCAAGGCTGTACAGGGCTGTGGCAGGTCAGTGGGCGCAGTAATCTGAGCTTCGATGAGTGGATGCGGTTGGATATCTACTATGTGGAGAACATCTCGTTGCGCTTGGATCTCGAGATCTTGTTGAAGACAATCCCTGCGATTCTCAAGGGCAATGGCGCATACTGAACGGACTTTTCTGGTGACAGGCGGTGCGGGCTTTATCGGGTCGCATCTGGTGCAGTTTCTGCTTCAGCATGGCAGGGTACGCGTGCTGGATAACCTCACATCGGGGCGCATAGAGAACCTTCAGCAGGTGCTGGGGCAGATTGAATTCATAAAGGGGTCAGTGACGGATCCTGCACTGGTGGCGGAGGCGGTGGCAGGTTGTCAGGTGGTGTTCCATCTTGCGGCACAAGTTTCCGTGCCTTACTCGCTGGAGGTGCCCAACGAGACCTTTGAGGTCAACCTTCTCGGAACCCAGTATGTGTTGGAATCGGCGCGTCAGGCAGGGGTCGAGCGTGTGGTGTTCGCTTCGTCCGCAGCGGTATACGGCGATGCGCCACGCCTGCCCAAGCGCGAGACGATGTGCCCAAAGCCCATCTCACCCTACGCATGGACGAAATGGTACGGCGAACTATTGTGTCAAGATTACTATCGTGTTTATAGTTTGCCGACGGTGTGCCTGCGATTTTTTAATGTATACGGACCGCGCCAGAACCCACACTCACCGTATGCGGCTGTCGTCCCCCGCTGGATGGAGTGCGCCTTATCGGGGCGCCAGCCTCTTCTTTTTGGGGATGGCAAGCAGGTGCGCGATTTTATCTACATCGACGATCTAGTTCAAGGGCTGTGGCTTGGTGCGACCCATTTAGACGCACCAGGCGAGGTTTACAACTTAGCTTCTGGACAGCCTGCCACCCTTTGGGAGCTTCTGCGCGCGATTGAAGCCGTGTGCGGGCGGTCATTGGAACCTCAGTTGATGCCTCCCCGTGCGGGTGATATTCGTCGCTCGTACGCGGATATTCACAAAATCCAGAGTCGGCTGGGCTTTCAGCCTCAGGTATCTTTACGAGAGGGGATCCGCCGAACGATGGAAGCGTATCGGACCGAGGAGGTGGCGTTCGTAACTTGAGCATGCCTGCCCCGATAGCAAAGCCCTTAGAGCAGGCGGGCACGCTCCTCTCCGCGATGCGCCCGCACCAGTGGGTGAAAAACACTTTGATATTTGCCGCGCTCCTGTTTTCGGGGCAATTCACCAACGGCGAACTGGTAGTCAAGACCCTTCTGGGATTCGTTGCCTTATGTTTCGTATCTAGTGCCATCTATCTGATTAACGATATTCGGGATCGCGAGCGCGACTGCCACCATCCGACAAAGCGTCACCGCCCGATTGCAGCAGGGAGGCTACCAGTAGCCCTTGCAGGCGCGTCCAGCGTGCTTTTACTAAGCAGTGGGCTGGGAGTGGCGTTTTGGCTCAGCCTGCTGTTTGGGGGGGTTATTGGGATCTATGCTCTTCAAAGCACTCTCTACACCCTCTACCTCAAGCAGATGCCTATTTTGGATGTGGCAGTGATTGCGTTGGGCTTCCTTTTGCGTGCAGTTTCTGGGGCAGCGCTGATTGATGTGGTCATTTCGCCGTGGCTGATTATCTGCACCTTCTTTTTGGCACTCTTTTTGGGTTTTGCGAAGCGGCGCCACGAGCTGGTAGCTCTTGGAGAGAACGCTGTGCCTCATCGTGGTGCGCTCGGTGACTATTCCATCACTATGTTGGAACATCTGCTGACCATCTCCATGGTGCTGGCGATCCAGTCGTATGCGATCTATGTGATTCTGTCGGACACTGCCAAAGCCCATTCGGGGTTGTTGTATACTTTGCCTGTGGTCACCTACGGACTGTTGCGTTACTTCTATGTGGTTCATCGTTACGATGCTGGCGGAAGCCCTGAACGGTTGATTCTTACCGATAAGCATATCGCGATATCGCTTCTTGTATGGGCTGTTATCGTAGTGGGGGTGATGTGGCGATGAGTAAGATTCAATCCATCCGTAATCATGCGCAGTCGCTGCCGGTAGGGGTCAAGCAGTTCCTCAAGTTTGCCACCGTCGGAGTAATGAATACTACCATTGACTGGAGCCTTGGCTTTTTCCTTACCTATTACACGGGTGTGCCGCGCGTGCTGGGTGAGCCATTCGCACGACTGATAGGAGTCCCTGCAAGGCTTGTTGGCTACTCGGTGCGTCCTGAAGTTACCGGGGTGTGGGTCAGCAAGGTGATTTCATCGGGGACGGCAACCCTCAACAGTTTTATTTGGAATCGTCAGTGGACCTTTCGTGTTCGCGGTTCCCATGCATGCGTTCGTCAGTTCGCCAAATTCGTGACGGTCAACCTCGTTGGGATTATGCTCAACTCCACGACCACCACTCTGCTGGTGCGTCCATTTTTGCCTGATCCCCCCAAAATGGTGTTTATGATGGCGCAGGCGACAGCAACGGGGATCGTGCTGTTTTGGAACTTTTTCGCGAATAAGTATTGGACTTTCCGTACTCCACAGAGGGTACAATCCTCTACCGATACTCTGGAGGGAAACGATGTGGGATCAGTTGATGATCGAGCTTAGAAAGCTGCCACGCCCTCAGTCGATACTGGCGGGCTTGGTGGTGGCCTTTGTGGGGATGCTCCTGTATGCCTACCGGGAACCCATTAAGTGGTATTGGCTTGATCGGTGGGGCAACCCGAACGGGTACTACTCCTACGCCTATTTGGTGCCTCCTTTGGCGTTGGTGATAATCTGGATGCGTCGGGAGAAACTGCTACAGTTGCGTGCCCAGCCAAGTTTGTGGCTGGGTGTCCCGCTCTTTTTGATTGCCGGAGGGATGCACCTGATAGGGCATTGGGGGCATTCCAGCTGGGTCTCTAGCATGGCGTTCCCGCTATTCCTAATCAGCTTCAGCCTAATCCTTTGGGGCAAACAGGTCACTAAGGTTTTATTGTATCCTTTCCTGTTTCTCTATCTGATGATGCCGATGCCCTCGGCGGTCTTTGATGAGGTGACGAACCCGATCAAGGTCTGGTCGACCGAAGTGGCTATTGCCTTGTTGAAGCCTTTTTACGGGATATTGCAGACCAGTCAGGTGACCTTTCTGATGCCGAGCGGCTACGAGCTTCAAGTGGGCGTGGAGTGTAGCGGTTTCAAGGTGACGATTGCCTTGCTAACTTTCGTTCTTTTCTTTTTCACGCTGGTGGATCTCCCTCTTTGGAAGAAGCTAATCCTTCCTCTGGCACTATTCCCGATCGCGATTGTTTCGAACGGCATACGGATTGCCCTGATTGCGGTGGCAGGGGAGCATTGGGGGCCCTATGCGGCGAAGATTGCTCACGAGGGGTATGAACTGCACATGCCCGTTTTCGGGACCGTCAACATTCCCACTACGGGTGCTTTGGAGATTCTGATTCCGTTTCTTTCATTGTTTTTGATAGCGAGATGGCTGGGATGGAAGAGATGAAGACACGCACCGAAGAGAATTGGATAGAGCCGACCGATGGGCAGGCGACCGATGCGTCCTCTTCGGACTCGCCTGTGCGTGAGGCCCCCCCTCCTGCGCCGCCGATGGACTGGAAGCGTTTTGGCGTGCCGATGGCGGTTATTCTGGTGCTGATGGTGGGATTGCTGATCACGATGCAAGTGATGCCTCGAGCCAAGCCCGAATCGCGTGAGAAGACTCTCTCCAAAGTGCCGGCGGAGGTGGGGGAGTGGCGCCTTTTTGACGAATACGAAGTTGGGGAGCGCGCTCTCAAAGAGCTGATGCCGGACGAATACCTGGCACGAATCTATATGGGTCCAGGCGGGGAACAGGTAGACCTTTCGATTATTGCAGGCTCGCACACGGGGGCGTTTCACAACCCGCAGGTCTGCTTCCGAGTGCAAAACTGGGAGTTTATAGACAATCGCGAGATTGAGCTGAATGTCACGGGCTTGGAGCGTCCGATTCGAGCCCGTGCGGTGCAGTTGGTCTCGTTGGAGGGGGCGCGTAGGCAGGCGGTGGGGATCTACTTCTACACGACGCCGTTTGGCTACCGTTCCGATACCTCCTCCGCGCGTATCCTGCTGTTGGCAGGGCGTCTCAGCGGGATGCCTTCTAAAGCCTACTTTGTGCGATTTCTCAAGACCAGCTCGGGCAACGCGGAGCGCGATATGCAGATTCTCAAACAGTTCGCCGAAACGGTGCTTTCCGCTATGCGCAAGACGAATCCCGAAGTGGTGCCCTGATGCGTAGCGAGCGTTTGTTGTTGCGTGCCCGTCAAATCGAGTCTGCTCCCCATGCAGGCATCTCGATCGCCCCGATGGACTTTCAGGTCGAGCGCGGGGAGTTGGTCGCCGTTTTTGGTCCCGCAGGCTCCGGAAAGAGCCTCCTTTTGGGATTGATTGCAGGGGAGGTGCCGTTAGAAGCGGGCGTGCTGGAATGTGCCGATGTCGCGACCATTCCCGACCTCATTCCCACCCGATCGATGCGGACTGCCACGCCTATCAGCCTGCTCAAGCGCTATGCGGAGAGCTGGACACGCGCCGTCTACCTTATTGAGCTTTTTGGACTGGGTGCATACATGGAGACCCCTGTGGGGCAACTCTCTACCAGCCAGCGGGCGATGCTTCAAGTCGCGTGCGCTCTGGCTCAGCGCGGACCTCTCTATCTCCTCGATGACCCATTTGATCGAGCCGATTTCGAGCAGGTACGACGGCTTTGGAGCGAGCTGGAGGATCGCTCGCGATTTGGCGGTGCGGTTCTGTTCACCACGCGCCAGCCCGATGCTGCTCAGTGTGCGGATCGAGTGCTAATGCTGGATCAAGGCGTCTTGCTGGCGGATGATACCCCTCAGCATCTGATAGAGGGGTTGAACGCCACCCGAATCGAGGTGGAGCTAATCGAACCCGAACCGCTGCTGCCGATCCTGCAGGAGGTAGAACTGCGTATCGTGGAGTTAGAAGAAGGCTACCGTCTCAGCCTCTATGCGCCCGATACACTGGCTCTGCGCCTCCTGCGCGAAGGCTACGGGAATGTCAAGAGCGTTATCCTCCACCCTCCTGACCTTGCCGATGCGTGGCACTGGCTTCACCTACAGGCGCATTCCAAACGCCGTGTACCGTTTTTACACCGCAAGGAGGAAGAATGAATCTAAAAGAAGAGCTGATCGAAAGCCAAACACTCTATCGGGGACGCATTGTGACCCTGCGCATCGATACGGTGCGCCTGCCTAATGGGCATATTGCCCGTCGTGAAATAGTGGAACATCACGGCGCAGTGGCAATTGTGCCCTTAATAGATTCAGAGACGGTTTTGCTTATTCGGCAGTATCGTCAGGCGGTGGGCGAGGTGCTTCTGGAGATTCCAGCGGGCACACTGGAACCGGGCGAATCGCCTGATGCATGCGCGCATCGCGAGCTGGAGGAAGAGACGGGCTACCAAGCCCAACAGATGCGCCGACTGTTCCGCCAATATCTGGCGCCGGGCTACTCGCAAGAGGTGTTGCATGTCTACCTTGCCGAGTCGCTTCAGCCGACGCGTCAGCGGTTGGACGAAGATGAGCTGAACGAACTCGTGCCCACCCCACTCAATCAGGTTGCCGAGAGGATACTGCAAGGTACAATCAAAGACTCCAAAACGATTGCGGGCTTGCTAATGACGCTCCGACTGCTGGGACGATGAAGCGGTTATCGGAGCCGCGGGCACGGATAGACGAGATTGACAAACAGTTGCTTGCCTTGCTCAACGAGCGGGCAGAGCTGGCGAAAGCTATCGGCGAGATTAAAACACGCGATCAGAGGCCGTTCTTCACGCCTGAGCGCGAGCAAATTATTTATCTATCGTCGATTTCAGAAGCTGAATAAGGGACCGCTCACGCATGAGCAGTTGATATGTATCTTTCGAGAGATTATAGCCCCGGCGCGAGAAAACCCCGGAAATTCATTCCGGGGACGAGAGCGCCGGGCTTCTGGCCAAAAGCGTTAACATGGTATAATATAAGTATGGACTATAAGTATGGACGCGGTGGGCGCGGTGAACATCCTAAACCGCCACTTGCACAGGGGCGGGATCGTACCCGGGGTGGTCGTGCCCCGTGAAGAGGTCAAGTATCTTCGGCCGGTGGATCTGCGCCGGCGGAGGAGTCGCCCGGGCGCGGGCCGAAGTTGCCTTGGCGGTTCCGCGCAGGTGCCGGATGTCTCTTCGGAGGTGAGGGGCCATGCCCTGCTCCGCGCGCTTGCGTAGACATCCAGGGAATACCCGGAATTCATTCCGGGGAGGCGTCAAGTGGATGTGCAGGGACATCGGCATGACGAGAAGGTCAAGTCGGCGCTGGATGAGTTGGCGAGCTATACCCGTGAGGTGGTGTTGTTAGGCTCCTATCCTGCGGCAGAATAGACACACTGCCCCCCAACAAAGGTATAGCGTACCTGCCCAACCAGTTCCCAGCCTGCGAAGGGGGTATTGCGCCCCTTCGAGCAAAAGGTTTCGGGACGCACCCTCCACCGAGTGGACGGGTCTAACACGACCACATCAGCTGGGGCTCCTACTTGGAGCGTACCTGCGGGCAAATTCAGTAGGCGTGCAGGGGCGGTGCTCATCCGATCGATGAGGCGAAGCGGACTCAGTGGCGAACCTGCCTGCTGGTTCCACAGTCCCACACAGCCGAAGGCGGTCTCCAAGCCCACGATACCGAAAGGGGCGTCGGGGAAGGTGCGCTCTTTCTCATATCGGGCATGTGGGGCATGGTCTGTGGCGATACAGTCGATCACATCCTCTACCAAGCCTTGTCCAAGCGCAACTCGGTCGGCTTCAGAGCGCAAGGGCGGGTTCATTTTGGCATGGGTGTCGTATTCAGCGCAGGCTGTCTCGGTCAGCAAGAGATGGTGGGGACCGACCTCACAGGTGATTCGAACCCCCAGCGATTTGAAAAAGCGAACTAACGCCACCCCAATCGCTGTGGAAAGATGCTGGATATGCACATGGCATCCCGTTTCATGGGCAAGCAGGGCATTACGGGCGATTTGCACGGTCTCTGCGCTGGCGGGGATTCCCGTTAAGCCCAGCATCGTACTGACGGCGCCCCGATTCATGCTTCCGCCAGCGCTTAGGTTTTTGTCTTCACAGTGGGTCACGACGGGCAGTCCGTAGGCGCGACATGCTTGCATCGCTTTGCGCATCACCTCGGCGTTTTGCACGGGGAACGCATCGTCCGAGCAAGCCACAGCCCCTGCCTGCTGGAGGGCATGGTAGTCGCACAACCGTTCCCCTGCCATCCCTTGTGTGAGTGCGGCGACCACATACACCCTACAGGGCGCGTCGCGTTCGGCGCGTTGGCGAATCTCGCGCACCCATAGCGGATTATCTAACGGGGGCTCCGTGTTGGGCATACAGCAGATTGTTGTAAAGCCTCCAGCCACTGCAGCCTCGCCGCCCGTCTGTAAAGTCTCTTTATCGCTCTGGCCAGGTTCACGCAGATGCACATGGATGTCGACCAAGCCGGGAGCCACCCATAGACCCGTACACTCGAGGCATTTGAGGCTGGTATCTGCTGGGAGCGCCTCGGTGATTTCGGCGATGCGCCCTCCACGGATCACGAGATGCGCCACTCGATCCAAGTTCTGTGAGGGGTCCAGAATGCGTCCATTCGCCAACAGGTAGTCCATGAGTCGGCACGCTAATTATGGTAGAGCCTGCCAGAATCCTGCTGTTTGTGCAGGATGTTGGGGGTTATCGGGTATATTATGCGGTACAGGCGAGGGTCAGATCGATGGCACGCACGAAGCTGGAAGAGTGGTACCGCTATCTGGAGTCGCAGTTCGAGGCGGAATCGCCGTCCGATGGGAGCCCTAAGTTGCAAGCGTCTCCCACGCCTGCGAACAGTGTGTCCGAGCCCGATGGGGAAGCGACTGCATCGAGTTCTTCTGCTACTCCGCAGGTTTCAGCGTTAGTCTCTTCGGCACCTCCCACACGCCCACTGCCTCCTGAACCGTCCAGCCCGACCGAAGCGGGCGCCTCAGGATCAAGTTATGGTCAGACTTTCTCGATACGCGTGCCGCATATCTTCGAGTTTCTGCCGATGTTGCGTCCTGAGGGGGAGCCGGTGCCGAATAACGCTGTGGTAGAGACCGAAGCGGCGCCGAACGAGGAGGCACCGCGCCTTCGTAAGCGGAAACGACGCCCCAAAGTGGCTCCCGAAGCGGTGGTTCCTCCAGAGATCGATGCCGTTTGGGCGAAGCTCCCCCAGTACCTGCGCTATCTGGCGGAGTGGACCGACGACAGCGTGACGCGCAAGTATTACCCTGCGCGCATACGGGAGAGCCGTGAGGAGTTGATTGCGCGCCTCACCGACCCTGTCCTCACATTAGAAGAAACAGCACGCTTACTTGGCGTTTGCCCTGCGACCATTCGACGCTATACCGATAGGGGATGGCTCCGCCACTTCCGTACCGGGGGCAACCAACGCCGATTCCGCTTGTCAGATATTGTCGCTTTTTTAGAGGAACAGGCGTCTCGGCGTCCACTGGGCAACCGCAACGCGAACAGACCGACACAGGAGGACCCCACCGAAGAGCTGTGAAAGTCGCCTTCTTCTCCGAAAGCTACCTCCCCTACTTGAATGGAGTCAGCATCTCCATTCGTATCTTGTATGAGGAGCTGAATCGTCGCGGGTATGAGGTCTGGATCTATGCCCCTCACTTCAGAGGCTACAAAGATCCCATCCCGACCGTGCGACGGTTCCCGTCGATCTACACTTCCTTTGAGCCCGACTATCCGATTGCGCTTCCGTTAGCGCTGCGTTTGTGGCGTGAGTTCCGCCAGCAGGGGTTCGATGTGGTGCATACTCACACGCCGTTCTTCACGGGGATAACAGGCGCCCGCTGGGCACGCCGTCTCAAAATCCCGCTGGTAAGTACCTATCACACCCTTTACGAGGAGTATCTCCATTATGTGCCTGGCTTTGTGCCGAAAGGGTTGGTTCGGCGTGTCCTACGGGCTCACCTAAAACGCTACTATGGTGGAGTGGACGTCGTGATGGCCCCTTCCAATATCGGAGCAGAGGTTCTGCGTCGGTACGGGGTGCGCCAGCCGATTACCCCGATTCGTAACCCTGTGCTTCCGTTTCCAGAGGTCACCAAAGACGAGGCACGCTCGGTATTAGGGATCCCGCAGGAGGTGTGGATGCTTTTGTATGTGGGGCGGATGGCGCCCGAAAAGAATGTGCATCTGCTACTTCAAGCGATGCCCCATATCTTACGCGGGTGTGCCAACGCCCAGCTTTGGCTTGTCGGTGCTGGCCCTGCTTTGGAGACACTCAAGGCACAAGCGGAAGCTCTGCAACTGCAGGACACGGTGCATTTTACGGGTCCGGTGCCACGGGAGCAGGTTTCACTCTATCTTTTGGCTGGCGATTTGTTTGTGTTTCCGTCGGTGACAGAGTCGCAGGGGCTGGTGTTAGACGAAGCGCAAGCGGCGGGCTTGCCCTGCATCGTGGCGAATGGCGGCGGTGCGCCAGAGGCGGTGGACTACGGTGCCAGCGGGCTTGTCGTAGACCCGACGCCTGAAGCCTTCGTCGAGGCAGTGCTATTCCTCACACGCCACCCAGAAGCGCACGAAAAACTGAGCCAAGCAGGGATGAAGAAGCGCGAGACCCTCTCCGTACCTGCTGTAGTGGATAGAATTCTTGCGGTGTACCAGCAAGCTCAATATCGGCGCGATGCGGAATTAACCGCGCGCCACGCAATACAGAAGCGAGAAGGATTATGAGCGATTCTGAGAATGTTATTTGAAGAATCCTGACAAATTGCAGTGGTTGGCACAAAAGTTGCTGTTGCAGGGAGTATATGCTATGCTTCCTCAAGGAGGAGATTAGGTGAACGGTTGGCGCATTCTATTGGTGGAAGATCAGCGGTTAGTACACCGTGTGGTGGCAGACGCATTGCGCACGGCTGGGCTCCCATGTGAAGTGGTGTATAGTGGGCGAGAGGCAGTAGATCTTCTCGGACGCAGAGCATATGATCTGGTGATTCTGGATGTGCGCCTGCCTGATGTGTCTGGGGGAGAGGTTCTACACCAGATACGCCAACATAGCCCCCATTTGCCCGTGATTCTGGTCACAGCCTACGCCCTTGATCGGGAAATAGAGAACGCACTGCGTTATGCGCCTGATGCGGTGCTTTATAAGCCGTTTGATATCGAGGTGATGCTGGCGACGGTACGACGCCTACTCTTGCGTGCCTCGACCTCTGGCTATGCGCTTGTCTCGATGGGAGTCGGGGAGTCTGCATCGCCACTGATGTCTGCGTCGGTTGGCGTAGCGCCGCTGGTCTGGCTGAGTTGGCAAGGTGAGCGGCTTGTGGCAACGGTTCATCGCGCCGACGACCATTTGCTCTGTCTTCGTAGTCCTCGCTTGGACGGAGTACCTCCGCAAACGGCTGTTGTGGAGTGGTATGGTGTGGAAGCAATCTATCAGTTTCGGACGCGCATCGTGGCTCACGAGTCTGGCAAGGAGGCAGATCGCTGGCTGGTGCACATGCCGAGCCTGATTCGGCGGCTTCAGCGTCGGCGCCACCCACGGATTCCCGTTCATGGGCGCATCGGGGTTTCGGTGCTGGATCGCGTTCAGCGTGCAGTGTGGGGTCAGCTGGTCGACCTGAGTCGTGGCGGTGTAGGCGCCCTCTTTCAAGAGGGGGTGGGGCGCACAGAAACCGCTTCGCTGACTATCGAGTGGGACACCCCGCAGGGCGCGCTTGCTTTCCAAGTGACGGGTTCTATCCGCCATGTGGTGGCGGGAATGGCTGGGCGTCAACCTGTCTATCGCGTCGGGATTCAGTTCCATCCCACCGAAGCGCTCCCCCCATCGGTGCGCCGGGCTCTACGCCAACACCAAAGGGCGCGCCTACTCGAGGAAACCCCGTAATTCAGCGGGGAGCCCCGTAGTTTTACGATTTTTGATAAACCCTCGTATTTTTGCGGAGAAACGGAGTTAACTTCGTTCCGAAAATCCCTCTTGGACGCGTCACCGTCCCGGCTATGGAACGGTAGGGAGGGGCGTCCTAAAAAAACTGGTCAAGGAGGATGGAACGATGAGTCTACGCATCAACACGAACATGTCGGCGCTTAATGCGCTGCGCAATGTGCAAAACGCTTCGGATGGGTTTAGCCGTTCGATCGAGAAATTGGCGTCGGGTCTGCGGATCAATCGGAGTGCGGACGATCCAGCAGGATTGATACGCTCCGAGGACCTGCGCGCCCAGATCGCGGGCTTAGAGCAAGCGATTGCTAACTCGCAGGACGCCACGAACCTTGTCAAGACCGCAGAGGGGGCCCTCGAAGAGGTGCATAACCTCCTGCGCAGTATGCGCCAACTGGCAGTTGCGGCAGGCAACACGGGAACCAACGACCTGACCGCCCTTCAAGCTAATCAAAACCAGATACGCTCTGCCATCGATAGTATCAACCGTATTGCGGAACAGACCCAGTTTGGGACGAAGAAGCTGTTGGATGGAACGGCTGGGGTCTCCGCCGCCGTGATTGACCCCACACGCATTGGAGGCGTCTTCTTCGGAGGCTCGGTCAACGGGCAAGTGGGAACATCCGCTGCGATGGACTATGCCGTTGGAACGGGGCTTGTTACGGTTAATGTCACAACGGCTGCTACCCGAACCACCGCCACGGGTGCCGCCCTCGCAGCGGGAACAACGCTCTCCTCTGTGATTACTACAGCAGGAACGCTGGTGATCAACGGGGTCAACGTGAGCACCGACGGGACCGAGACACTCGGACGAATTCTGGACAAGATCAATTCTCTCAGCTCGGTCACAGGAGTTGTTGCTGAGTATGATCAGAGCACACGCCAGGTGAGCCTGCGTGCAGTAGAATACGGCTCCAACTTCCGCGTCGATGTCAGTGATACACAGAACGTGCTGGGGTTGTCAGGAGCGACGGTCACTGCGGGCGTTGACGCCGTCGCTAACGTCACGGTCAAGAATAGCGCCGGCAACGATGTTACGGTACAGTTTACAGGTGGTATCGGCAAGACATCGGGTCTGCGTCTCACCGACGCGAAGGGCAATGTGATTCTGCTCAAAGAGAACGGCAATGTAGGGGGTGCGAATGCCGTTGCTCGTACCACTGCAGGCGATGTGACCTTCCAGATCGGCGCCAATGCGGGGCAGACCGCCCAGATCTCTATCAACAACATGCGTGCCAGCCAAATTGGGACGGGTGTCGTCGCGGGCAAAAGCCTCGCAGACATCGATGTGACCAAAGCAGGCGGAGCCGAGGAAGCGCTGAGGATCATCGACGCGGCTATCCAACAGGTCTCCAAACTGCGCGGCGATATGGGGGCATTTCAAAAGAACGTTCTCGAAAGCAACATGCGCTCGCTTGCCGTCGCGAAGGAGAACCTGACCGCCACCGAGTCGGCTATTCGCGATGTCAACTTCGCCGAGGAGATCAGCCGATTCACGAAGTTCCAGATTCTCCAGCAAGCCGGTATGTCGGTGCTGGGTCAGGCAAACTTCGCACCGCAGGCTGTTCTCCAGCTCATCCGATAAGCCCAGACGAATCGGGTATACTAAAAGCGGGGGTTAATGAGGCCCCCCGCTTTTTTAATTTTTTTAATAAGGAGTTTTGACAACCATGGCGACCTTTCGATATGCGATTTTAGGGGCAGGGATGCAAGGACCTGCAGTGGCTTATGATTTAGCCCGATTCGGGAACGCAGAGGCTATCTATTTAGCCGATATCGATTTGGAGCGTGCCACGCAAAAGGCAGAGTGGGTTAACCAGCTCCTTCAGCGTGAGGTGGTGTTGCCCAAAAAGGTGGACGCGCGCGACGAGAATCAGGTGCGCTGCTACTTCGAGAATGCCGATGTGGTCATCAGCGCTGTGCCCTGGCAGATGAATATGCGCCTGAGCCAAATCGCTCTGGATGTGAAGCGTAGCTTCATCGATATGGGCAACGATCCAGAATGGTTCTGGTTCGAGTTCCGCAAGCGAGACGAGGAAGCAAAGGCAGCAGGCATTGCTTTAGTGCCTGACTGCGGGCTTGCGCCTGGAATGGTGAACCATCTGGGGCTCTACTGCTTGGAAAAGATGGACACTTGCCACGAAATTCGCCTACGATGTGGAGGGCTACCCCAACACCCTGTCGGTCCGATCGGCTATAAGTTGGTTTTTAATATGATCGGGGTCATTTCGGAGTACACAGGCGAAGCCTTGGTACTTCACGAAGGCAAGCCGACCTATGTGCCGACACTTGAGGATATCGAGTGCCTTGAGATTGAGGGATTGGGCTTGCTGGAGGCGGCGCCAACCTCTGGAGGCACCTCCACTGCCCCGTATACCCTCGCAGGCAAGGTTCAGGAGTACGACTATAAAACCCTCCGCTATCCAGGGCATTGGGATACGATGCGGGCGCTGCGCGATCTGGGCTTCTTCGATGAGGAGCCCGTGCTGATAGACGGGCATCCTGTGGTGCCGCGCCAGTTGTCGGCTACCGTCATCCCCTCAAAAATCGACTTCCCCGACGAGAAGGATCTTGTGGTCGTGTGGACCTATGCCAGCGGTGAGAAGGACGGCGCCCCTTACAAGATGAGTGTTCATTACATCGCTTATCACGACGACGAAACAGGCTTCACAGCGATGGAGCGCTGTACGGGATTTTCCGCATCGATTATTGCGATTGGTGTCGCCAACGGCGTCGTCCCGCGTGGGGTTATTCCCTACGAGCAGTCGATGTCGGGGCATGCCTTTGTAAGCGAGTTCGTCAAGCGCGGGTTTGTGCTACGCGAGACTATCAGCCACACGGTTAAGCCCTGATTGAGGGATGGAGCGAGAGGTGCTTCTCGCTCCACTCACCGTCGCCGCCGCCCGGAAGCCCCCGCCTTCAGGCGCGGGGAGGAAGGGCGGCTTCCATCCTCCCATGGCACCCATGGAGCGATCTGTGATATAATCTATAAGGGCACGGC
>PSLB01000016.1:21427-23038 GCA_040289385.1 Armatimonadota bacterium
CAACCGGCCTAACTGCAAGCCCCTGGCTTTAGCCATGGGGTTCATGACACATTTGCGAGGATGGCCTCATCCAGCTCGGCTAAGTCCATGAAGTATCGTGGAGCACTGCCCTTGAGCTTATTGGCGAGCAGTTTCTGAAGGGGAAGCCTTAAGTCTGCAGGCTTGATTTCCCGCAGAACCACTTCAAAGAACCCCATTACCAGCAAGGCTTCCGCTGTTTCGTGGTCTAACCCCCGCGAGCGCAGGTAGAACACCTCATCGGGCTGGATGGGCCCCACCGTCGCTCCGTGGGTACATCGCACCTCGTTGGCGCCGATCTCAAGGTTAGGAATAGTATAGGCTTGCGCCTCCCCACTAAGAAGCAGGTTGCGGTTTGCCTGGTAGGCGTCGGTGTGCTGGGCACCAGGGTGGACGCGAATCATTCCAGAAAAGACCGAACTGGCGGAATCATCCAGCACGCCTTTGTAGAGGAGGTCGCTGGTGGTGTGCCCAACCCGATGGTCTTGAAGTGTACGGAAGTCCAGATGCTGATCCTGATCGCCGAAGAAGAGCCCCAGTGGGCGTGCCTCGGTGCCGGGTTCGTTCATCAGGTGTTGCAGTACGGTGCGTCCGAGCTGGGCGCCCAGTCCCACCACCAGCGATAGCACGCGGCTGTCCCGTTTCTGCTCGTAGTCGACGCTGGTCAGGAAGATACTGTTGCGTCCCATTCGTTGAATCAGGGCATGGCGCAGTTCACTGTTAGCACCGCAGAAGACCTCCACCGCGCCGATTGCCAGCACATGGGCGTCTTCTGTGGAGAGGAACGACTGGACGATGTTCGCTCGGCTTCCCGATTCGGCGACAATCATGGTGTGGGGAAAGTGTGCACCAGGTGTCTCGAACCAGTGAACGACTTCGATCACGCCCTCCACATCCACATTTGGAGGGAGATAGATATAGAGCCCTGTGTCCCAGCAGGCGGTGTGCAGGAAGGAGAACTTGTCGCCCGGAAGCGGAGCCAGCCTTCCCAAATCTTGGCGAATTTGTTCGGGGTTCTGTGTCAGAACGGCGCGCAGATCGCGTACTTGAACGCCATTCTGACGAAGCGATTCGGGAATCTCTACTTCGAAGTCGAATCCTGACCGATGGACCACACGAATCGTGGGATGCTCGGTTAGGAATGGGGGAACCGTTTGGGGGAACTGCTCCTGCAGGGTAGGGTTCCACGCGACTGGGGGATAATCTTCCAATTGCAGGGTCGTTATGTCTGTGTAGCGCCAATCTTCTTGCTTAGGGGTTGGGAGCGGCATTTGCAGAGAGCGTTCAAACGCCTCGGTACGCCGTTCGATGTGCCATTCAGGCTCGCCGCGCGCCCGCGCAGCGCGTTCTATTGTTTCGCGAGTCAACCCAGCGGGTATGTGCTTCGTTTCGGCTGTCATCAATTCGCCTCCTCAAATGCTTAGCGTGGCTAAATTATGGCATATCGGGCTCGGCAAAGTCAAGGCTTGGCGAACCATCAATGCTGTGCTGGGCAGATCTTGCCCGATACTGTTTGGTAGCCTACCTATGAGGGATGGAAATGATTATGTAGGTGCAGACACGCAGGTCTACCCCTACAAAGTGTCTACCCCA
>PSLB01000017.1:0-22794 GCA_040289385.1 Armatimonadota bacterium
CCGTTGTCAACCGGCCTATCGTGCCGGCCCTCGCAAGCGGGTTAGGTGCAAGCCCCTAGCTTTAGCTATGGGGTAATTGACTTCTTGGAAGGGCTACCGATTTGGCGTGAGCCGCTATCTTGCGCCAGAAGAAGGCAGGACGACGTTTTCCGTGCTGTGCCTGCCATCGGTTCGGGCGTCGTCGCCCCAAAACAAGCAATGAGGA
Source organism: Armatimonadota bacterium (assembly GCA_040289385.1). Lineage (GTDB taxonomy): Bacteria > Armatimonadota > Fimbriimonadia > Fimbriimonadales > GBS-DC > LDYB01. Next base: position 206 of record PSLB01000017.1, read on the forward strand.
GGCTCTATCGTGAAACAGTACGCTATCGAGCAGATTCGAAATGTGGCATTAGCGGGACACGGCGGGGCTGGCAAGACCACCTTAGCCGAACATTTGCTCTATCTGGCGGGACACATCGACCGGATCGGAAGCGTGGAGGCTGGAACCACGGTCTCCGATTACGATCCCGACGAGATCAAACGCAAAATCAGCCTGAGCACCTCCCTCCTGCCCATTGAATGGGATTCTTATAAGATCAGTCTGCTCGATGTGCCGGGCTATCCCGACTTCATCGGCGAGCTTTACAGTGCCCTGCACGTCGTGGACGCAGTAGTGCTGGTCGCACCTGCCCAAGCAGACCTCGAAGTGGGCTTCGAGAACGCTTGGGAGCTGTGTGAAGAGCGCAAACTCCCCCGACTTATCTTTGTCAACAAAATGGAGCGGGATGGCGCAGACTACGAAGGACTGCTGAACACACTCCGAAGCACCTACGGCAATCGGGTTGTGCCCTTGCAAATTCCTATTGGTGCCCAAACCCAATTCGCAGGCGTGGTCGATGTGTTGCATCAAAAAGCCTATCGGGGGAAGGATCGCGATATTACAGCTTCGGGTGTGCCTGCAGAGCTGGCGGACAAGGTTGCGCAGGCACGCGAGATGCTGATGGAGGCAGCTGCCGAATCGGAGGACTCACTGCTCGAAAAATACTTGGAAGGCACTCCCCTCACCGAAGAGGAGCTCGTGCACGGCTTCCATGAGGGGTTGCGGGCAGGACGGATTGTGCCTGTGCTATGTGGCTCGGCATCGTTGGGGATAGGGTTAGTCCCGCTTCTGCAAGCTGTTGTCGAGTTGGCTCCCAGCCCTGCCGAGTCGCCCCAGCCCATAGCACGCGACCCCCGCAATGGGAGCGAGATCACCGCGGCATGCGACCCGAACGCTCCACTAACCGCTTTCGTCTTCAAAACCACCGCAGACCCCTTCGTCGGGCGACTGACCTTCTTCCGTGTCTACTCCGGAGTGGTGAAAGCGGACTCGACCGTGTACAACGCCAATAAGGAACGCGAGGAACGCGTCGGACAACTGTTCTACCTGCGTGGCAAAAGCCAGATCGCCACTCCCGAAGTACGAGCGGGCGATATCGGCGTGGTGGCGAAACTTCAGGAAACCAGCACAGGACACACCCTCTGTGATAAAGCTCATCCGCGCTTGCTACCGCCGATGGAACTTCCTGACCCCATCTACACTATTGCCGTCTCAGCTAAAACGAAAGCCGACGAAGACCGTTTGGGTCCCGCGCTGGCGCGTCTTCATGAGGAAGACCCCACTTTCCACTATCGGCGCGATCCCGAAACGGGGCAAACCCTACTTTCAGGCATGGGCGACCTCCACCTGGAAAGCGTCATCGAGAGGCTCAAGCGCAAGTTCAATACCGAAGTTGTCGTCGAGGAAGTACGGATCCCTTATCGTGAGACCATCACACGCCCCGTACAGCGTGTTGAAGGCAAATACAAGCGTCAGACAGGTGGCCGGGGGCAGTATGGACACTGTTTCATCAACATGGAACCGCTCCCGCGTGGCACGGGCATCGAGTTTGGCGAACAGATTGTTGGCGGAGCAATCCCCAAAAACTATATCCCAGCCATCGAGAAAGGGGTTCGTGAGAGCGCTGAGAAAGGCGTGTTAGCAGGCTACCCTGTTACCGACTTCCGCATAATCGTGGTAGATGGCTCGTATCATGAGGTCGACTCCTCGGATCAGGCGTTCCGTATTGCAGGCAGCTTAGCCTTTCAAGAGGCGGTGCAGAAGGCGAACCCCATCATTTTGGAGCCGATTCTGGAGGTAGAAGTCGATATCCCCGAAGCCTTTACGGGCGATGTGATGGGCGACCTGAACGGGCGACGCGGGCGCATCGCTGGCATCGAGCCGTTAGGGGAAGGACGCCAGCGCGTGCGTGCCCAAGTGCCTATGAGTGAGATGATGCGCTATGCGCTGGAACTGCGTTCAATCACACGCGGGCGCGGACGCTTCCGGACCCGCTTCTCCCACTACGAGGAGGTTCCCCACAATGTCGCTCAGGGGCTTATCGAGAAAGCCCGTAAAGAGAAGGAAGCACAAGAACACTGACCCATATAGGGTATACTTATGCGTCGCAACGAGGTGAAACCGTTATGCCAACAACTGCGTGGATAGAGAAAGCGAAAAAGAAGCCGAAGTTCAAGGTGCGCAAAGTGAATCGGTGTAGCATCTGCGGGCGTCGACATGGCTACTTCCGATACTTTGGTATCTGTCGAATATGCCTTCGCGAACAGGCACACAAGGGCGTATTGCCAGGTGTGCGTAAAGCGAGTTGGTGAGGAGGGAAATGCGCCATGATGACCGACCCGATTAGCGATATGCTCACAAGAATTCGTAACGCCGTGCGTGCCGGGCATGTACAGGTGCAGGTGCCTGGCTCGCGCCTCAAAGCACAAATTGCAGAGATTCTCAAACAAGAGGGCTTTATCAAGGATTATCGGATGGTGCCTCAAGGAGCGCGTTCGGTGCTCACGCTCACCTTGAGCTACAGCAAAGAGGGTGAACCTGCTATCCATCACATCGAACGCGTGAGCAGGCCTGGCAGACGCGTCTATGCGGGCGTAGACCAACTACATCCTATCAAGCGTGGGCTGGGCACCGCCATCGTCTCCACCTCGCAGGGGCTATTGCCCGACCGCGAGTGCCGTATGCGACGCATCGGCGGAGAAGTCATCTGTATTGTCTGGTAAGGAGGCGAGAAACGATGTCGCGTATAGGAAAACGACCTATCCCCCTGCCTAAGGACGTAGAAGTAACAATAGAAGGCAAAGCCCTACGAGTCAAGGGACCCAAAGGCGAGCTGACCCACACCCTGCCCGACTCGATTCAACTGGCGCAGGAGAACGGGCATTTGCTGGTTCAGCGCACCAGCGACGATCGGTTCGCTCGCGCCCAACATGGGCTTCAGCGGACGCTGGTAGCTAACATGGTTCAGGGTGTCTCGGAAGGATTTGAGAAGACTCTGGAGCTGATTGGTGTCGGTTATCGCGCCCAAATGGACGGCTCCGACCTGGTGCTTCAAGTTGGCTACTCGCATCCAGTGCGCATCCAGCCCTATCCGGGCATCACGCTGGCAGTGGAGCAAGACCCGCAGACGCGTACCACCCTCATCAAGGTGCGCGGGATCGATAAACAACGGGTTGGTCAACAGGCAGCCGACATTCGCGCAGTCCGCCCGCCCGATGCCTACAAAGGCAAGGGACTGCGCTATCGAGGAGAGCAAGTTATGCTCAAGCCCGGCAAACAGCAAGCAGGCAAGAAGAAGTAAGAGGTGGACTCACGATGAAACGAATCGCACGCGAGAAAAGACTGATCCGACATCGGCGGATACGGCGCAGGCTTATGGGCACTGCGGAACGCCCACGCCTGTGCGTTTATAAAAGCCTCAAGCATATGCATGCTCAAATCATCGATGATACCGTCGGCAGAACGCTGGTTGCCGCATCTACGACCGAACCCGTTCTGCGCGAGAAACTGCAAAGCACAGGCAACATCGCTGCAGCGGAGGCGGTGGGCGAGCTGATTGCCCAGCGCGCCCTCGAAAAGGGAATCCAGCAGGTCGTGTTCGACCGCGGTGGCTTCCTCTACCACGGGCGTATCGCCGCACTGGCAGATGCAGCCCGCAAAGCAGGTCTGAAATTTTAGGAGGCAAGAATGAGAAAGAGGTCTAAAGTCGTTATCAATCCCGACATGCTCAACCTGCATGTAGAGCGTGTGATCTACACGAATCGCGTCTCTAAGACCCACAAGGGGGGACGCACTATGAGTTTCCAAGTGATGGTCGTGGTCGGCGACACGAATGGGCATGTGGGGGTTGGACTGGGCAAGGCGCGCCAAGTGCCCGACGCTGTCCGCAAAGCAATCGAGGCGGCGCGCAAGAACTTGGTCTATGTGCCCCGAATCGGCACGACCATTCCACACGAGGTAGAGGTAGAGTTTGGTGCGACGCGCCTTGTATTGAAGCCTGCCTCGCCAGGAACAGGCGTCGTGGCGGGGAGTTCGGTGCGCGCTCTGTTGGAGGCTGCTGGCGTGAACGATGTGCTTGCGAAGCTGGTCGGTTCGCGCAACCCCATCAATGCCGCTTGGGCGACAATGGAAGCCTTCCGACGAATGCGCACCCCTGAAGAGGTCGCTCAGATGCGGGGACTGTCCCTCAAAGCACTAACCCCTTGGTATGTACGCAAATTCAAAGAGACCGCAGAGGTGTGATTATGCCAAAACTGAAGGTGACCTTGAAATGCAGTCCGATCGGTTATAACGAGACTCAGAAACGCACGGTGCGGGCACTGGGGCTGCGTCGGCTCCATCAGACCGTAATACACGACGATAACTCCACCATTCGGGGAATGGTTCAACGCGTGCCGCACCTGGTGCAAGTGGAAGTAATTGAGGAGGTGGCTTCCCATGATTGAACTTCATACCCTTAAACCTCAACCTGGGAGCAAAAAGCGCAGAAAGCGTGTGGGGCGTGGGATTGGCTCAGGACACGGAAAGACCGCAACGCGCGGTACCAAAGGACAAAAAGCGCGCGACACGATTCCCCCACGCTTCGAAGGGGGGCAAACACCACTTCATCGCCGACTGCCTGTGCGTACAGGTTTTAAAAATGTGAATCGCGTGGAGTACGCCATCGTGAATGTTGGCACGCTGGCACAACGGTTCCAGCCCAACGATACCGTTACCCCCGACTTGCTGAAAGAGCGGCGCATCGTGCACCAACTCAAAGACGGCCTGAAGGTCTTGGGTGAAGGCGAAATCGGGTTCCCGATTACGGTTCACACCCATGCTATTAGCGAGAGCGCACGCGCCAAGATTGAAGCAGCGGGTGGCACGGTGGTGCTACTCGAAAACGGATAGGAGAGAACAGACGATGCTCGCCACCAACTTTGTCAGTGCTTTACAAGGCGCCCTCAAGATCCCTGAACTGCGGGCACGAATTCTGTTCGTGTTTGCGATGTTTACGGTGTATGCGATTGGTCTGCACATTCCCGTGCCCGGTGTGGATCGCGAGCAGGTGAATCGGCTGTTCCAGGCCCAAGAGCTTTGGGGCTTATTGAACATGTTCACTGGGGGCGCCTTGCGGAAGCTCACCATCTTAGCGTTAGGCTTGAACCCCTATATTACGGCATCGATCATTATGCAGATCTTCTCGTATGCCGATCCACGCCTGCGAGAGGCGATGCGCGAGGAAGCTGGACGCCGAAAGATGCAGCAATATACCCGCTTGCTAACCATCGGGATTGCGTTGGTGCAGGCGATAGGCTTCATGGCAACCTTCCGTAGCTTAGGGGCGCTGGAGGTCTCAGGAATTCAGGCTGTACAGGTGATCATTGCATGGGTGGCGGGCGCCATGTTCTTGCTGTGGCTCGGTGAGCAGATCACCGAGAAGGGGCTGGGCAACGGCGTCTCGCTGATGATTTTTGCGAGTATCATTGCCAGTATGCCCTACCAGATTGAGCAGACCGTTCTGCTGGTGCGGGAGGGCACCGTGCGCTTCTATCAGGTGCTGTTCCTGCTGGCTATCTTTCTGTTCACGATATGGGGCGTCATCTTTGTGACGATGTCCCAGCGGCGCATTCCCATCCAGCACATGCGTCGGATTGTGGGGCGACGCCAAACGATGGGTGCCACTTCCTATCTGCCCATTCCACTGAATGCGGCGGGGGTCATCCCCATCATCTTTGCGGTCTCGCTTCAGCTTTTACCGACGACGCTTCTGCAAATGATTCCCTACGATCGTGCGAACCCTGGCTTTTGGGGGCATGTGGAGGGGTTCGTCAGATACCTGATGCCGGGCAACAGCCTTGTCGGCTCATTGCTTTATACGCTCCTTATCTTCGGCTTCACTTACTTCTATGTCGCTGTGATCTTTAACACCGAAGAGATTTCAGAGAATCTGAAGCGTCAGGGCGCCTTTATACCAGGTGTGCGTCCGGGCAAGCCGACCGCCGATTATCTGAACGATGTGCTCTCGCGCCTAACGGTGGTGGGCGCCGCCTTTCTGGCGTTTATTGCTTTGCTTCAGTATTGGGTTCCAAGTCTCACAGGCATTCGGACTTTAGGCGTCGTCGGGGGCACCTCGCTGCTGATTCTGGTTGGCGTGGCGATTGACTTCTCACGCCAACTGCAGGCACAAATGGCCATGCGTCAGTATGAGGACTTCCTAAAGTAATTTCTCTCGGTACTGGAGCGACCACAATGAGGCTGGTCTTTTTAGGGGCACCCGGCGTTGGGAAGGGAACACAAGCCAAGAAGTTAGAGCAAGCCTATGGCTGGACTGTAATCGCCACTGGAGATTTGCTGCGTTCTGCCAGCGCCGAAGGCACTTCGCTGGGACTGGAGGCGAAGCAGTATATTGAGCGCGGCGAACTGGTTCCCGATGCTTTAGTCAATCAGATTGTCTCGGAACGCTTGTTGGGGCTAACGGACTTTATTCTGGATGGCTACCCCCGCAATCGGATGCAGGCAGAGATGCTGGAACAGATGTTGACCGCTCCACTGCATGCTGTAATCTACTTTGAACTGGGTGAGGAAGCTCTGGTGGCGCGCCTAAGTGGGCGGCGAATCTGCCCAAACTGTGGGGCAGTGTACCATGCGATCGCCAATCCCAGTAAAGCAGGGGAGCAGTGTGAGCGGTGTGGCAGTGCGCTGGTCACTCGCGACGATGATAAACCCGAGACCATCCGCCACAGGCTCCAAGTCTATCAGAAACAGACCGCACCCTTGATCGAATACTACCAATCTAAGGGGCTTCTGCGATGCGTCGATGGGGATGCCGACCCCGAGACTGTGTACCAGAGGCTTTTGCAAGTGCTGCATGAGTCTAACTGACCCCCCGTGCTTCCTGATGTCCTCGGTCCAAGCCCTTTGGGGTATACTGAACGCTCCGACTGGAGGTGAACAATGGCAAGCTGGCATCAAGGGACACTATGGGTTCACGGCGCTCAGACAGTAGATCCGACAACGCGCTCACGGGCAGTACCCATCCACCAGACGACCTCATATCTTTTTGAGAGTGTGGAACACGCTTCGAATCTGTTTGACCTCAAGACCGCTCGTGCCAGCCCGCGGAAGCGGGCTAGGCGCAAGCCCCTAGCTTTAGCTATGGGGTAGTTGACATGCTTCTTTGGTCGCCTGAAGGGCTTCATGGGGCGCATCCGGATCGAGCTGTGCGCCAGCGTACAGCGGACTATTTGGTGGCGCTGGTTCACTTCGCGGAGGCTTTGGGGGCGGGTGTGATGATCCTCGGCTCTCCGAAAGCGCGCACCGCGATCTCCCCGCTGACGCCTGCCGAATCGGCGCAGATGTGGCTGGAGACGCTTGAGCCTGCGCTGAAGGTTTGCGAGGTGACAGGCATCCAAATCCTGTTGGAGCCGCTCCCTGAAACGGATGTCGTGCAGACCCTCCGTGAAGCGGTCGCCCTTGTGGAGCAAGTGAACCATCCTTTCCTACGCACGATGCTGGATGTCAAAAGCACCTTAGCCGAGTCTCCTGATGTGCCGACGCTTATTCGGCGCTATGCGCCGTATATCGCTCATGTCCACCTGAACGATGCGAACCTGCGTGCGCCAGGCTATGGCACAACTGACTTTTCGCCGATCTTGCAGGCGTTGCAGTTGGTGGGCTACACGGGCTGGGCTTCGCTGAAGCCGTTCGACTACTTTCCCTCTCCAACTACTTTCCCTCTCCAGAAGTGATGGAGTTGGAGTCACTGGCGTATTTGCGTCGGTGCTTGGGTGATTAGATTTATTGTCCTTCGGGAGGCGAGCTATGAAGGGGAATGGTGTAAGTCTCAGGCGCGCCGGGGGGCTGAATGCCGTACTGCCCCGTTTGGGGGTCGAGCTTTAGGTCGCCGACTTGAGGGGTGGGGGTAGGGGACGCTTCCGTTTTCTGTGGAGGGGGTGAGTAGGTGTTCGGTGGTGGGATCTCCAGTCCTGGTATGGATTGGGGACTGGAGGCGCCGTTCGGTTTCGCGTGGGAAGGCTTTCCCGAATCTCGCTCGGGCATGGCATAGGGTGGGGGAGCACTTTGGATGGTTCGCTCGATCTCCACATTGGTGCGTTCCTGATGCTCTGTGATTACGTGCTGGAGGTCGGCTTCTGTAAGGGGCTTTTCTCGACAGCCCGTTAGGCTCCACGCAAGCCCCAAAGTTGCGACCACAGGGATCCATGCACGCATCGTTATCGCCTCACTCTGGATATATTATGGCACATTTGCGAGCGAGACCGAAGGGGCGGGTAGAATTTGTTCGATGAACGGTGGGATGATGCGTGCGATGGTGTTGGAGTCGGTGGGCACACCGTTGCAATTGCGCGAGTTGCCCGTCCCGACCCCTGCTGCGCATCAGGTCTTGGTGCGCGTGCGGGCATGTGGGGTGTGTCGAACCGATCTGCATCTTTTCGAAGGCGAGTTGCCGCATCCGAAACTCCCGCTGATACTGGGGCACGAGATTGTGGGCGAGGTGGTGGCTCTGGGCGACGCTGTTTCCAGACTGGGTGTGGGACAGCGCGTGGGCATCCCGTGGTTGGGTGCGACATGCGGAACCTGCTTGTATTGCCAGGCAGGTCAGGAGAATCTTTGCGATTCCGCTGACTTTACGGGCTATACGGTAGACGGGGGCTATGCAGAGTATACGGTCGCTGACGCGCGCTATGTGTTCCCACTCCCAGACGCCTATGATGATGTTGCGGTGGCACCGTTGCTTTGTGCAGGCTTAATTGGCTACCGAAGTTATCGGCTGGCTTGTGGAGCGTGGGGGAATCGCTTGGGGATTTACGGTTTTGGTGCGGCGGCGCATATCTTGACCCAGATTGCTTTGCGTGAGGGCAAGCGCGTGTTCGCCTTTACCCGTCCTGGCGACGATGTGGGTCAAGAGTTTGCGCGCCAGATGGGGGCGTGGTGGGCAGGTGGCTCGGATCAGATGCCTCCGGAGCCGTTAGACTGCGCCATTCTGTTTGCGCCTGTGGGTGCGTTAGTGCCCCAAGCCCTGCGTGCGGTGCGCAAGGGAGGGATGGTGGTCTGTGGGGGGATCCACATGAGCGACATTCCGAGCTTTCCTTATCGACTCTTGTGGCAGGAGCGTGTGGTGCGCTCTGTAGCGAACCTTACTCGTCGAGATGGACAGGAGTTCTTCGAACGCGCCCGCCAGATTCGCATAGAAACCCATACGACGACCTATCCTCTGGAGAAAGCGAACGAGGCACTTTCCGCTCTTCGGGCAGGCACGCATCCAGGAGCCATCGTGTTGGCTATAGAGTCGACTCAGAAGATCTAAGCCCCTGCTAAGGCAGGGGCTTGCGAATGGCAAAGCAAGCTTCAGGAGCGTTGCGAGCGAGCGAGCCACGGGCGCGGAATTTTGGGTTTGCGGATTCCTAACTGCTCACGAGAGCGAGAGAGCACCACAAACTCGCCCTGCTCATAGATAGCCGACTTGTTGTTGCTCGTGATTTTCGCGCGCCCGCAGCCCCCACCTGCGCCGAAGTCCACTGAAATGTTGACGGTTCGCTGGGCGATGGGGCCCTCAACTCGGAGCGTCCCTTGAGTCGTGTAGTCGCACTGGTCGATTGGCCACACCAGTTCTGTTGTGTTGGCAGTGCGCCCATTGATGTGCTCTCGCTGATAGCCTCCCTGATTGTCGTGCAAGCTCATGGTGAGACTGGACTCCCTTACGCGCACCTCTGCAAGGCTACTATCTGGGTTGCGAGGAGCTGAATCACAATCCCCCTCTATCCGTGGTTGGGGAGGGAGCCTTCGTAGGGGCAGACACACAGGTCTGCCCATACTCCTACCCAGACCGCCACACGCTCTGCAATAAACCAATTACAACATTCTGTGGGGTGAGGTGCCCGGGGTGGGATTCGAACCCACACGGGTTGCCCCAGAGGATTTTAAGTCCCCCGCGTCTACCGTTCCGCCACCCGGGCAGGGAACCGAATTATACCTCAGTTAGGGGGTACAATCATGAGGGTTGAGCGACTGGACACGATTTGCGGAGCGTCTTTGGACACGGGGTCCCTGGATCGCCATCGATACCCTGCTGGTGGCGTTTCTTATTTACCGACTGCTTTTGCTGGCGAAAGGCACCCGCGCCTATCAAGTGCTTGTGGGGTTGTTGGTCTTTACTCTTGCCCTCTATGTTAGCGATACACTTCGTTTGGAGACCGTCCACTGGCTGTTGGATCGGGCGACTGCGCTGGGGCCTGTGGCGTTGGTGATTCTCTTCTTTCCGGAGCTACGGCGTGTGTTGGAGACGATTGGGCGCGTCGAGTTTTGGCGCACCAGTTTTGGAGGCACTGCCGAGGATCCACTGCGCCGCGCGATTAAGGAAGTGGTGACCGCCGTGTACCAGATGGCGAGTGAGCGGATTGGTGCGCTGATTGTGTGGGAACGGCAGAATACAGTCGCTGAAGGGCATGGGATCGAGCTCCAAGCAGAGGTTTCGGCGCCGCTGTTGCGCGCGATCTTCTATCCGGGATCGCCCCTGCATGATGGCGCGGTGATCTTACGCGGCGGGCATATCGTGGAGGCGGCGGTCTACTTCCCTGAAATCAGCCAGAATCCCGCTATTCCGCCTACGATGCACACACGCCACCGTGCAGGCATCGGCATCACCGAAACCTCGGACTGTATCGCCGTGATCGTTTCTGAGGAGACAAGCGAGGTAACGGTTGCTATCGATGGCACATGGACACAAGGCGCAGACGCGCTGCATTTGGAGCGATTACTCAGCGACTTGTTATTGGGTGAAACGCACGCACGCTGGATCGATCGGGTCGGCACGGCTGTGACCACAGTGCGGCGCACTCGCCGACGCCCCGCACAGTCTGTAACCTCCACAGGGGAGAAGTCGTGATGGCTTGGCGCGAGAACCTGCTGGAAAAGGTCGGGGCACTGGTCACTGCGATTCTGCTGGTGCTCTATGTGCAGTCGCAGCTCCACCCCATTATCGAACGCGTCTACGAGGTGCCGATTGAGCTGGTGAATGTGCCAGTCAACTACGAGGTGAGCGTGCTTACGGGCAGTCGGTTGAAAATCACCGTGCGCGGGGTTAAGGAACATGTGGAGTCGGTCTCAGCCGACCGAATTCGGGCGACGATCGATCTCAAAGAGGTGCCACTTGGCGAGACGCAAGTGCCAGTGCGCATTCAATATCCACCTGAATGGAACGAGCATCTGACGCTGTTTCCCGAGCGTCAGCGTGTGCGCGTGCGTATTGAGCAGAGGCTGGCGCGTCAGATGCTGCTCAAGGTCGTCTTGTCGGGCACTCCCGGAGTGCGGGAGGTGCTGGCGGAAGCGATTCCCGAACCGATGAGCGTGCGCGTTACAGGGGTGGCTTCGTTGATACGCCATATCCGTGCCGTACAGGTCAACTTCGACCTCACGGGTCTTCAAGGCGATTTAGAGGTGGAGACCACTCCCGTCGCCGTCGATGAGCAAGGTGTCCCTGTGTTGAATGTGCAGGTGAACCCTTCTACTGTGCGCTTGCGCGTGCGTCTCATCCCCCAGCCGACCTCTAAGACGGTTCCTGTCAGCCCGCGCTTGGGCGACCTCCCGCCGTTCCCGTATCGTGTGGTGTGGTTCTCGGTAGAGCCCGTGTCGGTACAGTTGCGCGGGAGTCCGGCGCGCCTCGCCGAAATCAATGTGATTGAGACTCAGCCTATTTCACTCAAGAACATGACGCAGGACGCGCAGTTGCGCGTGCCGTTGCGCGTGCCGACTGGCGTGCAGGTGATGGGGGCGCGTGAGGTGCGCGTGCAGGTGCGGATTGAGCGCGAGACACCCCCATCCCAGACAAAGGAGGAGTCACCCTAATGGCGACGGTCTACACCGATGCAGACGCTTCTTTGGAACTGCTGAAAGCAAAGCGTGTGGGATTGCTGGGCTACGGTTCCCAAGGGCATGCCCAAGCCCTTAATCTGCGCGATACCGGAATTGAATTGGTGATAGGGGTGCGTCCGGGTTTTTCGTGGGAGCGCGCCCAGACGGACGGCTTTCCCGTTATGTCGATTGCCGAAGCGGTGCGTACAGCCGATGTGGTGATGATGCTCATCAACGACGAGGCACAGCCACAAGTGTTTGCCGAGCAGGTTGCGCCTGCCTTGCGTGAGGGGCAAGCGCTTGGTTTCGCCCATGGGTTCAATATCCACTTCGGGCAGATCCGCCCGCCAGAATGGGTGGATGTGGTTCTGGTCTCGCCCAAAGCGGTTGGTCCCCAATTGCGACGGCTATTTGTGGCAGGGCACGGGGCGCCGTGCCTGATTGCCGTACATCAAGACTACACGGGGGATGCCAAAGCGATTGCATTAGCGTATGCACGGGCGCTGGGTGGCACCCGCGCTGGGGTCTATGAGACGAGTTTTGCTGAAGAGTGCGAGGCAGACCTCTTTGGGGAGCAGGTCGTCTTATGTGGGGGCGTGCCTGCGCTCGTGCGCATGGCGTTTGAGACCCTCGTGGAGGCGGGTTATACCCCCGAAGTGGCTTACTTCGAGTGTCTGCATGAGCTGAAGCTGATTACCGATCTAATTTACGAAAGTGGGATAAGCGGTATGGAGTCGGTGATTTCGGATACGGCACGATATGGCGCCCTGACGCGCGGTCCACGCGTAGTGGATGCCCATGTGCGCGAAGCGATGCGTACGGTGCTGAACGAGATTCGCACCGGGCAGTTTGCGCGTGAATGGCTTTTAGAGAACGCCGTCGGACGCCCTGTCTACCAAACCCTCACCCGCCTTAGCGAGGCGCACCATATAGAGATTGTCGGGCGTCAGGTGCGTGCCCGCATGGTGCGCGGTTAGAGCACCCGCAACACATCGATGTCGCGCTCATCGTCGCTTATGGGACCCTTTTGAGCGACCCGTTCTAACTGGGCTTGGATCGCCTGCTCATCGCGCACGAAGATGGGATCGCCGTTCTCGGTCGCCATATCCCATAACAGTTCGTCACACGGCGTCAGGAGCATGAGGTCCAGATAGTAGTTCGGGGTCACTACCGCGTGGAGACGGTTGGCGATCTGACGGAGAGTTTCGACTTGGTCTTCGTGGCTCAGAGATTCGTCGAGCCAGACGCCAAAAGTCGCATCGCTCTGCATGACTCCTTCCGCTCGCACAGTGAACGCCAGTACCAAAGCCACCGACTCGGTCTCCTCAAAGGCGTGGATCAGGAGGGGAACCATCTCAGCAGGTATCGGCTCGCGCCCCTCTGGGCGGGGGTCATCCAAAAAGTTGCGTTCATCGGTCATGAGGTTTCATCTCCTGACCCAGAGTATACCTTCCCAAGCCTCCGATGGGCAAGGGGAGATGTGCTATAATTTCAGAAATCGTATTCCCTATGGAGCAGTTATGGCAGACATCAAGCAAAGCGAGGTTGCTCGGCTGGCAGGTGTTTCTCAGGCGACCGTCTCACGGGTTTTGAACCATGACCCACAGGTAAACGACGAGATGCGCCAGCGGGTGCTGGCGGTTGTGGAGTCGTTGGGCTATGTGCCCGATGCACGGGCGCAGTCGCTCCGTGCCCAGCGCACACGCTTGCTGGGACTGGTGATCCATCGTGCCCCTCAAGCACTAACTTACGATCCTTTCTTCTCAGCCTTGATGGCTTCGATTATCGAACAGGCAGGGCGACACGGCTACCATCTCTGTGTGGATACGGCACGCACCCCACGCTCCCAACGCGCCGTATATGAGGAACTGCTGCGCACCCGACGCGTAGATGGGTTGATTCTTGTCGAATCGGAGACCCGCGACCAGCGCATCGTGCACCTTACGCAACAAGGATTCCCCTTCGTGCTTCTGGGGCGCTATGACCCCCCGGATGCCGTCCACTCTGTGGATAACGACAATATCGGAGCCGGGCAGATGGTGACCGAGTACCTGATTAAGCAGGGGCATCGAAGGATCGCTTATATTGGGGGCGCCAGCGTGCTTACCGTTACGCGCGATCGCCTGCAGGGTTATCGAAACGCACTGGAGCAACACGGTCTGCCCTATAACCCGCAGTGGGTGCGCTTCACCGAGTCCAGTTTGCAAGGGGGACAGCGCGCCTGCAACGAGATTCTGTCGATGTCGCCGCGCCCGACTGCAGTGGTGGCGATGGACGACCTGATTGCTGTCGGTGCCATGCGCACGGCTCAAAAGCACGGCATTCGGATTCCTCAAGAGATGGCTTTTCTTGGCTTCAATGACACGCCGCTTTGCGAGATGGTCGAGCCGACGCTGACTTCAGTTGCCATCGATATTCCCAGTCTGGCTCGTATCGCCACCGAGCGATTGATATCGTTGATTGAGGGCTGTCCGGTGGAACCGAAGCGAGTAATTGTATCCGCACGGCTCATCGTTCGGGGTTCATCGGGTTAGGTATACTCTCTGCGCTATGCAGAAGGCGAAACGAGCATCCCAGCAGAGTACGACACGCACACGCAAGGCGTCGACGAATCGTTCTCCTGCCCAGAACACTGCAGGGAAGCCTGTAATTATCGTGGAGTCGCCTGCCAAGACGCGCACGCTCCAAAAGATTTTGGGCAATGCTTACCTTGTGGCAGCTTCGATGGGACATGTGCGCGACCTGCCCAAAAGCAAGCTGGGCGTCGATATCGAACATCGGTTTCAGCCCACCTATCAGACCTTGCCAGAGCGCAAGGAGGTGCTAAAGCGACTGCAGCAAGCGACCCAGAACGCGCCCACCGTCTACCTCGCAACGGACCCCGATCGCGAGGGAGAGGCGATTGCATGGCACATCCAGCAGGCGTTGAACCTTCAAAATGCCCAGCGCATCGAATTCAACGAGATCACGGCGCATGCAGTGAACCGAGCGCTTCAAAGCCCACGCCCTATCGACCTGCATCGGGTAAATGCCCAGCAGGCGCGGCGGATTCTCGATCGACTCGTGGGCTATCAGGTCAGTCCCCTCCTTTGGCGGAAGTTACGCGGCGGGCGCAAGGCACTAAGCGCAGGGCGAGTCCAGTCGGTTGCCGTGCGCCTTATCGTGGAACGCGAACGCGAACGGCGCGCTTTCGTACCCGAAGAGTATTGGAAGATCACTGCGACGCTCACCCCACTCGATGAAGAGTTCCATTTTGAGGCGGAACTGCGACAGAAGGGCGATACCCCCATCGAACTCAAGAACGAGGCAGAGGCACAGGCTATCTTGAACGATCTGGAGGGTGCAACGTATCAGGTAGAGCATATCGAGAAGCGCCAACGCAAGCGCACACCGCCTCCCCCGTTCATTACCAGCACGCTCCAGCAGGAAGCCTCGCGCAAGCTGGGCTACAGCACCAAACGTACGATGCAAATTGCACAGCAACTCTATGAGGGCGTCGATCTCGGTGAGGAAGGCTCTGTGGGGTTAATCACCTACATGCGTACCGACTCAGTTCGCCTCTCCCAAGAAGCGTTGCAAATGGCACGCGACTATCTTCAGCACCACTATGATCCTGCTTACCTGCCTGCGAAACCGCGCCAGTATAAAACGCGCGCGACCGCTCAAGACGCCCACGAAGCCATCCGCCCCACCGATGTCCACTGCACCCCTCAATCCGTGCGCCCCTATCTCAGTGCAGAGCAGTACCGCCTCTATGAGCTGATATGGAAGCGATTCTTAGCCAGCCAGATGGCAGACGCGCAACTGGAGATCACAGCGGTGACCATTCGTGCCAAGGACTACCGATTCCGGGCGACAGGGACCGTTGTGCTTTTCGATGGTTTTCTGACTCTCTACAGCGAGGGCAAAGATGTCGCCGAGAAACAGGAGGAGGAACTGCCCCCCCTGCCCGAACTGGAGCCGGGTGAGACGGTGCGTCTCATCGCCCTGACCCCATCTCAACACTTCACGCAGCCCCCCCCGCGCTATACGGAAGCGACCCTCGTCAAAACTTTGGAGCAAAACGGTATCGGACGCCCTA
The DNA here is from genome assembly GCA_040289385.1 of Armatimonadota bacterium. Classification (GTDB taxonomy): domain Bacteria; phylum Armatimonadota; class Fimbriimonadia; order Fimbriimonadales; family GBS-DC; genus LDYB01. The sequence continues at coordinate 16,155 of PSLB01000017.1, forward strand.
GCACCTACGCCACTATCCTCTCCACGATTCTGGAGCGTGGCTATGTGGAGTTAGAAAACCGTGCCTTCAAGCCTACCCCGCTGGGCGAGGCGGTCAACGACTACCTCGTCAAGCATTTCCCTGACCTTTTTGATGTGCCCTTCACCGCGCATATGGAAGAGGAGTTGGACTCCATCGAGGAGGGCAAAATCGATTGGGTGCGCGTCATCGAAGAGTTCTACGAGCCGCTTCGTCAGAAACTGGCGATTGCAATGGATAGCACGGATCTGATCCGTGTTCCAGTGGTTACAGTGGAGCGCACTTGCCCGGCCTGTGGCGCCCCGATGGTTCGGCGTGAAGGGCGCTACGGCGCGTTTCTGGCTTGCTCCCGCTACCCTGAATGCAAAACAACCTTGTCTGCCGGCGCTACAGGCATCCGGTGTCCCCTCTGCAGGACGGGCGAAGTAGTCGAGCGCAAGTCGAAGAGCAAGGGGCGCCCCTACTACACTTGTTCCCAAAAGGAGTGCAATCTGCTCCTTTGGGACAAACCTATAGGCAAGCGCTGCCCCCAATGCGGGGCACCCTTAGGAGAGCGTGTTGCCAAACGCCAAGCCAAGCGACTCATCCTCTGTAGTCGTTCCGAGTGCGACTACCTTACGGAGCAAGCACTGGAACCTGAGCCCGAACCGTCTGAGGCAATCGCGGGAGTGGATTAATCCAAGCTCCCCACTTTGTTTAGAGGGGAGCTTGGGTACAAGAGGGTTATTCTGGCGCGTACCAGACGCGTGTAGAACCGCTGGGGAAGACCGCCACCATGTAGTGAACCCCCTTGCTATCGGTGTGGCGCTGCTCCACAAGATAGTTGTCCATCAGGATTCGCACGCGGTCATCGAGGGAATCGTCGGAGCGACCCCAAATGAGGTTTTCGTTGGCTAGTTGTGTTGCCTCAGTTGGGGAGGATCCTGTAAAGAGGAACGCCCCTCGATCGCGGTTCGGATAGTAGTAGCTGGAGCGTCCGCGTGTGCGCGCTGGATTAAAGAAGGTTCCATTTGTTCCAAACGGGTTGGGGCAGTTGCCCTCCTTCCAGCACTTGGGCACATTCGGTCAGTAGATGACATTATTATCCTTGAGATAGGGGATCAACACAGGACGCATGCCGTTAGGAGTCGGTAGTTCGTTAGGAAACGCTGAGCCTGCCATCAGGCACCCGATGCCCTGACTGCTCAAGTTATAGGGACCTTCCCATGTAAACAGCACCTGGTTTAGGTTCCAGCGGGTACAATCGGTGATAGGGCGTGTCGGGTCCACATCGATGCCGTAGGGGTAGAAGTTGTCTTAGTCGGTACGGTACATCGTTACGCTCAACCAGCACTGACGAATGCTGCTGACGCAAGCGGTTTGTCGCGCCTTGTTGCGTGCCTGCGCAAACACAGGGAACAGAATCGCTGCGAGAATCGCAATAATCGCAATCACCACTAAGAGTTCAATCGGCGTAAATCCGCGTCTTTGCATAGGTGGGATCTCCGTGCGGGCAAATTATACACCATTCTGCAGGAACATCGGCGGGGAGGACGAATCTCAAAGGTGAGGTGAATCATATGCGACGAAGGCAACAGGCACGAGTGCTGGGAGTTTTAGCGGCGCTGCTCCTTGTAGCGGTGATTGGGGTCGGCGCATGGTACTTTTTGGTCTACACGAGGTCGCCTCAGTACGCCTTGAACCAGTTTTTTGCCGTGGCGAAAGCGAACGACAGTGAGCGTGTCGGACGCTTTACCGACCCCAGCGGGACGATTATCGGGCTATTCACGACGGCTTCGACAGTGATGGGCAATCGGTTTTTTGATCCCGTGTCCCTCGTCTTTCCAGGCTATAAGAATGCTGATATAGGGCAGACGCAGTCGTATGAGATTAAGAACATTAAGGTGGAGGGGGAGACCGCTCGCGCTCAGGTGACGCTTAAGGTCACAACCCCGAACGGCGAGGTCACGATGAACCCGACCTATGTCCTGCGTAAGGTGGAGAACCAGTGGAAGGTGGCTATCGAGCCGACGCTGGCAGGCTCATTCAATGAGTTTGTGCCCAACGCGGTTCGCCAGCAGATGATCCGCCAAATTCGTCGCGTCGCAGGCAACCCGATGGCGCAATCGATGATTGCGCCGCAGCTCAACAGCATGCGTTCGGAGATAGAGAAGTATCCGCAACTGTTCGATTTCCTGCGTCGTGCTGGCTTGATGTAGATGGCGAAACCTGCTGGGGTACCGACGTGCTGGTATCATCCATGTACTGCGGCGCGGAGACCCCGGCCTTTAGGCCTGGGGAGGAGCGCCGCCTTGAATCCTCTCGTGTGGTATCATCTCCTCAGAACCTTGACAAGCAAGAGTTCAGGAGGTTCTGCCAGTGAATCGCCTGGTAGGTAAAACTCTTGGCGTATTGAGACGGCCCCGCCCACGGACAAGGCACCCGCGTGGTAAACGGCTTACCGGCAACGGTGCTGGAGAGGGGTGGTTTGTCGTCTTGCCAGCGGTGGCATGTCTGCCGCTGGTGGGCCGTTGTCAACCGGCCTATCGTGCCAGCCCGCGCAAGCGGGTTAGGCGCGAGCCCCTAGCTTTAGCTATGGGGTAGTTGACCACCGGCGGAACGACGCTTTTTCCGAACCCTTCGAAGGAGGTACCAAGTCATGGGTCAAAACTTTTTACTGCAGGCAGAAACACGCACTTTAACGGGGAAGAAAGCGCGCAAACTCCGACGGCAGGGCTGGGTGCCCGGCGTCGTGTTCACCTCGCGTGGCGAATCGTACCCTGTGCAGTTTCACGAACGCACGCTAAACCATGTCGTGCGCCTCGCAGGCACAAGTCATCTCATCGAGGTCGAGCTGAACGGCACCCGCTTCACAACGCTCCTGCGCGCGGTCGATCGCGAGCCGATCACCACCCGCATCCGCCATGTGAGCCTCTGGGCCATGCCGATGGACGAACCCATCGAAGCGACCATCCCCATAACCTTCACGGGCGAGTCGGACGCAGTCAAGTCGGGAGGCACCCTTGTCCATCCCCTCGAATCATTAACTGTCCGCTGTCTCCCTAAAGACCTACCCGAGACCATTGTTGTCGACATCAGTAGATTGGTCAACTTCCACGACTCCATCCATGTGCGCGACCTAACCCTTCCCCCTGGCGTGCAGGTGTTGGAGGATCCCGATGCGACGGTTGTGACGATAACCCCACCTAAAGGCGAAGAGGCAGTAGAGGAGTCTACCGCAGAAACCCCCTCTGAGCAATAGAGCCCAAAATACCATAGCAGGAATTACGAAGTGTATGACGAAACAGAAATATGGCATAATCCGAGAGGGATGAACGGTATGTTTGCACTGAACTTCTACACGGAACTGTACGAAGACATGCTACGCAGCCTTCGCAAAACAGCCACAATCCGTTTAGGCGACAAATCGCGCAAGTATTCGGCGGGACAGATTGTCTGGATTACGGTCGGACCGCGATTCGGCAGGCGACGTCGTCTTTTCACGGCTATCTTGGATCGCGTGGAGGTCAAGCCCATCTCCGACCTCAGTCCCCGTGATATCGAACGCGAGAACCCCGAGTTCCGTTCCATCGAGGATATCATCGCCTTGTTGGAACGGATTTACGACCGCCCAATCTCCCCTGACGATTTGGTAACGGTCATCTACTTCTCGCCCGTAGACGAGGACTGAAAGCAGGAGCCCCCCACTTCTAAGCGAACTTCTTATGTGGGGAGGTTCTATGCTCACAAAAGTAGATAGCGCCGCACTGCATGGCATCGAGGCATTCACAGTTCATGTAGAAATCGATCTCCAGCCGGGAACGCCCAACTGGACGATTGTGGGGCTACCCGACACCGCCGTGCAAGAGTCGCGCGAGCGCGTGCGCACCGCTATTCGCAACAGCGGTCTCTACTTTCCGCTCAGTCGGCTGACCGTTAACCTTGCACCAGCAGATGTGCGCAAGGAGGGACCTGCGTACGACCTGCCGATGGCAGTGGGGATTCTGGCGGTCTCCGGGCAGATTCCCATGGAATCGCTGGAGGGTGTGCTGGTAATCGGGGAACTGTCATTAGATGGGAGCGTCCGCCCTGTCAACGGCGTGCTTTCCATAGCGATGCATGCGCGCGATTCGGGCAAGCGGGTGATGGTTGTCCCCCACGCCAACGCCGAAGAGGCGGCAGTGGTGGGCGTGGTAGAGGTGATCGGTGTCACCAGCCTGTTGGATGGGGTGGACTATTTCACCAATCCGCGCCAACGCACCCCTGTTCGAGTCGATGGGAACGCCCTTCTGAGCCAGCCCGTTGCCTACGAAGTGGACTTCGCCGAGATCAAGGGGCAGGAACAAGCCAAGCGCGCGTTGGAAATTGCCGCCGCAGGCGGTCATAACATTCTCATGATCGGTCCGCCTGGTTCTGGCAAAACAATGCTGGCACGACGGCTCCCGACCATCCTGCCCCCTATGACTTTGGAGGAAGCCCTGCAAACCACACGGCTCTACAGCGCCGCAGGCATGCTCCCCCCGCGCACGGGGCTCATGACGGCGCGCCCCTTCCGCTCGCCGCATCACACCACCTCCTATGCGGCGCTCGTCGGTGGGGGAAGTGTGCCCCGCCCCGGAGAAATCTCGTTAGCACACAACGGCGTGCTGTTTCTGGACGAACTCCCGGAATTCAAGCGCGATGTTCTCGAAGCGATGCGCCAACCGCTGGAAGACGGCGTGGTCTCGGTCTCGCGCGTGCACGCAGCGGTGGAGTTCCCAGCACGCTGTATGCTGGTCGCTGCGATGAACCCGTGTCCCTGCGGGTTTCACGGCGACCCTCAACAGACCTGCAATTGCAACCAGACTGCCATCCGCAAATATCTCCAACGGATTTCGGGTCCGCTTCTGGATCGCATCGATATCCATCTGGAGGTACCCCGTCTGCGTCAGGACGAGCTTTTGAACCTCGAAATGGGCGAGTCTTCAGCACAGATTCGAGAGCGGGTGGTGCAGGCACGCTTGCGCCAATTAGAACGCCTTCAGCCGCATGGGCTGGTCTGTAATGCGCAGATGACCAGCAAGATGGTGCGTGCGTTTTGCCCGCTCGCTGAGGAGGCACGCGCCTACCTGCGAACCGCCGTGCAGCGGCTGGGGCTGAGCGCACGCGCTTTCGATCGCATCGTCAAAATCGCCCGTACCATCGCCGACCTGGAGAATGAGCCCCATATCCAACTCCCTCACATTGCCGAAGCCGTGCAGTACCGCAGCATCGACCGCCGATTCTGGGGCACGGGCTAATGCCCGTTGCCGAGAACATAGAAACCTGTTCCCAACACCCACCCAGGCGGGGGCACCAGTCTTGCGCGCTGCCGGCTTCCCGCTTGGACCGCCGGCGCCATGGCCGGTCTTCCGTCCCGTCCGCGGGCGTTTCGAGTCTCCGGTCCACTCCCGGCGACGGCAGCCACAAGGGCCACGCTGATAGATTATAAGCAACCACCGTTATCTCTATATCACCTTGTCGTTGGCAGTAGAGGTTAACAGTTGGGGAAACCCAAGATCGCCGAGAGTGTCATTCGATAGCCTCGCTCGGGTGAACTCCTACCTACCGCCCTAAGTGTATGTAGAACAAAGTCGAGATATTAGTATCTGGAAACTTTTCGTACCGATGTGAATAGCCACCGATGTGAATAGCCAATGAATATCACTAAAAAAGCCTGGGTCTTGTTCTTCGACCCAGGCTTTCGGGTTTCTCACTAGGGGGAAGTAAAGATGGTTCCTCCTTGACCTACAACCACGAAGATTCCTTTGCCGTAGGTTACATCCCGAAGGCGATTCCTCGTGCCTGTTTCCCTTCTTTTCCAGGTTATGGTGTCTAACGAGGTCAGGATGACAGAACTAAAGTCATCCTGGTCACCTACAACTACCCAAACGCCGTTGTCGCCGTAGGTGACACTATCGAGATGGGCTTGAACTCCTGAGTTCTGCCTAGTCCAGTTAACACCATCCCTAGAAGTCAGAAGGGTTCCCAATCCACCTACAGCTACGAAGGTGCCGTTGTTGTAGGTGACACCAAGAAGACTGTTTGTTGTTGGTGAGTTCTGACTAGTCCAGTTCACACCATCTGGTGAAGTCAGGATGGTTCCTCTAGAACCTACAGCTACGAAGGTGCCGTTGCCGTAGGTAACATGAGAGAGATTGCCCTCTCTCATGAAGGAACCTCTGTAGATCCAGTTGAGGCCGTCTGATGAGGTAACGATAGTCCCGAACTCCCCTACGGCTACGAAGAGGCCATTACTGTAGGTAACCTTAAAGAGGTCATTTTCCGTAGCCGAGTTTGCTTCTCTCCAGTTCACACCGTCTGAGGAGATCAGGATGATACCCCCTCCACCTACAGCTACGAAGAGGCCATTGCCGTAAGTGACACCAAGGAGAGTGTTATGTGTTCCTGATCTCTGTCCAGTCCAGTTCACACCGTTTGGGGAAGTTATGAGAATGCCCCCATCACCTACAGCTACAAAAAGACCATTGCCGTAGGTGACACCAAAGAGAGGCTCCTCAGTCCCTGAGTTCTGTCGGGTCCAGGTGCTTCCCACTTTCGGGTCTACATCCACCTTTAAATTGGCAGTTTTCCGGATCGTTTCCAATCTTGCCACAACGGTGAT
>PSLB01000202.1:0-2155 GCA_040289385.1 Armatimonadota bacterium
GGCGATAGCGTTGCAGGCCGCTCCCTATGATATCACAGATCGCTCCGTGGGTGCCATGGAAGGAGGGAGGCCGCCCTTCCTCCCCGCGCCTGAAGGCGGGGGCTTCCGGGCGGCAGACTTAGTGAAAAAAAAACAATGGCTTTCCTCCCCCATCTTGGGGGAGGAAAGCCATTCTGATCGATCAAACAATCACAACAGTGAGTTTGCTACATGTTGGGGTTGTCTGCGGCAGGGTCTTGGTTCAGGCGTATAGTACGTCCTGCGCCTCCAACTCCTGCCTGGGGATGCTGATCCATAAACACCGCGTGGGGGATGTTCTTTGCGTGACCGTCCACGAAAGCCACATTCCAGTTATCGGGAATCGGTCCCCCGTTCGGTGCTTTGGACTCGCCGTGCCACATGGCAAAGGCATCGAATGAGAGGATAATATCTGTAGGACGCGCCACCACTGCCAGCGTCTTCGGATGCAGAACCCACTGGGTCCAGGTGCCGCCTCGTAGGGGGTCTGAATAGGTGTAGATGAGCCAAGTGTTGTAGAGATAGTCGTGCCCAAAGATCTGATAGTGGCGTAATCCCGTGAGTTCAAACAGGCTGGTCTCACTGCCATAACCAACCACAGAGGTGGAGTCAGCAGGGCAGTACCACAATCCGAATTGGGTTCGCTCTTGCATGGCTGAGCCTGAAGTACTGCTCTTGATGTAAGGATCCACCATTCGATAGAAGAAGAACGGATACTGTGGTTGCCCTACAGGTGTGGGTGGTGCGTTGCCAAAGATCTGCCCAATCGGAAGGTAGCGCAGCTGCTGGATATTGTTGCCTGATGTGGTGCAGGCACGCCCCGTGGGATTAATCCAGCAAGCAGTCGTGCGCACCCATGCATTGCGCATCACCGCCGGTTGGTTCGGATTCCGAGGCTCGCTCGGTCCAGATGGAACATTGATGCCCATCGGCATATGCTCGTCATAGTCATGACAATACATCAAGGCACCAAGCGCAATCTGTTTGAGGTTATTCAAGCAGCTTGTGCGTACCGCGGTGGCACGCGCGCTCGCAAACACCGGAAACAATATCGCCGCCAAAATAGCGATAATCGCGATCACAACCAATAGCTCGATCAACGTAAAGGCTTTGCGTTGCATCATCAGACCTCCTTTGTTGGGTTTAGAGCAATTGCCCTTGCCCCCCGGGATTTGGGGCGGTTTGCGGGGGCTGGGTCGGCTCTACATTGGGCTGAGTAGGACGCATGAAGAGGAACCAGCTCAGAAACAGGAGCACGAGAGCCAGGATAAACAGCCCGATTGCCAAAGCAGGCTTTTCATGCATTGCTTGCATGTTCGCCTCCTATAAGCACCGATTCCAGATGAGCCACCGCAGATTTGCGTCATTGAAGTCGCGGTACTCCTCGTTGTCATAACATCGCCCTGCAGGAGGGAACAGGCGCGGGTTGGGAATAACCGCCTCCAGTCGGAACCACTTGACATGGCCGTCCATGAGCGCCAAGTTCAACCCGCCGCTATGCCGAGACACGATCGGAGCATAGCCCGCTGTACCGCTCCGCGATAACCCAGTAATGACCTGACGGAACTGCGGTGTGCCTTCACAGCCTCCATACGAGTTGTTATCGGCAGAAAAGCCGAAACAGTTGCCACCTTGCTGAGGTGACGGACCGTTCGCTGTCTCCGCAAGCATAACAAACTGGGACGCCTCGCGAATCATCGCCAAATTCGGCACCATAAGCGTGTGCTCGCCAGAAGGCAGATCTCCACCGATCCAGTACCAACCCCCAATGTGCGTGTTGTAACCGATAGCTAACCAACCCCGATGAGCCCAGTTACTTAGATCGACCTCCAGCGGTGGTTTCGGCGCACTCGGACAGAAGAACACATCCTTGTTCTTCAGATATGGCTGGATAAGAAACGCCCATGTACGGCGCTGGGCGTCGGGAAGCCCCCCACCACCAGGACCTAACACGAGGCGGTTCATTGGCAAAGTTGTCTCGTGGTCCGTCGCGTACATGTGTACAGCTTTCGCTAACTGGTTCATATTCGAAGCACAGGTCGATTGGCGCCCCTTCTCGCGTGCCTGCGCAAACACTGGGAACAAGATCGCCGCCAGAATGGCGATGATCGCAATAACGACCAACAACTCGATAAGC
>PSLB01000203.1:0-2146 GCA_040289385.1 Armatimonadota bacterium
TTTTACCTGCTAGGCGATTCGCTGGCAGAACCTCCTGAACTCTTGCTTGTCAAGGTTCTGAGGAGATGATACCACTCATATCAGTGGTTCGGTGGTGATTTGGACGTGCTGGGCACAGGCGCGGAACCATTCGGGGGCGACCACACGGAACCACCAGCTGGCAGGGCGCGCGTTGGTGTAGGACAGCCCTTCGGCGGTTAGGATGGCACGGCGCGCCAGTTGGGCACGGGTCATTTCCGCTTTATCTTCGATGGAATGGGCGTGCCGGCGCAGGCGTTGCGCTTCGGCAGTGCGCCCGATCTCGAGCCGTTGGCGATTGATGGCACGGATTTGCATTTTGATTTCGTAGAGTGTGCGAGCGAGTGCAGGTTTTTTTGAGCATTCCTGCTTGAACTGGCGCCGTTTGTTGTGGAGCTGATGGGCTTGCTGGCGAAGCTGTTCCGCCTGCGCACCAATTGCTTTGAGTTGGGCTTGAACCGCTTCGTACTCTTGCAGAGTAGACGCCCAGTGTGCGCCTTCGTGGTCGGCTAAGAAGCGCATCAGGTCACGTGGGCGCTTCAGTGAGGCGAGAGTGTTCAGCAGAGCCTGCTGTTCTTGCACCACTTGGCGCCAGCGTCGGGCAAATTCGTGGGAGCAAATCTCCTGTTGACCGAAGGCGTCTGCCAGATGGCTTGGAAGGCGCAGAGGGATGCACTTCACCGAACACAGAGAGTCCCAAGTGGGATATTGCACCCTAATAAGCGGGTGGAGTGGGAGCGCAATCCCTGCCTGAGCCAGATGGCGGTTCATCGCTACGGTACGCTTGAGGTAGGGCGAGCCCCGGGCGTTGAACACAAATACAAACTCATGAGCCAGCATGCTGATCAGTGTAATTGCCTTGCCCACCAACACGCACTGCGTGCCAAAATGGTGCTCCACTATCTGAGCGAGGCTCTCAGCGGAGTGAATCGGCTCCGCCAAGCACAGAACAATCGGCTCAGGAGTGAGAATAGTAAGGTATCGCTCGGTAATTAGAAGCGTGCCCCGCCCGCGCTGAGGAATGAGGAGGTCAAAGGGCAGCGCGCCTTCCCCAAAGTGGGTCAGGGTATAGGTCTCAGAACCAGCAACACAGGCGTTGTAAGCTGCTTCACAGAGGGAGCGTGTTTCAGGGTTCAGAAACAGCGAGACGAGACGGAAGCGGAGCCAATGAGCCGTTTGCCCGTTGAAGCGCAGTAGCTCAGAGGTGCGCGTGAAGCCAACGGTCTCGGGAATGTCGCCTATCAAGGCGCGTAAGAAGTCGGGATAGAGATAGCGATAAAGGTCGGCAAGGTTGCCGTTGGGCATCGCGCGGGCACGCTGATGGAGAGCCTCCAGAAGCTGAACCGCTCGCTTTTGGGCAGAACGCTGCTGGTCAGGGTCAGCAAGTCGTTCCAGCGTTTGCTCAAGCCCCCACCTTATCAGCACTTCGAGAGCAGGCACGACTCGTGCCACAGGCACTTCGGCGACGGGTAGGGGGTGGGGGTCTGTTATCACCAGTCCGCGCCATCCCCACGCCTCGGTGAGCTGGTCGACAAAGGCTTGATAGCCTTGGAGGAAATTGCGACCGAGACGCTCCAGTGAAACGCCTGCTCGACGGAACTGCTCACGGGTCGGAAAGATCTCACATCCAAACAGTGCTGAGATCTCTCCTGCAGATGCCCACAAGGCACGCGTCGTCCCATCGTTATGAGGGAGCATGGCAAACCCCTCTGCGATAGCGGCCTCGGTGGGAATGGCACGCGTGTGCACCCGCCCAAAGTAGTCGGTATCATGAACCCCAAACAGAAACGGTCGGGAGGATTGACAGGCTTGTAAAAGGGGCAGGAGGCTCGCCTTCATCGGTTCATCCCAGAAAACAGTCTGCCCTAAGGCGAGCATCGGCACGGCTTCAGGCAACTGGTTCAGGATAGCTACCGCAGACCCATTACAGTTGGTCTCGACGATGGGGTTCATCCTTGCGGGAAATTATACCCTGCCCTGTTTAGAAGCCATCTCGACTGTGCCCGAGCCAATGGCTCTAACAAGGAGTGCGGTGTTTCTGTATTGAGGTGCAGGAATCGCCACGCCTGTAGCGAATATCTCCCCACAGGAGGTGAAAGCTGACTTCCTACGCAGAAGCCCGAAACGG
>PSLB01000204.1:0-2101 GCA_040289385.1 Armatimonadota bacterium
CCGCACGCGCCCAGCGAGCGGCAGAGCAATTAGGCGCAAAGAGATTTTACACGGACTATGAGCAGATGCTGGACAGCGGAGCCATTAATGCCGTCATCATCGCCACGCCAATGCCCTTGCACGCTCCGCAATCCTTCTCTGCCCTGCAACGCAACATCCACGTGCTGAGCGAAGTGCCTGCCGCTGTCTCGGTGGAAGAGTGCCAACAGCTGGTGCGTGCGGTCGCCGAGAGCCAAGCGGTGTACATGATGGCGGAGAACTACATCTACGCCAAACCGATCGTGTTGGTCAAAGAGATGGTACGGCAGGGGCTCTTCGGCCCAACGTATTACGCCGAGGGCGAGTACATCCACGAGTTAAAGGAGCTCAACGAGCTGACCCCGTGGCGACGCAAGTGGTAGACAGGCATCAACGGCAACACCTACCCCACACACAGTATCGGTCCGGTGCTGGAATGGATGCCGGGCAACCGCGTGGTGGCGGTCTGCTGTGCGGGGAGCGGGCACCACTATCGCGATGCGCGCGGCGAACTGTACGAAAACGAGGATACGACCATCACTCTTTGCAAAATGCGCTCTGGTGGGTTGGCGAAACTGTGTCTGGATATGCTCTCCGACCGTCCGATTCATACCATGATGATACCCCCCTTTCCCTAAAACGATGCCGTACTTCACCCACATCGGCTGATAGCATACCCGCTGGGGTATCATAATCGGGTATGAAAAAAGTCGTTTCTCATTTGCCCGATGTGGCGAGTGAACCGGATCGTCGTGGGGTAGCGCTCCATGCGGTTGGGATACGGGGGTTGCGACTGCCGATTCGGATTCTGGGGGCGGATCAGGTAGAGCAGGTTGTAGTGGCGCTTGCCGATTTGAGCGTCGATATCGAGGCGGATCAGCGCGGCACCCACATGAGCCGACTGGTCTCCGTGCTGTATGAATGGTCCAGCACGGTGCAATCGCCCGAAGGGGTGCGTTCTCTCCTCCAGTTGACCCAGGAGTGGCTTCAGAGCCGACGCGCGCATCTCAAACTCCAGTTTCCGTATTTCCTCAAGGTTCACGCCCCAGCAACTCAGAGTGAAGGCTTGCTGGATGTGGAAGTCGCTTGGGAGTGTGGATTGAACAACGGAGCCTCGTCGGCAGAGAGCTACTTCGCCTTTCCTGCGATGACGCTCTGCCCGTGTAGCAAAGAGATTTCGGACTATGGGGCACACAATCAGCGCGCGATCGTGCGCCTGTGGCTACGCACAAAAGATCGCCATCCGCGGTTGCCCGATGCCTACTTGCCCCTCGTGCGCGATTCGGTGAGTGCGTTGGTCTATCCCATTCTCAAGCGTCCTGATGAGAAGTATGTGACCGAGCGTTCATACGAGACACCGCGCTTTGTGGAGGATGTGGTGCGTGAATTGGTGCTTCGGCTTCAGGGGCGTGAGGAATTCTGCTGGTTTCGGGTGGAGTGTGAATCGATCGAGTCGATTCATAACCATAACGCCTTTGCGCTGTACGAAGCGCCGCGCACAAAGTGAAACCGCTCAGCACAGTTCTAACCTGTTGCGAGCGTACTCGTTTTTGTACCGTGCGTGGGCGCATGTTTTCTTGAGATGTAGGAGTTGCTGTTTGTGGGGTGCCGGGTAAAAATACCCGAAGCCCCCCCTTTCTTTGAACTCAGAAATGTGACCCTTAACAGGGGAAAATCCCCCTCTCCCATTCGAGGAGAGGGGGATATTGACCAATTTACCGTTCGCCTGTGTGTTGGAAGACCTTGATATCGCCGGCTTTGACCAAAACCCGGCCGCCGCAAGCCCCGGGCTTCAGCCCTGGGGATAAGGCGGCCAAACCTTGCACTCTCAATTAGATACATTCGTGGTGTATAATAGTCTCATGGAGTCATCAAACAGTACATCGAAAACCAAAAACACGTATGAGGTGCGACGACTCCACCTGGACCCTACCCCACAGCTGGATGCCCTAGCACGGGCGGCGGGGGACCTATATTCCCGAACCGTCGTGTCCTTTTGGCGTACCGTCCGCAAACGAGGCATCTGGCTCAAGCCGTCGTCGATGATGCGGTGGCATCAGTCCGATCAGTTACATGCCCACAG
>PSLB01000205.1:0-2044 GCA_040289385.1 Armatimonadota bacterium
GACGTAAGACCGGCCCCGGTGCCGGCGGTCCAAGCGGGAAGCCGGCAGCGCGCAAGACTGGTGCTCCCGCCTGGGCGGGTGTTGGGAACAGGTTTCTATGTTCTCGGCAACGGCGCGCGCATAGCCAGAGAACGCCTGCGTCAAGCGATCGCCCAAGCGCAGTTCGCTACCACCAGCGGTCAGCCCGAAACTGCCATCACGCTCAGTATCGGAGTCGCAGCCTACCCCGACAGCACTGACCGCCCCGAGCAATTGCTGGAATTGGCGGATCTTGCAGGAATCGTGCGGTGGTCATCGAAAATACCGTATGAATCGGATTGTCGCCAGAGCGGTAGCTGTGCTATCATGTAGGGGCATCGTTTCTGGCGAAATGGAGATAAGGTGTATGAAATCAGGTCTAATGGAACGGGCGGAGCAGTATGCACGTCAGGGTCGGGTGAAGGACGCCATTCGGCTTCTGCACAAGGCAATCCGCCGGGGACACGCCTCGCTGGAGGGCTACCTCCGCTTAGCAGACCTCTACTCGCGAATTGCCGATTGGAACCAGGCGATCTGGGCACTTCGGCACGCCCATGACATAGCGCCCCACTCGGAGCCGATCCGCGAACAGCTGGTCGAAGCGCTCCTCAATGGCGGGCAGTACGAGGAAGCTATTGCCGAGTGCCAAAGCTGGCTTCACGACTCGCCCGACCACCCTATCCCATTGGAGAACCTATTGGAAGCCTATGTCGGCAAGCGAGATTACGCGCGCGCCTTAGCGATTGCCAACCAGCTGGTGCGCCTTCAGCCCTTCTCCCCGCGTTACCGAATGCGGCGCGCCCGATTGCTTCAACGCTTAGGACGCTCGGCTGAAGCCGCCGAGGACTACCGATGGCTCGTGTTCGATAGCGGTATCAACTCGCTGGAAGTGCTGATCTTCGCACGCACCGAGCTGGAACGGCTCGACCGCGAGCAGTTGGATTTGCTTCTGTACCTCATATTGGACGATAGCGAGTTTCGCGTGCGATTCCTCCAGAATCCCGTTGAAGCAGTTCGGGAGCGAGGCTTCCGCTTTAGTCCAGTGGGCGAGGCGATCCTCGAGGAGCTACCTGAAACCGTCCGCACCACCTTACCCAACAAACGCCGCTATGCGCCCTATTGCTGAAACGCTGAAAGCCTTGAACAGCCATATCGGCAAACGCACCCTAGTAATGGGCATCCTCAACATCACGCCCGACAGCTTCTACGATGGCGGGCGCTATACCGCCCTCGAGCAAGCCCTTGCACGCGCCGAGCAGATGATCGCTGAGGGCGCCGATCTGATCGATGTCGGCGGAGAGTCGACCCGACCCGGTGCCCAGCCCGTGCCCACCGAGGAAGAGTTGCGTCGCGTGGTGCCGTTCATCGAAGCGCTCGCCCAACGGTACACCATCCCGATCTCTGTCGATACCACCAAAAGCGAGGTAGCACGGCAGGCGTTGCAGGCAGGGGCATGCATCGTGAACGACATCAGCGGCATGCAGTTCGACCCCGCTATGCCCGAAGTCGTTGCCACAGCAGGCGCAGGCGTGGTGCTCATGCATATCCAAGGCACACCCCGCACCATGCAGGTCAATCCCACCTACCACGATGTCGTTGCGGAGGTGCGTGCAACCCTTCACGCGCATATCGAGCGCGCCCTCAGTGCAGGAATCCCCCATGACCACATCTGGGTGGACCCCGGTATCGGCTTTGGAAAAACCGTGGCGCACAATCTCACACTCCTGCGCCACCTTCCAGATATCAAGTCGCTCGGCTATCCCGTGCTAATCGGTACCTCGCGCAAGTCGTTTATTGGACACCTCTTGGGCGGACTCCCTACTGAGGAACGCTTAGAAGGCTCTGTGGCGACGGTGGCACTCAGCGTGGCTTGGGGAGCTGATATTGTACGCGTGCACGATGTCCAAGCCTCCGTGCGTGCCGTGCGAATCGCCGATGCTTTATGCAGAGGTTAGAGAAATTGGGGGAGTGCGAGGGGGCTGTAATCCCCCTCAATTCATTGGGGGGATACACGGACCCCCCTCGC
>PSLB01000018.1:0-19764 GCA_040289385.1 Armatimonadota bacterium
TACGAAACCCGCCGACTTATCCTACCCGAAGTAACGCCCCTGGAGACGAGGGCCGCTGTGCGGACGGTGGGGAGCAATCCATACGTCCGCATAAGCCTCGTCGGTGAAGGGGGAAGCCCCCCTCTTTAGAGGGGGGAGGAGGTCACGCGACTTCCTGCTGGCGCAAAAGCGATTGTGATACGGAACACAGATGCACCCCCTTCTGCAAGGGTACACTCTACATAGGATGATACGCACAGGGCGATTGGTTGTCGGCGTTACTGGGGCGAGCGGCGGGATTTACGCAATCCGATTTCTGCTTCAGGCTGTCGCGCATTTCTCGGAGATCTATCTAATTGCCACTGAGCAAGCGATTCAGGTGTTCCAGACCGAGCTAAACATGGAGGTCTCGTGCGAGACTTTGAGTGCCGAACGGCTGCTGGGTGTCCCTTTTGTGGGCTTGCATATCCTTCAACCGCGCGATTATTTCTCCCCGCCTGCCAGTGGCAGTTTTCGGCACGATGGGATGGTCATTATTCCTTGCTCGATGGGCACGCTGGGGCGGATCGCTCAGGGCATCTCGGACGATCTGATGATCCGTAGCGCTGATGTGTGTCTTAAGGAGCGCCGTCCCCTCATCCTTGTGGTGCGCGAGACGCCGTTCAATCTGGTCCACCTGCGCAACATGGTTCAAGCGTGCGAGGCGGGGGCTACAATCCTGCCTGCGATCCCTTCCTTTTATAACCGTCCTGAAACGGTGGAGGCAGTTGTGGATACCGTCATCGCGCGCGTGTTGCAACATCTGGGTATTTCCCAAACGATTGTGCCTGAGTGGGGCATCGAAGAATAGGCTCTGGCACCACACGAACCGAAAAATAAGGAACCTCCCCTGCAGATTTGCGGTATAATCTTTTGGGAGGTATGCGATGCGCGTTCAACTCCTCTACTATCCGGAGTGCCCTTCGCATGAACGCGCCCTGGAGCTCATCCAGAAGGCGTTAGCGGAGGAAGGGTGTCATGCAGAGATTGAGATCATTCGCATCGACACACAGGAGCAGGCGCAAGCCCACCAGTTTATCGGCTCTCCGACCATCCGCATTAACGGAATCGAGATCCAGCCCCAGCCCGACCTCCCTTACCGCCTGACCTGCAGAACCTTCATTCACGAAGACGGGCGCCTCTCCCCGCTCCCTTCACTCACCATGCTCAAAGAGGCAATCCGGCAATCTTATCAAGGAGGTGGTACACAATGAATATCGGTCAATCGGCTATCGACTTCGAACTGAAGGGCGTGGACGGGAAGACATACTCGCTCAAGGACTTCGCAGACAAGCCTGTGCTGGTGCTCTTCTTCTGGTGCAATCACTGTCCCTATGTGAAAGCCTACGAAGATCGGGTCATCCGTCTTGCCAAAGAGTTCGCCGATAAGGTGGCGTTCGTTGCCATCAACTCGAACGACCCCGTGCAGTACCCTGAGGACAGCTTCGAAAATATGAAACGGCGAGCAGAAGAGAAGGGCTATCCGTTTCCCTACCTATTTGACGAGACTCAACAGGTCGCTCATGCTTATAACGCATCGCGCACACCTGAATTCTTTGTGTTCGACGAAGAGCGCGACCTCAAATATCACGGACGCTTCGATGATAACTGGGAACATCCCGATCAGGTGCGTACCGAGTATGTGCGCGACGCCATCATCGCCCTGCTAAATAACGAACTCCCCCATCATTCACAGACACCCCCCATCGGGTGCACCATCAAATGGAAAACGCACTAATCGTGTTTAACCTCTACCCTCTCCCCTGCTAAAGGGGAGAGGGCGTTCCATATCGCCCTACGCCCCCTTATAAAAACGGGGGCGCGCGAGGGGGCTGTAATCCCCCCAATGAATTGGGGGGATACACGGACCTCCTCGCTACACAGTACACAGCATTGACAACCGTTTTGCGGCCGGAGCGCAGGGAGAAAGCCCTGAGTGCATCCGGAATAAGGATGCCACTCAATTGATGGAGGGGAGGGCGTCACACTGGGAGCCGTTGACCACCCGAAACTGAATGTAAAAATCCTCCACAGGGGTCTTGGTATTGACGTTCTCCCCAGCCCTAAAGGGCGGGGATTCTTTCTCGCTTATCGCGAGCTACGCGGGTGCGCAGGTGCGGATGCCACCGCACACCCGTGGGGGACGCCATCGCCCCAACTACTGGGCCTTGGACCAGATACTTGCACCGGATGTTGACCGCCCCGACGCCATCTCGGTGAAAACGGAACCCGCAGACCAAACAGGTATACTGACGCCCTCGGGGCTTGTGCCGACTCCCGCATCGCGGGCATTCCTGGGAGGTGTACGCCTCATCCTTGAGAACCACTCGCATCCCAAGCCGTTCGGCTTTGTAGGTGATCATCCAACGAACCTGCCCAGCAACCATCTGGTGAATCCGCTGGTTAGCCGCAGTCCCGTAATCCACCCGCTTCCGCAAATCCCGCACATCGCCAATCACCACCGTCTGCACGCCTCTCTCGTGGAGCGTGGAGACCAAAGCGGTGGTCTGCTTGTGCAGGATGTCCCAGATTTGACGATCAAGTTTTCGTAACTGTTTTTGCTTGCTTCGTTGGAGCTTGCGCCAGCGGCAGGACCCTTTCCGCATCCGCGACTGCTTCGCGGCGAGGCGGGCCTTGAGTTTGTTCTGATACTGCCGTTTGGCCCGAAGTTCCCGCCCGTTGTAAATCGTCGTCCGCTCGCCGTCGTGAACCACGGCCAGATGAACCTCGCCCAGGTCCGCTCCGGCTGTGCCTCCCTCCGTAACAGGTTCTACCACAGGGGGGGAGTACACAGCCCGCAGTTCATAGGTCGTGCCCGTCCAACCCAGTTCGACCAAAACAGGAGCTCCCCAAGGCCACGGCACGACCAGCGGAGCATTCCCGCGCCCGTTGGAGAGAATGAGCCTTCCTTCCCGGATCCGGATCGCGGACGATTTCCACTGGACTCGAAAGTAGCGCCGCCGGCGGTATGGCGGTTTGGCCTGCGGATCTGTCTTCCGGCGCTTGCGCCAGGATTTGAGGGCGGCGTAGAAACTTTGCACCACCGCATCCGCGCTGTGGGCATGTAACTGATCGGACTGATGCCACCGCATCATCGACGACGGCTTGAGCCAGATGCCTCGTTTGCGAACGGTACGCCAAAAATCTACGACCACAGCGGAATACAGTTCGCCTGCCGCGCGCGCCAAATCATCGAGTTGTGGAGTGGGGGCCAAGCGCAGCCGCCGCACCTCATACCGATTTTTGGTTTTCGATGTACTGCTTGATAACGGCAAGCGGCGCACCTCCCACCGTGGTCGCATAGTTGAATTATGCCACACGGCGCCGTATAATTAAGAGGCCTCCCGGCGGCTTATCCCCAGGCCTGAAGGCCGGGGCTTGCGCCACCGGGTTCTCGGTCATTTCGAAACGGAAAGTGCGTGCGCCGCCTGGTATAATCCGATCGGCAGGCGTATTCGCTTCAAAGCGTAGGTTATGCGGAATCGCATCACACGGCACATCCCACATATAGTTCCATCCTGCAGGCACAGAGGTCGACTGCAGAACCCCTGCACTGCCGTACAGCACATGAAGCTGGTCGACCTTTGATTGCCTCTCAGTCTCTCGGTGTTTCTAAATCGGTTGGCAGAAGCCCGCGCACCAGCTGATCTGCGAAAAGGCGTCCGATCTCCTCCTTGCTGAGGCTCCCGCGTGGGTTGTACCAACTGGGAATCCAGTTCAGCGCACCCAGAATCACATACGAAGCCATCTTGACATCGGTCGGCTTGAAAATGCCCTGCTCGATACCCTGCTGAATGCACTCACGGTAGTTCTGCTCATATCGATCGCGCAAAGCGATAATCTCCCTGCGTTTGCGTGGCGGCAGGGCGTTATGCTCGCGCAAGACGACGACACTATACATCGCAGTAGCCCCGCCGACGATGCGCACATACTCTTCGATCATGATGCGCAGTTTCTGGTCGGGTGAATCAGGACGCGCCATAATCTCCGCCTGAGACTCCAATAACACCTCCATCGCACGCTTGTAGAGCTGGTACAGCAGGTCGCTTTTATCGGCGATATAGTAGTAGATACTGGCTTTGGTCAGCCCCAGCTCCTTAGCGATCTCGTCGACGGTGCTGGCGTGAAACCCCTTTTTGGAGAACACTTTGGCGGCGCCGTGAAGGATCTGTTCGCACCGCACCTGCTGGCGTTCCGTTTTTTTCGTCATCTTCTGCTCTCACCTCTAAAGGATTGTTCGTGCTTAAATTTTTACCCCACTGATGGCTCTGAGGCGAACTGTTGGCGCACTCTGTGCAGGGCAAGTAGTTCCTCCAGCAAAGGGCGAACGGAATCAAGCGGATATTGCGTCGCGGGATCCGAAAGGGCACGCGCTGGATTCGGGTGAACCTCCATAAACAGAGCATCGATGCCCACGGCGACAGCTGCACGCGCCAAGGGCGCAATCGAATTGCGATCGCCTCCTGAAGCCTTTCCTGCACCCCCTGGGCGCTGGACACTGTGCGTCGCGTCGAACACCACGGGCACCCCCAACTGATGCATTATCGGCAAGCCCGCCATGTCTACAATCAAAGTATTATAACCGAAGGCGGTTCCCCGCTCCGTCAGCAGAATGCCAGTCGCTCCAAAGGCTTGCAGCTTCTCCACGATGTTGCACACATCCCACGGCGCCAGAAACTGCCCCTTCTTCACATTCACGGGCTTGCCTGTGCGCGCCGCCGCCTCCAGCAGGTCTGTCTGACGGCAGAGAAATGCAGGAATCTGAAGCAGATCCACCACTGCTGCAACAGGCGCTGCTTGCCAGCTTTCATGGATGTCGGTGGTCACAGGCACGCCGAACTCCTCCCGAATCTGTGCTAACACCGCTAACCCCGCATCTAAGCCTGCACCACGAAACGAGTCGTGCGCTGTGCGGTTCGCCTTGTCGAACGAGGCTTTGAAGATATAGGGAACCTGCAGATAGCGGCACAAGCCAGCAAGCGCACCCGCTACCTCGCGACACAACTCTATACTCTCAATCGCACATGGACCTGCTATCAGTGCCAGCCGACCGTCGCCTACCGTCTGCGCGCCCACACGCACCGTCTGCATAACCTGAATTGTACCTAACGGGAACCTTGGGTGAATTTTTCGACTCAGATTCCGTAAATTAAGATGGAAGCCCCTGTGCAGAGGCTTCAGAAGCAACCTCGCGAGGGTTTGACCGTCTAAAAAATTGTTAGTGAGGCTAAGAATTAACGCAACCGATGAGCATGGAGGCTCGCAAACGACTCAAAATCTACTTGGAGGTGCAAGACGATGAGTATGTTTACACCCTACGAGGTCGAACGCATTCTAAGCCGTATTGCTAACGACAAGGCAAACGGCTTTCAGAGGGAGGTCCTCTACCCTCAACTGGCGCGCGCGATGCGGATCAGCTCCTCTCTACCCGAAGCGGTGCGCGAGGCACTGGCTGACCCTTACTATGCCTTTCGTGCGATGCTGGGATATTACGCCTTTGCCAAGCGCGGCAATGACCGCTTGGAGTATTCTGGCTTTGCCCTGCAGGCGTTAGAGCGCGCCCTAAATGGGAGCAAGGAGAACTTTCCTGCGTTCCTGGAATCGAGGGACGCGTCCCAAAAACTGTGGGAAGTGTTCGTGCAGGTCTGTCAGGAGCATCAGCGCAAGGTGAACGAACAGCTCAATCGCGGGCTGATTGAAGGGCTGGCAGGCTACGCTCAGCGGATCTATCAGGAAGATGGTATCGGCAATATCTGGACCACCATCCAACGCGACATCGTGCGTACGGGACGCGTCGAACCGGTCTACAACACAATCACCGAGATCAAGGGAATTGGTCCGAAAGTGGGCGCGTTGGTGCTACGCGATATGGTTGCGCTCTACGATATGGAGTCGATTATCGATCCCAGCGACTACCACTATCTCCAGCCCGTCGACACTTGGATTCGGCGCATCGGTCCCCTGCTGACCGACGAAATCACAAACGATACAGCGGACTGGGTTATTGCAGGGAAACTCTCGAAGCTGTGTCGACGCAACCGAGTCAGCCGCGTGCGCTTCAATCAGGGGGTGCAGTACCTGGCTATCATCGAGGTACGCCACTTAGACCACCTCAAAGACTACCTCCGTCAACTGGCGAAGGAAGGGGCACAAAACGGAACCCGCGCCCCCGCAGGCCCTGCGCGTCCTACAGCCACCCGTTCCTTCACCGGGCGACGGTAGCCATTTACATCCCGTCGGGGGCTGGGGGCGTCTCCGACGGGATGACCTTTACCGTAACTTGCGCCTGTACGGGGAGCCCTTCCGTGTCGAGTGCGGTTAGCGTGTAGGTGGTGGTCGTGGTTGGGTTCACCGTCAGCTCGCCCTGTTGCGCCGAAACGTGCCCAACGCCGTTGTCAATCTTGGCGCGCACCGCGTTTAAAATCTCCCAGCGCAGGGTTACACTCTCCCCCTGCTTGATTTCAACCGGGGTCGCCGTGAAGCTGATAATCTGTGCCAGCGAGACCACCTCGACCTTAGTCCGCTTCTCGACCGTTTTGCCCTCCGCGTTTCGGGCGATCAACACATACTCGGTGGTTCGGGTAGGACGATGTTCGAAACTGGGGGTGGCTGGATCCAACTTTTGTCCGGGCGGGCTTAGAATCAGCTCCGTGGCGTTCTCGACCTTCCAACGGAGGTAGACCGTGTCGCCACGCTTGACTTTTGGTGGCTCTGCTTCGAACTGGCGAATCACGGGCAAAGGCGCAGGCGGGGCATTTTGTACAATCACCACTGCCTCGCGCATCACCTCGCCGTAGCGGTTGCGCGCGATTAGCCGATAGGTCGTGGTCGTGGTCGGCTTGACCTCGATGGAGCGCGTAGTCGACTTAATCTCTCCGATGCCTGGTTCCAGCACAAGGCTCTCTGCATTCCGAACCTCCCAGCGCAGGGTGGTCGGTTGTCCTGCTGTAATCTGGGTCGGCTCCGCCATAAACGACTCGATCACCACTGGCAGCGGGCGCGTGTAGAACCAGATCGCCAGAATCGACCCCACCACACCGAGAAAGCCCAGCACGAGGAGACTAATGAGCCCCCGACGCTCCAGATGCGCTTGAACCGACGAAGATCGGAGCGGATCTTCCACACTCCGCACCGTGACAGTAAAACTGAACAGGCTGGGGTTCGCCAGAAGGGGCAAGCGGCGCGGCTGGGCATAGAGCAAGACCTCACGAGTCTCGCCGGGGGCTAATGCCACCCGTTCGTGTTCCACCTCAAACGCAATCGCATCTTCGGGATCCGAAGCGTGGATCTGCAAGGTCTGCTCACTGTTGCCGAAGTTGCTTAGGGTTAATTCATAAGCGACCTGCTTGTGCCACGGGGAGGCGAGGGCGCGCTTCGGGGCGATTTCAAGGGTGAGCATGCTATAAGGGCGGATGGTGAGATTGGCTTGCGCGACTCCGCTTTCCCCCTTTTCCAGCGAGCGTGCGCGTACCAGCACAGGATAGGTGCCTGCACGGCTCTCGGTACTGCGCGGCGGACGAATCAGAATCCGTTCTTGAACCTCCTCCCCCGGTGCCACCTGAAATGACGGGATCGGGACGGCACACCATTCCGTCGCCACCCCTTCCACCTCCAAAGCCACATGGTCAGGCTGGTCGCCTTCGTTGCGGATATAGGCGATAATCTGCGCAGAACCGCCTGGCTCTACCTGCACCTCCTCCTGCCCTAAACGCACGCGAATCGCCATCAAAAGAAAATTGTACCCCAGCCCTGAGGTCCAATCCAAGAGTGGCATGCTCTGGGTACGGTGGTGCGATGGATCAGCGTGTGTTGGGCAGTGAGGTGGCACATCAACACTGGAACTATCGCGTGGACTTGGTGAGCCAGTCTCCTGCGAGGGGTGAGATGACACCTGCGCCGATTCACGGATGCGTTTGGCGATGTGGTGAACGGCTCTCGTGAGACCTACGACTGGAACGGTGCGTGGGGTTATCGGAACGAGCCGTTGGCAGACGGATCGGGAAAAGCTTATGAGGCGCCTTCTAATCCTTTACGCTGCGACACTTTCGGTCTCTTCGGGCACAAGCGGCTGCGCTTTCTGTAGGATCATTACCGCACCCAGTGCGGCAGTGTAGCGGTTCATCGCATCGGGATCGAGATCCTCTGTGGGCATCGCCCAACGGATCCCTTGAAAGGGGTTCCCCGCAATACAGGTCAGTCCCAGACTGCGTGCGCAGTAGTTCGCCAGCCCTTTGAGGGTTGTTCCCTCGCCCGTGAGCAGGAAGCTATCCAGAAGTCCCCAGTAGCTGCCTTCGGGGTAGCGCGAGCGTTGAAAATCTATGAGACGGCGCATCTCGGAGGTTAGCGCGTGTAGAAAACTCAACATCGAGAGGGCAGGGAGCCCCAACGATTCGGGAAAGTGGAGAGTTCCCTCCTCGTCCAAGTGGGCAGAGAGCATGAGGGCTTCTGCTTCTGCGTGAGATGCACCGAGTGCGTGCTTGAGGGTTTCTATGGCATCGTTCAAGCCCAATCGAAGCGTGCGCGCAAACTCCAGAGCCGTCTCACGAGCGATCACCATCTCTGTGTGTTCGTACCGAATCCCCACAATAGCGGTTGCCTTGCCCCGCCACAGGACGCTCTGTGGGCGGTGGTTGAGGGTCAGCACATAGGTCATCGCATCGGGTTCGGGCACAATCCCGATGGGCTCCAGCCCTGCCATCAAAGCGGTATCCAGTCGCGAATGGGCTAACGCCATCGGCACAGCCACCAGACGCGCCGGCATTTTCGCCGAATCGGCGTTCTCGGAAGGGGCTGAATGCACCGATTCGCTCGCTTCGGGCACCCAAAAGCGATAGAGCATCGGCTCTTTGGTCGGGGGGAGGTGGCGGGGTGCCTCTAATGGTGCCGCCGAGTTAAGCTCCTCGAGGCTCATCACAGGCACAACCACCCACTTGGTCATCACTTGCGTACCGCCGACGGTCAATACCACCTTGCGCTCGCGGACGCGCATCGTTCCAAGAAGGCGATGGAGCGCCTCTGCCACTCGTTGGGGATGGGCTACCGTCCCCTCACTTACCGAATCGGGTGGGGTGGGGCACTGCCCATAGGCAAGCACCTTGCCTGCGGTGTAGCGCACGACATAAATCGCATGCGTGCCGATGTCCAAGCCCAACATCAAAGCCTATTTTCGGCATCTGAGAGGCTAAAGCTCAGACCTGCTATGCCCGAGGGGAGGAACAACGACGGCGTACCTATAATCGCATCACTACCGCAGAGAAGATGTCCGGATGGGCGCGTATGGAGCGCAGGACTTCGGCAGGGGGCTCGCTATCTAACTGGATTCGAGCGACCGCCGCTTCGGCACCCTCGAAGATGATGTTCTCCGTTTCCTGCACATTAATCTGTGCCTCACGCAGGCAGTCGAACACATGCGCCAGCACGCCCACCCGATCTAGGTGGCGCACCACCAGCAGAAACTGCGCCGGAGTGCGTTTCGCTAAATTCACCACATTCGGAACCTGCCCCGTCTGCATGTAGGTTTGGACAATGTGGACCACCTCCGAGGCCACAGCCTCTTGAGCCTGCTGGGTGGAGGCGCCAATATGGTGGGTGCCGTAGACATTAGGCAAATGGACCAGTGGATTCTCAAATTCACCTTCAGCAGTTGCAGGCTCGTTGGAGAAGACATCCAACCCAGCGCGAATCCCCTTCTCACGCACCGCCCACGACAACGCTTCTTCGTCCACAATTTCGGTGCGTGCGGTGTTGATAAAGGTGGCTCCGGGCTTCATCGCCTCGAAAAAGGCGCGTCCACACAACTGGCGGGTCTCAGGAGTTAGGGAGACATGGACGCTAACGATATCCGCCTCAGAAGCGACATCCAACGGGGTCGCCCGATAGCCGATTTTGAGTTGGTTGGCGCGATCGGGAGTGAGCGAGCGGCTCCACGCGATGACGCGTAAGCCGAACGCATGGGCACGCGGAATCATCTCCATCCCGATGTTGCCGACCCCAATCAGCCCCAGCGTCTGCCCCGCCAGCCCGCGCGCCTCGCTGAAGGCTTTTTTGTTCCAGCGCCCCTCGCGCAGTTGTTGGACATTGTCGGCGATGCGCCGATCTAATGCCAGAATCAGCCCAAACGCCAGCTCAGCCACCGCAATAGCGTTCTTGCCCGGACAGTTGGCAACGAATATTCCCCGCTTGGAGGCAGTTTCCACATCGATGGTGTTGACCCCTGCGCCCGCTCGAATAACAAGGCTCAAATCTCCCGATTCCAGCATCGGCGCCGTCACCTTAGTGGAGCGCACCACCAACACCTGCGGATTGTGTTGACGCAGGGCGGAGAGCAGGCTCTCCTCTTTGAGGGAGGGATCGTAGATCACCTCACAGCCCAGCATCCGCAAACCGTCCAAACCACTCTGTTCGAACTTATCGGCGACTAAAACCTTCATCGGTGTTCTCCTCGTGCTGGGATTATACCTTCAGCGTGCGATAGTCAACACCTGAATCATGTTCGTGTTGCCCGGTACATTCACGGGCACGCCAGCAGTAAGCACGACGCGATCGCCCCCGCGTACCAGTCGGGTTTGGCGCACGGCTATCAGGGCCTGCGTGGTCATCTCATCGGTGGAGTTGACAGTCGGGATTTGTAGGGGCGCCACGCCCCACAAGAGGCTGAGCCGATGCCAAATCACTTCATTGTCGGTCAAGGCAACGATCGGCTGGCGCGGTCGGAAGTGGGAGACCCAGCGCGGTGTGCCTCCGGAGGTGGTCGGCGTCAAGATGGCACGCGCACCCACTGCTTGCGCCACCATGCACGCCGCATGCGCTACCGCCTCGGTCGTATCCCCTGACGGTTCAGCTGGCATCTCGGTGAAGCGCAAGAACTTGAGCATCGCCTCGGCAGTCTCCGCAATTCGTGCCATCCAGCGCACCGCTTGCACGGGATAGGCGCCTACAGCGGTCTCGCCAGATAACATTAGCGCATCCGTCCCATCCAGTACGGCGTTCGCCACATCGGTAACCTCGGCTCGGGTCGGGCGACCTTCGCGTATCATGCTCTCCAGCATCTGGGTCGCCGTAATCACCGGCTTGGCATGCTGGTTGCACAAACCGATGATGCGCTTCTGGATACCGGGCACCTCCGCAAGATCCACCTGCACCCCTAAATCCCCGCGTGCGACCATCACCCCATCGGCTACCGCCACAATCTCTTCCAGATCGTCTAACGCTGCGCGCTGCTCAATCTTAGCGATCACAGGGGTATTGACCCCATGCTCCTTGATAAGTGCCTGAAGGTTCATAACATCGGTCACGGAACGCACAAAGGAGAGGGCAATCCAATCGACCCTTGCCGAAATGCCTTGCCGGAGATCTTCGCGGTCCTTGGGGGTCATCGAAGGGAGTGCCAGCGTGCGATTGGGCAGGGTGATCCCGCGTTGTGAACGCAGTTCGCCCCCCTCCAGCACGACTGCTTCCATCAGCTCGGGCTCTACACGCACAATCTGGAGCTCGATACTGCCGTCGTCCACCAGCAGGCGGTCGTTGGGGCGTGCCGAGCGGAACACCTCCGCAATCGGGAGCGGGATCTCCGAATCGGTCTGCGTCTCAGCGAATCGGAACACCACCCTCTGATCCTTTTCCAGCTGGATCGGGCTACGGAGGGTGCCAATTCGAACCTTCGGTCCGGCGAGATCCAACAAAACCCCGATGGGCACTTTGAAGGTGATTTCCGCTTCACGAACCCATCGGATCCACTGGCGTCTGGTCTCCCAGTTGCCGTGGGCGGTATTGAGGCGTACAAGGTTCGCCCCTGCCTCGATGAGCTCAAAAATCTTCTCTTTAGTGTCGACGGCGGGACCGAGCGTTGCGATAATCTTCGTGCGTCTCATTGCAATCCGAATGCCTGCTTCCCTGCGTAGACGGCGGCGGTATCCAGCTCCTCTTCGATGCGCAGGAGCTGGTTATACTTGGCAACACGCTCACTGCGGCACGGGGCACCCGTTTTGATTTGCCCAGAGTTGACCGCCACGGCAAGGTCGGCAATAGTGGTGTCTTCGGTCTCGCCTGAACGGTGCGAAATGATGATACTATAGCCGTTGCGCATGGCATACCGAATCGTGTCCAGCGTCTCGGTAAGCGTGCCGATTTGGTTCAGCTTGATTAGGATGCTGTTCGCGCACCCGCGTTGGATTCCTTCGGCGAGCCGTTGCGGATTAGTGACGAAAAGGTCATCCCCCACCAGCTGGATATGGTTGCCGAGAGTCTCGGTCATGGCGCGCCAGCCGTCCCAGTCATCTTCTGCCAGCCCGTCCTCGATCGAGACAATCGGGAACTGCCTGCAGAGGTCTTCATAAAGTTGAACCATCTGTCCGCTATGGAGCACGCGATCTTCGCGACGCAGCGTATAGTAGCCGTCTCGGTAGAGTTCGGTGGCGGCCACATCGAGTGCCAACCCGATATCGTCGCCTGGACGGTAGCCTGCCGATTCGATAGCGCGCATCAGCAGTTCGAGCGCTTCGCGAGCAGATTGAACCGCAGGCGCAAACCCGCCTTCATCGCCAACGGTGGTGGGCAGCCCTATCTCATGCAGAACCTTTCGGAGGTGATGGTACACCTCAGCGCCCCAGCGTAGTGCCTCTCGGAAGCTGTCTGCCCCATAGGGCACAATCATAAACTCTTGGAAGTCGGCACCGCCCTCCGCGTGTTTCCCTCCGTTTAGCACATTCATCAGCGGTACGGGCAGCACATGGGCGTCCAGCCCGCCGATATACTGATACAGGGGCAATCCGAGATGGTTCGCTCCCGCGTGCGCCACCGCGAGCGAGACCCCCAGTAGGGCGTTCGCCCCCAGATTCGACTTGTTGGGCGTCCCATCCAGCTCGAGTAGAGTCTCATCAACGGCGCGTTGATTAAGCGGGTCCATACCTTCGATTTCGGGCGCAATACGCTCATGGATGTTTTCGATGGCGTTCAGCACGCCCTTGCCGAGGTAGCGTTCCGCGTCTTCATCGCGCAGTTCGAGGGCTTCGTAGGTGCCCGTAGAGGCACCTGAAGGGACGCTCGCCCTGCCGAAACTCCCATCATCCAAAGTGACTTCCACCTCAACGGTCGGGTTGGCGCGTGAGTCGAGGATCTCGCGTGCTTGCACAAAATCTATCGTTGCCATCCGCTCTCTCCTTATGCAAGATTATACCCAGCACTGACTACGGGAACTTCGGTTCTGTCCACGCTCAAAGTTGGTAGTTCCTTTCTCCGAACCTGCCCAGATAAGGTATACTCTCGATGTAGGGAGGTTCTATAGAGAATGAGAGTAGGCATCATCGGTGGTGGTGGGCGGGTCGGCTCAAATGCTGCCTATGCCCTCCAACTGGTGGGTACAGTTTCGGAAGTCGTTCTGTTGGACGTGAACCGTGAAGCGGCGGAAGGTGAAGCGTTAGACCTGCGCCACGGCGCCGCCCTTTCGCAACCTATCCGCTTCCGCGCGGGCGATTACGCCGACCTCGATGGCGCGGATCTCGTCATCATTACTGCCGGACTGCGCCGGCGCCCCGACGAAAGCCGACTGGAGCTGATTAACCGTAATGTGGGACTGTTCCGCGATATCCTCAATCAGGTCAAGCAGGTTCCTCTGCACCCCAACGCCATCTTACTGGTGGTCTCCAACCCTGTGGATGTGCTGACCTACCTTGCCGTGCAGGAGTCGGGGCTGCCCGCAAACCGGGTGATCGGGCTGGGGACGGTACTGGACACATGCCGATTTCGGTCGTATCTGGCGGAGTATTTTCAGGTCGCTGCAACCGATGTGAAGGCGCTCATCTTAGGCGAACACGGCGACTCGATGGTGCCCATCTGGAGCTGTGCCACCATCGCAGGCGTCCCCTTGAAAGACTACCCCGGCTACAGCAAGGAGGCGATGGATCAGATCTTTCAGCAGACTCGCAGTGCGGGCGCCGAAGCCATTCGTCTCAAGGGAGGGGCAGGCTACGCCGTCGGGGTTTCCATCGCCCAAGTGGTCAACGCGATCGCGTTGGATCAGCAAGCAATCCTTCCCGTCTCCACCCTGCAAACTGGGGCGCTGGGCGTTCGCGATGTCTGCTTCTCTCTGCCGACCCGTGTGGGGCGCGACGGGGTCTCCACAACTATCGAAATCGGGGTCAGCGACGACGAACGCAACGCGCTCCAAAACTCAGCAAAGGTACTCAAAGAAACTTTGCAGAAGGTGATGGGATAAGATGCCAATCTACGAGTATCGCTGTGGTACGTGCCGAAAGCGATTCTCGAAACTGCTACCGATGGCGCAACGGGGCAACCCGCAAACCTGCCCCTATTGCGGGCAAAGCCAGACCCAGCGGCTCGTCTCGAGAGTCGCGCGCCTGCGCAGCGAAGACCAGATGCTGGACGACCTCGCCGATAGCCTCGAGTTCGCTGGCGACCCCGATGACCCCGCTACCATGCGCCGATTCATGCGCGAAATGAGCGCCGCCATGGACGAAGACCCTCACGAGATGGAAGCCATGTTCGAAGAGGAGCTGGCAGGCGAGGCGTCCGCAGAAGGAGACGAGGAATGAATCTGCCGCCAGAAGCCCAGCAGATGATCCAACGGGCGCGTGCGGTGCGCCGGTGTGCCTACGCGCCCTACTCCGGCTACGCCGTCGGCGCCTGCGTGCAAACCCCCGATGACCAACTCTTCACGGGCTGTAATGTGGAGAATGCCAGCTACGGACTGTCGATATGCGCCGAACGCACCGCACTCTTCCGAGCGATAGCAGAGGGGGCACAACTCATCACCGCAGTGGCGGTGGTCACGCCAGATGGCGGCACTCCATGCGGGGCGTGTCGGCAGGTTCTCGCTGAGTTCGCAACGAACCCTGAAACATGCCTCATCTGGGTCGCCACGCCAGACCATATCGTGGGCGTCTATCGCCTCGCAGAGCTTTTACCCTATGCGTTCCAGCTCGTGCGATAATCCTGTTGGCGAGTGGCGCACCGAGTCCCCAAGCGCCACAGAACAGCTCGCTGCATCGCTTGCCCAACAGCTTCTGCCCGACACTGCTATTCTCCTACAGGGTGCGCTGGGCGCAGGCAAGACTACCTTCGTTCGGGGATTCGCGCGCGCACTGGGAATCTCCGAACCCATCCGCAGCCCCAGCTTCGCCCTCATCTACGAATACACCATCCGCCGACCCGAAACGCTCAAAGGCTTACCGCTGTTCCACATAGATCTCTACCGACTGCAGAACCCCAACGAGGTGGCAACCTTAGGACTGGACGAACTGATGGAACGGGAGAGCATCGTGCTTGTTGAGTGGCCGGAGCGACTCGAAGCGATGCCTTATCCTCTGAATCCACAGAACCTCTGGCAAATCCGATTCACCGTGCTACCCGACGAGACGCGCCATATCGCCTGGTTCCGCCTCGAGCCCTAACTCACCCGCGCAGAAGACCGAGCCTGTGCCCACTCGCAAATCCGCAGAAGTGGGGTATACTTAAAGGTGGGAAACTTCTAAGGGGGTAACATTCCAAAGTATATCTCGTATCGCGGGAGCGAAGGCGAAGGAAGTGGCTGTTGGACAATACTGGGAATCGCAGCAGCCCTGCTACTGATTATAGGGGGATTCTACTGGGCCATCATGCAAACAAACCAGAACCGCCTCAAGCCCATCGCATACGGAATCGCCTTCGATGTGAGCCAATCGATGGGTGAGAAAGAGCGACAACGCTGTATAGGGGTGACAAATCAACTCATCGATTCCGTTAACGCCGAGTCTATCCGTGTCAAAGTATGGCGCTACGCAGAGAACCTGCGCGAAGTGGCAGACAAGATGCCGCAACGCAGCGGAGAGCTCTTGCCAATCTACCAGGAGAAGGTTCTGAAAGCGATGGGCGCATGGGGCACGCACCCAGCACTGCCCATGAAGGAGATGCTCCGTTATGTCCAAGACCCAACCAACAAAGATCGGCAAGTGGTCTTATGGCTCATGACCGATGGCGAAGACCACTCACCCCGAGAGACCCGCAAACTCGCCGAAGAACTCGCACAACAGCCCGGACTCGTCGTTCTCATGGTGGGGCCGCTCAAAGAGCAATATCGTCTCCAGATTCAGCGCACCCTCGAACCACTGGAGAAGAATCAGAAGCTCATCGTCTTCAGCGAAAACGATGCGGGCGACGCCCTGCGGAAGCTCAAGACCCATCTCAAATAATACCTGAGATGTCAACGATGCAAGAGCCGAACGAACAACTGGGAGGGGATGCTTTGAATCAAAGTCGGGAGGGTGACCCTGTGGATCCTAACCCAACAACATCGACAAATGGAAGCCCGCCCCAAGACGGTCGCGCAGCGGTGAATATGCCACACAGTGGCGAGAGTACGGAATCGGAACCACCGTCCGATAGTTCCACTCAAGACGAGATTGCCCCCACCATGCCTTACCCTAAAGCCGCACCTTTTTGGCAGTCTCCCTTAGAGAAGAGAACCTACATGCGGGCGCCCTATGGATTACCCGAACTGCGCCTGCTGGAAGGCCAAGTGCTTGCCTTCTGTGAGTATCTCAATAGCGCAGGCTTCGAAGCCGAACGTCAAGAGCTACTCTACCGACTTTATACTCTTGTCTTGCCTGCCTATCGAGAGTACGAACAGTTGCGCCATGAACGGGAACCGAAGCGTGCCGAACTGGAACGCCGAATTCGTGAAATTCACGCCGAGCTTGCCCATATTGAAGAGGAATTTTTCGCCAAGCTGGCAGAAGCGCGCCTTCCGCTCCCACCGCCCAATAAAAAATCACGCAGATCGGATCCGCCTCCTCGCCCGCAAGTCTCGCCCGAAACGGTAGAGAAGGCGTTGCAACATGCCTTCGCAGAATGGGACGACATCTGTGGTGAGCAAGGCATTGTGCCACCACGCGACTACAAAAAGGGCGGGGTCTTCGCCCAGTTAGCCCCAATTGGAACCTTCCTGATGGAGCTGGTGGCGCCTCTATCCGCAGGGTTGCTTCTGGGGGTCAATATCGGCGTGATTACCGGCTTTCTCACGCTCGAAGACCTCATCCATCTGGGGAACCTCACCGTTCTCCTGCTTGCCGCCTCGATCGGGTTCGTTGTGGAGAAGATGGGCGGGTATGTCTACTACAGCCTGTCTGAGTCGATCGCTCAGGCACTGGAGCGGCGAACTGCCCATCATGTCCCCTCTCTAAAGGGCTTTTTCCCGATTTCAATTTTGGTGCTTTTAGCCCTCACTCTGGGTGTCTCGATGGTGACAGTGGACGCTCTTGGACTACGCATGCTTCACGAAGCGGCGATCCGTAAGATGCGGTTAGAGGGCATGACCTCTGAGGGGACTTTCCCGTTTTGGATTTACATCCTTGTCGGCATGATTGTGAGCATGCCTTATCTGATTTACAAAGCGGTTCGGGGGTGGCGCGATTCGGAGGTTCGCCAGCGCGAGGCGCACTTAGCGTACCATACTTGGCAACATATCGAAGATCGGCGCAAGGAGGCGCCTGTGCGCGAAGCATTCGTTCTGGGGGCGCGCGCCGTGAACTTGCGCGAGCAACTTGCAGAGCTGGAACAGGAACTGGATAGAATAAAAGCACTCCTCGACTGCGCACGCACCCAAGCGATTGGCTTGAATCAGGAGTTCCAGAGCTACTTCGAGCGTCTGCTAGAGTTTATCCGCAACCATCAACGCTACGGCAACAGGACTACACACTCTCCATTTAACCATCGCCCTGTGCAGAAGCGAACCCTGCTGAACCGCCTTCTGAACTGGTTTCGACGATAGACGATGGGAACTCGGCTCTTATTTGGAACAGTTGGCGCAGTCAGTGCCGTCCTGATGGCGTTGGGGGTGAATGCTTTGCTCTCAGCTAGTGCGCTTGATAGAGCGATGCAGGATACCCCCAGCCTCCTGTTCCGACACGACCCCGAAATTGTGAAACGGCTACGGTCTGCGGGCGCCCAGTTCGGCGACCCCCAGTTCTCGCTAATGTGGAACAACGGGAACGACCTCGACCTCCATGTGATCGAACCCACCGGAGCTCACATCTCCTACCTTAACCGTCGTTCTCCATCGGGGGGCGAGCTGGATGTGGACGCGAACGCCGACCCGCTTCGGCGCACCAATCGCCCCGTAGAGAACATCTACTGGCCTCCCGATAACGCCCCGCAAGGCGTTTATGAGGTCTATGTACACCATTACGCGAATCACGGTGATCCCGATCCCACTCCCTACACTTTGCGGATTGTGATTCGTGGGCGCGTCAAGGAGTGCACAGGTGCTCTGTCGCACCGTGAGGAGTCGGAGCGTGTTCGTGTGAACCCTGCAGGGTTAGAGGGGTGGCAGCCGTTGGTCAGTGGCTCTTCTTGGTGGCATCCGTTCCTGATGGTATCGGGCTGGGGTGCTGTGTTGGGCGCCGTGCTGGCGCTCGTTCTGCGTGTGTCCCAGCGTTGGTTCGGTGTGGATCGGGCAGAGTTTCAGATGGGGCGCGTCGTGCGTTCGATGTTCGGCGCGCTTGTGCTGGGCGCATGGGCAGGTTTGGTGAGTCAGGCGGGCTTCGCTTTACTATTTTGGTGGAGCGAGGGCGTGGCACGCGCCGTCGGATTTGCCCTGCTGGGTGGGTTTCTGGGATATGGGCTAGCGCACTGCGTGCCCAACCTACCAGTAAATCTTGCCCGCTGGGCAGGCATTTTAGGAGGGGTAGTTGCCTCCCTTGTGTTCGGCTGGGCACTCCAAAACGCAACCGATGCCTCAGGACGCTGGCCAAGCACTGGCGTGCTGGGGCTGGCAATCGGTTTGGCAATCACCCTCCTGCGCGTGAGGATAACCCATACGGTCGTGCGCACCGGGGGGCACCTCACTCCCCAACGATTGACAGAGCAATATCGAGTCGAAGTCAATGATTGACAGAGCAATATCGAGTCGAAGTCAATCGGTAGCGCCCTCGATTCTCTGAGACCTAAGCCCTATCTCCTACAC
Source organism: Armatimonadota bacterium (assembly GCA_040289385.1). GTDB lineage: Bacteria > Armatimonadota > Fimbriimonadia > Fimbriimonadales > GBS-DC > LDYB01. Next base: position 18,974 of record PSLB01000018.1, read on the forward strand.
TTGAGAGTTGATAGCGCGTGTCTTCCAGCGGGACATCGGCAGGGGGTGAGAGTGTCGCTGCAAGGGCCTCGGCTAAGTCGCGTGGCGGTTGCGAAGGAGCTTTCGCAATGAACCGCCCGCTTCTGAGAGCGAACGAGTTGGCGAACTGATTGAGCGATTGCTGGACCGCACAGCGTACCCGCTGGCGCAACTGAGCGTAAGCGGTTGGGTTCTGCTGGAGCCCCTGCGCTTGCTCGTAAAGCCTTCGCACCGTTTCGAGGCGTGCACTGTCGGGTTGGTAGCTGGGGAGATCGACAAACTCTTGGGGTTTGTCCGTTTTCGGGTCGATACTGAGTAGTGTATCCAGCGCGCGGTCTATGGAGGCAGGGTCTGGGGTAAGCAGTGGATCCAGCTCCTCGAAGGTGGGGCGCACACAGTCCTCTATGACGGTTCCAATGCGGTCGGGCTGGGTTTCTGCACTGCGGAGGGCGTGCGCCATGAGTCGGCACTCATGTGCGCAGAGAAGTAATCCACTTGATCCAGCACAGGGGCTTGGATGAGAGGTTCGCAGGCACTGCCGACCAGCCAGTTAATTCGTATGTTGGCAAGGCGTGCCAGCTGGCGCCAAGCGCGACTGGGTCGCCTATCGGGGTCGAGACTGGGATAGATATCGGGGCGCCTTGTCCACTCGACAAGCCTTCGCCACGCCTCCTGATTAGCTTCAATGGCAAGAACCTCATCCGTGTACTGCGGCGCGGAGACCCCGACCTTTAGGCCTGGGGAGGAGCGCCGCCTTGACTACTCTCGTGTGG
>PSLB01000019.1:0-6079 GCA_040289385.1 Armatimonadota bacterium
TGATGGAGGGGAGCAAGCGCCGCCTCCTCCCCAGGGCTAAAGCCCGGGGCTCCCGGCGGCGCGTTCTGGAGGTGGGCACGGTACTCGGGAGTGTAAGGGGAAGCTAGGGGTCAGTTCACAGGATTTCTCAGACTCCCTCGCGCATCGACTTGACTTTTTTGTCAGCGATTGGGTATAGTATAGGCAGAAGGATCGCAAGGCAAGCGCAAGGAGCGCGCATTACAGGGAACCTTCGGATGGCTGTCTGCGCCTCTTTGGCTTGGCCTCGCTCTATCCTTCAAAAAAACTCATGGAGGAGGGATGCTTCTATGAAGCGTTTACTTACAGTTGTAGCTGGGCTAAGCCTGATGGCGGGCTTCACTTTTGCCCAAATGCGTGATGTGCCGCCTGGTCACTGGGCTTACGAGGCGATTGAGCAGTTGGTGCGTGACGGCATCATCGAGGGCTACCCAGATGGCACTTTCCGCCCGAACCGCACTATGAGCCGTGCTGAGTTTGCGCAAGCGATCGCACGCGCTTACCGCAACATTAGCGAGCGTTTGCAGGCCCTGAGCCGACGAATCGACGAGATTAGCCCCCGCACACCGCAGCCCGCAACCGACGAGCAAGCGATTCAGGCGCTGCGCAACGAAATCAACGAGCTAAAGAAGCTTAAAGACGCCATGCAGACCCTGCAGCGGCTTGCCCAGACCTTCCAGCAGGAGCTGGCGAACCTCGGCGTGGATGTGGATTCCCTCAAGAAGGACGTTGCGTCCTTGCGAGATCGCGTGGCTGCGCTGGAAACGAAGAAGAGTGGCTTGCCGGAAACGAAGAAGAGTGGCTTCACCATCTCCGGCGATGTGACCTTTGGAGTCACGGGGCGCCACAGCATCGGTGGCCGAAACGCCTACACTCTGAATCCTGAGGATGCAGAGGGTGCAGGCAAGGTTCGCCTGCTGGAGACTCTCAGCGTCTATCATGAGATGGGGCTAACCTTCAGCGGGCAATTGAACGAGGCGGTCTCCGGCACGGCGACCTTCGTGGTGGGCAACTATCTGAATTCTTTCCCGAATACTGTGGCTCGGGTAGGACGCCGCGCTCCGGGCGATACCAGTGTTGCCATTTGGGAAGCCTATGTGAAGGCGCCGATCGATCTTTTCGGGGCGAAGGTAGATCTGACTGTTGGGCGGTTCCCCGCTCAGCTCACGCCGTTCACCCTTAAGCGCGTCAAGCCCGACTATTACCTCAGCTTCCCGAGGTATGATGATGGCGCTTATCCTGTCGACGGCGTGGCCGCAGCGTTCAATTTCGATACCTTCCGATTGAACCTGTGGGCAGCCCAGTCGCACGCCATCAAATCCACCTCCGGCCTCTTTTCGAGCCTGCCGTTCTACAACCACAACTCGATAATCAGCCGACCTGCTGACCAGTTCGCAGGCGCCCGCTTGGAGTTCGATGCTGTGCGCGGCGAAGAGACGAACCTGACCGTCGGCGCAACCTACTTCGCTGCAGGGATTCCGGGGAATTCCTCGTTCACCAATTTGCGAACAGGATTCAAAGTAGACGTAGACCGTGTGGATGTGTTCGGTGCGGACATTAATGCGAAGTTTGCGGGCTTTAAAATTGGCGCTGAGTATGCCCAGAGCATCTTCATGCGTGGCACCAGCAAAGTGCTCAATAAAGACAACTGGGCTCTTAACTTCAATCTTGGCTATGACCTCAGCGAGAATCTGGGGATTACCGCAGGTTATCAGGAGGTAAGCCCGTACTTCGCATCGCCTGGCTACTGGGGCCGCATTGGCTATCTGTATAACCCGTCCGACTTACGAGGTCCATACGCCAACATCAGCTGGAAGGCGTCTGAGGGTCTGAGCGTTCGCGTGCGCGGTGCCTTCCTTAAGGGCACGGGACGCGTGCAAGGTGGATACACCAAGAACGACGAGCTGGTTCATGCCGTTGCGGGTGTGGATTATCGTCTGTCTGACCGCTGGAATGCGTCGCTCAACTACGAGGGCGTGTTACTCAAGCTGAGCGGGCTGAGCGGGGGACAAAAGCCCGTAAAGCCCGTTTGGAACTTTGTGACGCTCGGTCTCGGATACAACCTGGGCGAGAACGCCACATGGAACTTGCTCTACCAGATCATCAGCAACGATGGCAAGGGTGCCCCTATATCGTTTAGGGGCGGTCCCAGTGAGAACAAAAACCAGGCTGGCGTTGCTGCAACCACGCTGAGCATCAAGTTCTAATCCACTGAGCACTGGGCAGGTGTTCCCACCTGCCTCGCCCATTTCAGCCCCCTCTGGGCTTCAGCGGAGGGGGCTTTGCTGTTTTATGGGGTACACTCTCCGCTGTGCGCAACCTTGAGCTGGCACGGCTTCTGTACGAGTTAGCCGATCTGTCGGACTATGTTGGTGATAGCCCCTACAAGTCGCGGGCATATCGTCAGGCGGCACACCTTTTGGAGACGATGCAGGTGCCCATCGAGTCGCTTGCCGAGCAGGGGAAAGCGACGCTTTCGGCTCTGCCGGGTATCGGCGACGCCATTGCAGATAAGATTCTAGCCTACCTGCAGACGGGTACGCTTCCGAAGCACCAACAACTTCGGCAGCAGGTGCCCTCAGGGATTCTGGAGGTGATGCGGGTGCCCGGCATCGGTCCGAAAACGGCGCGCATGTTAAATGAGAGATTGGGTGTGAACGATTTGGAGAGCCTTCAGAAGGTTCTTCTGAGTGGCGCAGTGGGGGCACTTCCCCATTTTGGCGAGGCGAAAAGTCGGCGACTTTTGCGGATGGTGGATTTGGTTAAGAAGTCTCGTCTCCGTCGACCGCTAGGAACTGTTTACTGGCTGGGGCAAGAGCGTCTGGAATGGTTAAGAGGGGTGCGAGAGGTTCACCGAGCTATGTTAGGGGGTTCGGTGCGCCGCATGCAGGAAAGTGTCGGTGATTTGGACTATCTGGTGGCGACTGAGCATCCTGAGATTGTGGTTGCGGAGTTTGTGCGAATGTCTGGGGTCGAGGCGGTGTTTGCGCAGGGTGTCAATCGCACGCAAGTCTTTATTGAGGGAGGGCTTCCGGTGGATCTTCGGACGGTACCGCCCGCTCGCTGGGGTGCGGGAATGCTCTATATTACTGGTTCCAAAGCGCATTCCATTCGTTTGCGTGAGATTGCGCTTGAGGGGGGTCTGAAACTGAATGAGTACGGAGTCTGGTGTGGGACGGAATGCGTGGCAAGCAAGACTGAGGAGGCGGTTTATGAGGCGTTAGGGTTGATGTGGATTCCGCCGACGCTCCGCGAGGATACAGGCGAAATTGAGTCGGCACGCGAGCGCACCCTACCTGTTCTGGTGGAGCGTCGGCAGATTCAAGGCGACCTGCAGACCCATTCTCGCTGGTCGGATGGCGAGGATACGATTGAGGCGCTTGCTCTTTCGGCGATTCAGCAGGGCTACACCTACATTGCCATCACGGACCATGTGGAGATGTTGGCGTGGCAAGGCGATGTGTGGACTCTCTTCCGTCAGCGTCAGCAAGAGATTGCCCAGATAAACGAGCGTTTTGCAGGACAGATTTACTTGTTGAATGGCTTGGAGGTGAATATTGACTTGGAAGGTCGTTTGGATGCGCCTGAAGCGCTTTTGAAGGAGGCAGAGATTGTGCTGGCGGGGGTTCACTACGGTCATGGTCAGGAGTCCAATGCGATGACAAAGCGGCTTTTACGCGCTTTAGAACATCCCTGTGTTCATATCTTAGCGCATCCCACAGGGCGTCGGTTTGGCAAGCGGGAGCCGAATGATGCGGATTGGGAGCGGATATTTCAGCGCGCCTGTGCGCTGGGCAAAGCCATCGAGGTAAACGGCTACACGACACGGATGGATCCGCCGACGCCTTTGGTGCGCCTTTTAGAGCAGAGCGGGGCTTGGGTTGCCTTAGGCACCGATTCGCATCGCGCGACGGATCTGCGCATGATGGAGTTGGCAGTGGGGTTAGCTCAGCGTGGGTGGGTTAGCGGGGAGCGGGTTCTCAACACGCGCCCCCTGCCCGAACTTCTTCACTGGCTGAAGGAGGTGCGGGCATGAAACGGGTCTTTGTGGATCGCATTGAGTCGCGTTCGGAGGGCGAGCCGTTGGCTGTGCTAATTGTTCGGGAGAGCGAGGGGGAGTATTATGAATGGGTTGTGCCCTACAGTTGGCTTCCCGCAGGCACACGCGAAGGCGACATGCTTGATGTGCATTTCGAGCGGGATTCGGAGTCGCGTCAGCAGTTGCGTCAGGAAATTGCCGATCTGTTAGACGAACTCCAGCAAGAGACGTAGGGGCGTTGGGTACAATCTTGCTATGGATGCAACGGCGCAGACCAGTCGCAGTGGGGCGTTTTTAGAGTCTGCCCCTACGGCATGTTTTATTCCCGAACAGTTCACCGCTGAAGCGCGTCAGATGGGAGAGGCTACCGAGCGGTTTGTACGGGAGCAGGTAACCCCTCAGGTACGCCGATTGGAGCATGGTTGCCCTCAGGCGATGCGCGATCTTTTAGTCGAATCGGCACGGCTGGGCCTGCTGGGGATCGATATCCCGACAGAGTATGGGGGGTTGAGTTTGGCGAAGACGACTTCTGCGCTTATTACAGAGAAGACGGCGCTGGAGCCTTCTTTTGCGGTTTCCCATGCGGTGCATATCAGTGTCGGGAGCCTACCGATTTTACTGTTTGGTACCGAGTCTCAAGCGCAGAGTTATCTTCCTCGCTTGACGGAGGGGACACTGATAGGAGCCTATGCGCTTACGGAACCTGAGGCAGGGTCTGACGCTTTGGCAGGGCGCGCTCGTGCTGAACGCAAGGCAAGCCACTACTGCTTGAACGGGAGTAAGATTTGGATTACGAACGCAGGCTTTGCCGATCTGTTTGTAACTTTTGCCCGTGTGGAAGGGGAGCGCTTTACTGCGTTTTTGGTACCCCGCCACTTGTCGGGTTTTACGGTTGAGCGCGAGGAGCGTAAGCTGGGATTGCACGGCTCCTCGACCTGCCGAATTGTGCTGGAGAATGTGTGCGTGCCTCTCGAGAATCGCTTGGGTGAGGAGGGTGAAGGCGCCTATGTGGCGCTTTACACGCTCAATTTGGGTCGGTTCAAGATTGGGGCGGCGGCGTTAGGGCTGGCACGCGAGGTGTGGCGGATGGGGTACGAGTATGCCCAGACTCGCAAGCAGTTTGGACGCTCGATTATCGAGTTCGATTTGGTTTGGCGGAAGTTGGCGCGTGGGAAGGTTCTGCAGTTTGTGTTGGAAAGTGCGCTCTATCGTTTGGCAGGCGATTTAGAGCAAGGGTTTGCGCGTGGCGATGGTCAGCCTTATGCGGTGCGTCAGCAGGTGTGGCGTACGGCATCGGCTCAGTTTGCAGGCGAATGTGCGCTCATTAAGGTCGCTGTGACTGAAGCGTTGCATCAGACTGTGGATGAATGCCTACAGATTCACGGAGGCTACGGCTTCTCAGAGGAGTACCCAATTGCCCGGCTCTATCGTGACACTCGTGTCAATCGGATTTATGAGGGGACTAACGAGATTAATCGTCTGAACTTGGTGGATCGTCTGTTGGTGATGCGTCGGAAGGGGCTTTGGAATCCTGTTTCTATGGAGCCGACGGATGTGGAGAGTGTAGAGGGGGTGCTTGCGGCCTTGCGTTGGTTGACTGGGCGTGCGTTCGTTGCTTTAGAGCCGCAGGATACGGTTCCTCAGGCGGTGGTGGAGCCGTTGGCGGATGCGTTGATTGCGTTGTACCTGCTCGACTCGGCACATTATCGGGCGCGGGTGACGCAGGAGGATTCCCATTGGCATGCAGTGGCACTTTTTACCGAATGGGTGCGTCGTCAGTTATCGGGCTGGTGGGCAGATTTGGCGTCTTTGGTGGGGCGGAATGTGTTGCCTGTTGTGCCTGTTGCGCTGGCTCCGCTTTATGAGGCAGTGTGGTATGGGTGATGGGGGCCGGGGGTGTGCTTGCCTGCCCCTACATTCAGCTACCTTTGCTGAGAACATAAAAAACTGTTCCAGGCACCCGCCTAGGCGGGTGCGCCGGTCTGATGCGGTCTCCGCTGCCGGCTTCCCGCTTGGACCGCC
>PSLB01000019.1:6126-19708 GCA_040289385.1 Armatimonadota bacterium
AAAGCCGGTCTTCCGTCCCGTCCGCGGGTGTTTTCCGTCTTTGGTCCACTCCCGGCGACGGCAGCCACAAGGGCCACGCTGATAGATTATAGCAACCATCGTTATCCATAGGCCGTCCAGCAGCTAAAGTAGGGGCACGGCATGCCGTGCCCCTACAGAGGCGGTGCGCCATTAATGGTGGTTGGAGTTATTTGCCGACGGCAGACCATGTGCGTTCGTGTTGAATCACATAGTCAGCGATTTGTCGGCGCAGAGCCATAGTGTTGACTTCGCTGGTTCGGCGTGTGTAGCGTTTGAGCGCAGTGAGCAGGATTTGGAGCATGTCGCCCTCAGCGAAGGAGTGGATTGCGCGTCGTGCGCTCGCTTCGATTTTGTCGAAGGCGTCGTAGGCGAAGGCTCGTGTCATTGCCAGAGGGAGGGTGATGTCCAGTCCCTTCTGTTGGAGTTTGCGGGTTCGGAGCCAGACGCTTTCCATTGCATAGAGTTGGATAAGACAGTCTGCCAGGTGTCCGACAATCTCCTGTTTTTCTTCTAAGTCGGTGCCGACCTGTTCGGCTGCCATTCCTGCGGTGAGGAGCACGGCTTTTTTGGCGTTGACGATGGAGCGTCCGATGGCTTCCAGGGAGTCGGCAGGGTCTGGGGTCGGCATTTGGGGTTGGTTGAGTTCGGTGCGGAGGGCTTGAATTTTCTCCATGAGTCCGGGCAGTTTGCCTTTGAGGGCGCGTCGCATGAGTTGATCGAGCATCAGGAGTCGGTTGATTTCGTTGGTGCCCTCGAAGATGCGATTGATGCGGCTATCGCGATAGATTTGTGCGGCGGGGAACTCTTCGGTGTAGCCGAATCCGCCGTGGATTTGCATGGTTTCATCCGCCACGAAATCGAGCACTTCCGAGCCGAGTACCTTCAGGATGGCACACTCCACGGGGTACTCCTCGTCCGCTTCACGGTATTGGGAATTGGCGTCGGGTGCGGTCGCATCGATGCCGTGGAAGACCTCATCGAGCATGCCGGCGGTGCGGTAGACAGTGCTTTCCAGAGCGTAGAGTTGGATAGCCATTTCGGCGAGTTTTTGGCGGATGAGCCCGAAGTTGGCGATAGGCTGACCGAACTGTTGGCGGTCTTTGGCGTAGCGTGTGGCGATGGTAAGCGCTTCTTTGGCTCCACCGAGGGTGGCAGCGGCAAGTTTGAATCGCCCGATGTTGAGCACGCCGAAGGCGACATGGTGCCCCTTCCCGATTTCGTGGAGCACATTTTCGACGGGGACTTGGGCGTTTTCCAAGATGACGCGTCGGGTGCTGGAGCCTTTGATGCCGAGTTTGTGTTCTTCGCGTCCAACGGAGACGCCGGGGAAGTTGCGTTCGACGATAAATGCTGTAAATTTCTCGCCGTCGACCTTAGCGAAGACGATGAAGAGGTCAGCCCAACCGGCGTTGGTGGTCCACATTTTTTCGCCGTTGAGGAGATAATGTTTGCCATCCGGGGAGAGGGTGGCTTTAGTGCGTGCGGAGAGGGGATCGGAGCCGCAGTTGGCTTCGCTGAGGGAGAAGGCGGCGATCATCTCGCCAGTGGCTAATTTGGGGAGGTATTTTTGCTTTTGTTCTGGTGTTCCGAAGAAGAGGATGGGCAGGGTGCCGATTCCTACATGCGCTCCCCAAGAGACGGCGAAGGAGGCTTGTAGGCTCATCTTTTCGGCGAGCAGGGTGCTGATGGTTTTGGGGAGGCTGAGTCCGCCGAAGGCTTCAGGGAGGTCGCCACTGAGCAAGCCCAGCTCGCCTGCTTTTTTGAGGAGCCAGATAGTAAGTCCTTCTTGTTGATGTTCGATGTCGGCATTTCTAGGTAGCACTTCTCCGCGAACGAAATCCTCCGCTGCTTGGGCGATGGCGAGGTCTTCGGAGCTAAAATCTTCTGGGGTGAACACCTGTGCTGGCTCCACCTCGCGCAGGAGAAATTCGCCTCCACGCAGTGTAAGGTTCTTCATTGGTATGGCCTCCTAACGGGGGTATTATACCTCATTTTTGACTCGTGGGTTAAAAATCAGCCGAAGCAGAGTCGTCCTAATCGGACAGGTCGGGAGACCCCTGTTGTGTTGGGGAGCGCCACAGGTTCGCCCATAAGGTAGCAGTCTGCGAGGATTGCGAAGGCGATGGCTTCTTTGAAGTCGGGGTCTATACCGAACTCGGCGGTGGAATGGAAGGTCATGTGGGGGAGGAGATGTTGGAGGCGTGTCATCAGCGTTTTGTTGTGGACGCCGCCTCCAGAAACGATGATGCGTGATGCGGGGGTTGCCCACCGCTGGATAGCATCGGCGATGGTGGAGGCGGTCAGTTCGGTGAGGGTAGCGATGAGGGTTAGAGGGTCGGTGCGTTGCCACCACTGTCGGAGGAAATCTGCGCCGAACATCTCGCGTCCTGTAGATTTTGGGGGAGCGGTCTTGAAGAAGGGGTGCGCCCGCATCGCTGTCAGCAGAGCGGTATCTACTGCAGCCCGACTTGCCAACATGCCTGCTGCGTCGTAGCTTTGGGCGTCGTTGGTGTACCAGCGGACGGCTAAGTCTATCAGGGCGTTGCCGGCACCAATGTCGAATGCGAGGATGGAGGTGGGCAGTGGTTCTGAAGGGTTTGAGGGCGGGAGATAGGTGAGGTTTGCCATTCCGCCGATGTTGAGTGCGATTCGCGGTTCGTTTTCGGAACGCAGGAGGAGCCAATCGACGAAGGGCACGAGGGGGGCACCTTGCCCGCCATATGCGATGTCTCGTGTACGGAAGTCGGCGATGACAGGGATTCCCGTGCGTGCGGAGATGACTTCGGGTTGGGCGATTTGGAGGGTGTTAGGGGCGGGTTGGTTCATCAGATGGGCGTTGGGGGCGTGCCATACGGTTTGTCCGTGTGAGCCGATGAAGTCGATGGGGGTTCCCTGTGTCTGCAGCGCGCGTACGACCTCGGCGAAGCGTGTGCCGAGGTAAGCGTCCCAAGCGCAGAGGTCAGCGAGCGTGCCTGCTTCGATGAGTCGCTGGAGTCCGCAGCGTTCGGCATTGCTGTAGGGGCTATGGTAGGTTGCGAGGGTGCGGATGGTTCGGTGGTTGCCATAGCCCTCTATTGAGACGAGCGCGCCGTCGATGCCATCCAGCGAGGTGCCCGCCACCAACCCCACCGCCACGCGGGAGGATTTGTGGCGAATCTCTCGGAGCCATTCCAGCAAATCCATCTGAGTTATTGGAACCGAAGCCCCCTCTTGAGCGTCTAAGAGAGGCAAGCGACTGCTTCGCTTAGGGTTAGGGGGGAGGCACGGGCGGAGACTCCGCGCCTCCCGTTGCCGAGGACATAGAAATCTGTTCCCGACACCCGCCCAGGCGGGGGCACCGGTGCGCCTGCGCGCCGCCGCCTTCCCGCTTGGACCGCCGACCCCAAGGCCGGACTTACACCCCGTCCACGGGCGTTTTGCGTCTTTGGTCCACTCCCGGCGACGGCAGCCACAAGGGCCACGCTAATATATTATACCACAAGCAGCCGCCGTTATCTATAGGACGTCCAGCAGTTGCGAACCCCTTAGTTTTTGAGGTTAGGGGCGTGGCGGGCGTACCCTTCTGCATGAAGACGAATTAGACTCGAAAATGGCTCGAAAGCGGACAGTTGCTAAGGCGAACACAGGGAGCAGCGGGCTGTTCCTCTTTTCCCCGTGTGGGGCTTGGGCGTGCCTTATTCTTCCAGTCCTTCGTACTTTTCCTTGAGTGCCTGTACGACGGCTGGGTCGGCGAGGGTGGTGGTATCGCCCAGGGCGCGCCCATCTGCGATGTCGCGAAGCAGGCGTCGCATGATTTTGCCGCTGCGTGTTTTAGGGAGGTCGGCAGTGAAGAGGATGTCGTCTGGTCGTGCTAATGCGCCGATTTTGTCTGCCACATGGCGCTTGAGTGCTTCGCGCAGGGCGTCGTCGGCGGTGTACCCTTCCTTGATGATAACGAAGGCGGCGATGCCTTGCCCTTTGATCTCGTGGTACTTGCCGATGACCGCAGCTTCCGCTACGGCGGGGTGTTCGACCAGTGCGCTTTCGATCTCCATGGTGCTCAGGCGATGTCCGGACACATTGATCACATCGTCCACGCGTCCCAGAAGCCAGAAGTAGCCGTCTGGATCGCGTCGGGCGCCATCGCCTGTGAAGTAGATGCCTTCGTACTTGCTCCAGTAGGTTTGGTAGAAGCGTTCGGGGTCGCCCCATAGCCCGCGTGTCATCGAGGGCCACGGTCGGGTAATGACCAGATATCCGCCTCGGTCAGTGCCCACTGGGTTGCCTGTGTCGTCAAGGATATCGGGGAAGATTCCAGGGAAGGGGCGTGTTGCGGAGCCGGGCTTGGTCGCGACGAGACCGGGTAGGGGCGTAATCATGATGGCGCCGGTTTCGGTTTGCCACCATGTATCTACAATCGGGCAGCGTCCCCCACCGATATAGGTGTGGTACCACATCCATGCTTCGGGGTTAATCGGTTCGCCTACGGAGCCCAGCAGGCGCAGGCTGGACAGGTCGTGCTTTTGTGGGTACTGCTCGCCCCACTTCATAAAGGCACGGATGGCAGTGGGAGCGGTATAGAGGATTGTCACGCGGTACTTCTCCACGATAGCCCAGAATCGGTCACGATCGGGGTAGTCGGGTGCCCCTTCGTAGATAAAGCAGGTCGCCCCGTTCGAAAGCGGCCCGTAGACGATATAGCTATGCCCCGTGACCCAGCCCACATCGGCGGTACACCAGTAAACATCCTCTTCTTTGAGGTCGAACACCCATTTGCTGGTGACGGTGACGCCTGTCATGTAGCCCCCTGTAGTGTGCATGATGCCTTTGGGTTTGCCAGTGGAGCCGGAGGTGTAAAGCAGGTAGAGCAGGTCTTCGCTGTCCATCGGTTCGAGCTCACAAGTGAGGGGGGCGCTTGCCATCAGTTCGTGCCACCAGAGGTCGCGTTCTGGGTGCATGGGCGTGTCGCCGCCAATCCGTTGGTAGACAATCACCTTTTCGATGGAGGGGGTGCTTTGGAGTGCCTCGTCAGCGTTGCGCTTGAGTGGCACGATGTTCCCGCGTCGGTAGCCGCCGTCGGCTGTGATCAGGAGTTTGGCTTGCGCATCGTTGATACGGTCAGCGAGGGCGTCTGCGCTAAACCCGCCGAAGACCACCGAGTGGGGCGCCCCGATGCGCGCGCACGCCAGCATAGCGATGACCACTTCGGGGATGAGCGGCATGTAGATACAGACACGATCGCCTTTTTGCACGCCCAGCGAGCGCAACACATTGGAGAACTTTTGAACCTCACGATGGAGGTCGCCGTAGGTCAGCACGCGCTCCTCACCGGGCTCGCCTTCCCAGATGAGAGCGGCTTTATTGCGTCGCCAGGTCTTTGCGTGGCGGTCGACGCAGTTGTAGCAAGCGTTCAGTCGTCCCCCGATGAACCACTTGGCGTAGGGCGGGTTCCATTCCAGCACGGTGTGCCATTTTTCGAACCAGTCGAGCATTTCGGCGCAGCGTGCCCAGAAGGCGAGCGGGTCGCGTTCCGCTTCCTCGTAGATGGCAGGGTCGTTCATGTTCGCTTGCTGTTTGAACGCATCCGAGGGTGGAAACACCCGTGACTCTTGTAGGAGCGCATCGATTCCTGTTGGTTGCATAGGCTTTCCCTCCGTGTAGGAAGTTCGCTGTGCGGACGCCGTTTCCTGCGTAAAGGCACGCCGAGGACGCTGGATGTGCCATACAGCGCCTCCATCTTTCGGCAGACGGCTTCAGAGGATGCCCCTCCATTGATGGAGGGGAGGACGTCACCCCAGCCAAGAGTATGGGTAGTTCGTGTCTTCGAACTCCAAGGCGGCTTTAGTGACTTGGAGCGGTCGGAAAGTGTCCATCATGACCGCCAGCTCTTCGGTATGCGTGGCACTCATGCTGGCTTCGACGGCACCAGGTTGCGGACCGTGCGGGATTCCTGAGGGGTGGAGCGTGATGGAGCCTTCTTCAATCCCGCGCCGACTACCGAACTTGCGGTTGACATAGTAGAGAACCTCATCGCTATCCAAGTTGCTGTGGTTATAGGGCACTTTGATGGCTTCGGGGTGATAGTCCAGCATGCGTGGGCAGAAGGAACAGACCACGAAGTTCGGTCCTTCAAAGGTCTGGTGGACAGGTGGGGGCTGATGGATTCGCCCTGTGATTGGCTCGAAGTCGCGGATATTGAACGCCCATGGATAGACGAAGCCGTCCCACCCGACCACATCGAAGGGATGATGCTCGTAGTGATAGGCATAGATTCGCCCGCGCCGATGGATGCGCACCACGAAGTCGCCTTGATCGGTGCGGGTTTCCAGGGTTTCGGGCACGCGGATGTCGCGCTCGCAGTAGGGTGAATGCTCCATCAGCTGTCCGTACTCGTTGCGGTATCGGCGTGGGGGCTGAATCTGTCCGCCAATCGCTTCGATCCACACCAGTTTGGCAGGCAGTGCGTCGAACACCAGACGCCAGATGGTTCCGTGGGGAATGACGAGGTAATCGCCTTCGCTGAAGCGCAGATGCCCGAACTGCGATTCGAGCCGTCCTGTGCCTTCGTGGATGAAGAGGAGGTCGTCGCCGTCGGCGTTTTTGTAGAAGTAGTCCATCTGTTCGGTGGGGCGTGCGACGGAGAAGATGACATCTTGATTGAACATCAGCTCCACGCGGCCGGTAATCGCATCGCCTGAGGGGGGCATCTCCTGAGTGCGGAAGTGGCGATGCTGGAGAACTGGCTCTTCTAACGGCTCGAAGGTGCGCTCATAGCAGGTGTGAAACTCTTTGACCTGGGTGGGTGGGTAGTAGTGGTAGAGGATCGACTGGATTCCCGAGAAGCCTTCTGTGCCCAGCACCTCTTCTGCGTACCGTCCGCCATCGGGTCGGCGGAACTGGATATGCCGCTTCCGCGGCACCTGTCCCATGCGTACATACCACGGCATTGTGGAAACCTCCCTTGTTTGTGATGATAGGGGTATTATACCCTCAGTCTACCGTAGCTTCTAAGAAGCTGCGGATGTCCTCCTTGCTCATTTTCGGTTCGCCGGGGGCGACATTGTTCAGTTTGCCTGCCAGCATCCAACGCTCCAACTGGCCAACGAGGTCGAATAGGTGGTCAAACGAGTCGACGATGAAGAGCAAGGGTTGATAGTGGTCGATTTCGAAGTGTTGATTAATGACCCATTCCAGTTGGATGGGGTAGCGTTGCACTTCGGGCGATTCGATGGCGTGGGCGATCTCGCCGTAGGAGCTCAGCAGACCGCTCCCGTAGACTTTCAGTTCGCCGTTTTTGCCCCGCATCAGTCCGAACTCGATGGTGAACCAGAAGAAGCGTGCCAGCGCGCGGGTGATGCTGATAATCCGCTGGGTCTGTAGTTCGGGGTCTTTGATCTCTTGCACGATTCGAGCGGCGGTGTGGGCGGCTTCACCGAAGCGTACCAGGGTATCGGCGAAACGCTTGTCGGTGTGCATCGGCACATGCCCAGCAATGTCGTGGAAGATGTCGGGCTCGGGCAGGTAGTCCAACGAGTCGAGACTGCGCACGGTGATGGTGGTGGGAAACTCGCGATTGCGCAGGCACTCGAAAAAGATGTAAGCAGGAACATAGCCCGTGACCGCCTTGGCTTTGAAGCCGGTTAGCGGGGCTAAGAACTGGTTCACATCGCTGAGACGGGGCACTCGGTGCGGATCTAAACAGAGCTTGGCGATCCCCTCCAGAAACTTATCGGTGGCATAGCGTTGCCAGCGTTCTTGAATTCGGGCATAGAGCTGGCGCCATGCCTCGTGATTCTCCTCAGAGTAGAGGTCGTAAGGTTGCTCAATATAGAGCTCTCCGCGATTGCGTGCCACCTCGATGAAGGGGGCTTTAGTGGTGGTCAGTCCCATGCCGGGGTAGAACTGCACATCGGTCTGCGCCATTGCATACACCTCCATATCTGGATTATACCCTTAATGCAAGTAAATCGTGGGGTTCTACCTGTCTGCTCGCAGGAGGCGTGGGCTCCAGCCCGAAATTGCGTTTTGGTGGAGGCATGGAAACGATGGACGTTCTCAAAGGCTACGAGGGTAGTGGCCCCCTAGCGCGGCTGATCTTTCGGCGTGAGGGGCGTACCCGACGTGTCTCCAGTTGGGACCGCACTGGGGGCAATCGCGACTTTCTGACCATCCCCGCAGGCGCGACTGCTACGCTGGTGGACCTGCACGGTGCGGGGTGTATTCGCCACATCTGGATCACGGCGGGCTGCCGCGACCCACTCTACCTGCGCAAGGTGGTTCTGCGCATGTTCTGGGATGGCGAGGCGGAACCCAGCGTGTTGAGCCCGCTGGGCGACTTCTTTGGGTTAGGACACGGGATTGCCCCATCGTTTCTGTCGCTCCCGCTCACCACGGTAACCCACACCGATAACGAGGGGCAGTATGGGGGCGGGGTGGCGTTGAACTGCTACTTTGCGATGCCCTTCTCTCATTCGGCACGCATCGAGGTGGTCAACGAGTGCGCCGTTGAGATCGGTTCCTTCTACTACTCCATCGATTACGAGGCCTACGATCAGCCCCTACCAGAAGGTATCTTGCGGTTTCACGCTCAGTACCGTCAGGAGTACCCCACTAAAAGCCCGCAAGGCAACCTGTTTGAACAGCGTCGAAACTACTGGGAATTGATGGACACACCCAATCTGAGCGACGCAGAGAACTACCTGATTTTAGAGGCGGAGGGGGCGGGACAGGGCTGTGTGCTCTCGGTCGATAACATCGACCCGTTGCCTGTGATTCGCAAGCTGGGCAGTCAGGAGCAAGTTCTCAAGGAATACACCTGGTGGGGGGAAGGGGACGACATGATCTTTATCGATGGTGAGCCGTGGCCGCCCTCTCTGCACGGCACTGGCTCAGAGGATTACCTCTCGCAAGCGTGGGGCATGCATCCCAAAGCCTATCTCTATGCAGGCGCCTCCATCCCCGAACACGACCCGAAGTTCCCGAACCGCCGACAGTGCACCGCGTATCGGTTTCATATCGAAGACCCGATTCTGTTCAGTCGTTCGATGCGGGTTAGCATCGAGCATGGGCATGCAAATCTTCAGGAGAACGACTATTCGAGCGTCGCCTACTGGTATCAGACGGAGCCGCACAAGCCGTTTCCGCCGTTGCCCCCTGTGCTGGAGCGTTTCCCCCGCAACAAGCGTTTTGAAGAATGAGCAGTTTCTGGATCTTTCCGATAGCGATCGGTGCGGGGGCATTCGGAGCAATGTTGGGGTTGGGAGGGGGTATTATCCTTGTGCCTGCTTTGACCCTGCTGATGGGCGTGCCGATTAAGGCGGCGGTTGCTGCGAGCTTAGTTGCGGTGGCGGCGACCTCCTGTGCGGGGGTGCCAACCTATCTGCGCGCAGGACTTGTGGACTGGTGCCTTGCGGTGCGCCTGCTGATTCCGACGATTCTGGGAGTGATGGGTGGGGGGTTGCTGATTGGCTTTATTCCGAGCAAGTGGGTAGCAGGGCTGTTTATCGGATTGATCCTGTATGTGTTGGCTCAGATGGTAGGGGTCGGACGCCATTCCCCCTCTGCCACGGAGCAGACGGGCGGCTGTCGCAGTGTGTGGGACCCTCGTCAGCGGGGGATGGCCATAGGGCTTTCGATGCTCGGAGGCGCCATCTCCGCAATGTTAGGAGTCGGTGGAGGATTGATCCAGGTTCCCCTGATCCACACGCTTCTCAAAGCGCCCCTGCGCTGTGCTATCGGAACGAGTACCTTTTTGATTGGTGCAACTACTTCGACCAGTGCCCTCCTCTATCTGGTGCAGGGGAAACTGATGCCCGATGTGGTGGTTCCTGCGGTGCTGGGCGTTTTGATTGGGGCGCGGCTTGGGGTGCAAGTGGCACGGTATCTGCCTCCTTTGGCACTTCGACTGCTGTTCGTTGTTGTGATGCTCTATACGGTCGTGCGCCTCTATCTGAAATGGTTTGCAGGTTCGGGAACTTAGCCGACTGAGTGGCGTCTAATGTCGGGTACTCTAAAGGGCTGGATAATGCGTGTCCAGATACGCTCAGGAATCGAGGTCGGCACAGCGTAGTTTGTGGAGGGTAGGAACGCCGCCTCATGGTCGAGCCCATAACGGCGAGGGCTAACGGGCGGGCGTTGGAAGCACAGCCGACCATGCGGGCGCGTTCACGCGCCTGTGCCAACACAGGAAAAAGGATCGCCGCCAAAATGGCGATGATCGCAATCGCCCCCAGCAGCTCGATCATGGTGAAGCCGTTTCAGGAGGGCATAGTCCATATTATAGCCCATCTGGGGGGTGGATCAGTCGTTCGGCGATCTGGAGTGCGTTCAGCGCCGCACCCTTGAGGAGTTGATCCCCACAGGCGAAGAGGGCGACCCCGTTCGGAATGCTGGCGTCGTACCGAAGGCGCCCGACGAACACCGACTCCTGTCCAGAAGCCTCTATGGGCATCGGGAAGTGGTTGCGTGCCCGATCGTCCACGAGGCGCACCCCCGAAAAGGCGTGGTAGGCGGAATAGATTTGCTCCAGCGTGGGACGCTCCTGCAGCTCCACGACGATGCTCTCACTGTGGGTCCGCAGAACGGGAACGCGCACGCAGGTCGGTGAGATGCCGAGCGTCGGGTCGTTCCAGATTTTGCGCGTTTCCCAAATCATTTTTCGCTCCTCCTCGTTGTAGCCGTCGTCGCCCACCGTCGAGTTGTGCGAGAACAGATTGAACGCATAGGGGTGCGGGAGTACCGTTGGCGGATACGGCTCCCCCTGCAAGAACGCGCGCGTCGATTCCAGCAGTTCTGCCATCGCCTGCGCCCCTGCCCCACTTGCGGATTGGTAGGTGGAGACGATAATCCGCCGAATCGGGGTCAGACGGCGCAACGGCTCCAACGCCATCAGCATAATGATGGTGGAGCAGTTTGGGTTGGCGATAATCCCCCGATGCTGGGCTAGCGCCTCAGGGTTGATCTCGGGAATCACCAGCGGGACATCGGGCTCCAGCCGAAAGGCAGAGGAGTTGTCGACGACAATCGCTCCTGCCCGAACCGCATCCGGAGCATACTCCCGACTGCGAGCCGCCCCCGCAGCGAAGAAGGCAATCTCTACCCCACGAAACCATTCGGGCGAGAGCCGTTGAACTGGCAGCAGCTCGCCCATGAAGGGAAGCGTCTTGCCAGCCGATCGCTCCGATGCGAATAGGGTCAGCTGGCGCACAGGGAAGTGCCGACTCTCCAGCAGGCGCAGGAGCTCGGTGCCCACCGCTCCTGTTGCCCCAACAATCGCCACATGGTAGCCGCGCATCTCCAGGCAAAAGTGTACCCGCTCCGATGGCTATCCTGATGGAGAACTGCGCAGGATACCGATAAACGGCAGGTTGCGGTAGCGTTCGTCGTAGTCCAGCCCGTAGCCCACAACGAAATGGTTCGGAATGACGAACCCGCAGTAATCGACAGGCACCGACACCCTATGGCGGTCAGGCTTGCGCAAAAGGGTGCAGACACGCAGGCTGGCAGGCTGACGCGTACGCAAGAGATCTAACAGGTAACTCAGGGTCAATCCGGTATCCAAAATGTCTTCCACTACCAGCACATGGCGCCCTTGAATTTGGGTATCCAAGTCTTTGAGAAGACGCACCTGCCCACTGGTCTGCGTCTCCGCACCATAGCTGGAGATCGCCACGAAGTCGAACGAGACCGGCAACCGAATGGCCCGCATCAGGTCTGCCAAAAACACCAGCGAGCCTTTCAGCACGCCGACCAGCAGAGGAGGCGCATCGGGCGAATAGTCTTGGGTAATCTGTTCGCCTAACTGCCGAACCATCTGTTGGATCTGCGCTTCGGTGAGGAATACCTCCACTTCAGGGAACGCCTGCCCCCAGTTGATAGGAGGTTCCACAGGCGTGCATGCTCCGAAGATCAGCTCGGTTTTCATCGCTTACTCCCATTCGATGGTGGCAGGCGGTTTGGAGCTCAGATCGTATAGCACCCGGTTGACGCCCGGCACCTCGTTGGTAATTCGGTTGGCGATTCGAAGAAGCAGGTCCCATGGCAGTTCGGCGGGCTCGGCGGTCATCGCGTCGTCGCTGTGGACGATTCGAAGCACGATAGGATGCTGATAGGTGCGTTGATCGCCCATGACGCCCACCGAGCGCACATCGGGCAGAACGGCGAACGCTTGCCAGACGCGCCGACTCCAGCCCGAACGCTCCAGCTCCTCGTTGAGGATGGCGTCCGCCTCGCGAACGGTGTCCAGCTTGTCGCGTGTGAGGGCGCCCAGCACACGCACCGCCAGCCCCGGACCAGGGAACGGCTGACGCCAGACAATGCTGGCAGGCAACCCCAGCTCGGTTGCAACGGCACGCACCTCGTCTTTAAACAGGAAGCGCAAAGGTTCCAGCAGCTCCAGACGCATCCATTCGGGGAGACCGCCCACATTGTGGTGGGTCTTAATCTTTGCCGCGAGCCGCGTGCCACTCTCGATCACATCAGGGTAGAGCGTGCCCTGAGCTAAGAATCGGCACGCCCCCAGCTCTTCAGCATGCTCTTCGAAAATGCGCACGAACTCCTCCCCGATGACCTCGCGCTTCTGTTCGGGGTCTGTGAGCCCCTCCAACCGCTGGAGGAACCGTTCTCGCGCGTCCACAAAAATCAGGTGGCTCGGAAAGTGGCGGGTGAACAGCGTGCGCACCTGTTCCGCTTCGCCTTTGCGCAACAGCCCGTGATCCACGAAGATGCAGGTTAACTGGTCGCCAATCGCCCGTTGAACCAGCGCCGCAACGGTACACGAATCGACCCCCCCGCTCACCGCGCAGAGAACCTTCTCAGAGCCGACCTGCCGACGAATCGCCTCGATCGCCTCCTGCACAACACTGGCGGGCGTCCACGAAGGGAGACACCCACACACCGTATACAGGAAGTTACGCAGCAGATGCGTCCCAAACGGTGTGTGGGCCACCTCCGGGTGGAACTGCACGCCGTAGAGATGGCGCTGGCGATGGCCCATCGCCGCAATCGGCGTGCTTTCGGTTTCTGCCAGCACCTCAAAGCCGGGCGGAGCCGTGAGCACCTGATCGCCGTGGCTCATCCAGCAGGTGAGGTGCGCCTCCAACCCCATGAAGAGCGGTTCGCTCCGGACTACGGTCAGGTGCGTGCGCCCGTACTCGCACAACTCGGCAGGCTGAACCTCACCCCCCAGCAGAGAGGCCATCAGCTGGTGCCCATAGCAGATACCCAACACTGGAATGCCCAACGCCAACAGTTCGGGGTCTAAACGCGGTGCCCCTGGCGCATAAACGCTGGCAGGTCCGCCAGAGAGGATGATCCCCTTAGGTTGACGCCGACGCAAGGCGGAGAGGGGCGTGTTGTACGGCAGGATCTCACAGAAGACTTGGCACTCGCGCACGCGCCGAGCAATCAGCTGGGTATACTGACCACCGAAGTCGAGTATGACCACATGCTCGCGTGCCCCGACAGGCGCATAAGGGGGTTGCATATTGAGGTGTGTCAACTACCCCATAGCTAAAGCTAGGGGCTTGCACCTAGCCCGCTTGCGCGGGCTGGCACGATAGGCAGGTTGACGACGGCCCGCCAG
>PSLB01000020.1:0-19498 GCA_040289385.1 Armatimonadota bacterium
CCCGAAGCCCTGCCCGGCTTGCCGGGCGAGGGTAAGCCCCCGGCTTTAGCCGTGGGGTAGTTGACGCTGCATAAACCCCCTTAGAAAAACGGGGGAGCGCGAGGGGGCTGTAATCCCCCCCAATTCATTGGGGGGATACACGGACCCCCTCGCTGCACAGTACACAGCCATGTTGCAGACGTGGACGGCGCCCTGCACATCTACGAAAGGGCGTACCAGGTATCTCCCATCAAGGGGAGTAGTGGCTGTGTGGCGCGGCCTGTGGTCTTGTCATCTTGGGATGGCACGGCGTCGCCGAACCGGAGCGCAGGGAGAAAGCCCTGCGTGCATCCGGAATGAGGATGCCCCTCCATTGATGGAGGGGAGGACGTCACGGGCGCGAATCCGATAAAATTCAAGGCGTCTTTGCAGGAGGAAACGCAATCGGGTAGAATTAGAGCCCTATCCTGCAAAGGAAGGAGGCAAACGAGCATTGGCACAGATAACGGTTCGTCAGAATGAGTCGATAGACAACGCGCTCAAGCGCTTTAAGAAGGCATTAGAGCAGAGTGGGGTTTTGCAAGAGTATAAGCGACACGCTCACTACGAGAAGCCATCCGAGCGACGGCGTCGCCAGAAGCAGCGTCGTCGCAAGAAGTAGCCTATCGAACATCATGCGCATCGGGCGAGCGACTCTGCATAAGGGTCGCAGGCAGGTGGGCATTCCTTATCGCTCGTTTCCGCTTCCTATTCACTGGGAAAAAGTGGCTGTAGGGATGCTCACCGTGGGGTTGTTGACCCTGTTGAATGGGGAGTTGCGCGCCTTGCCGTCGCAGTGGCTGGAGCGCATGGTTATGGCGGTGGCACAGGTGGGGCTCCTCATCGCAC
Organism: Armatimonadota bacterium; assembly: GCA_040289385.1. Taxonomy (GTDB): domain Bacteria; phylum Armatimonadota; class Fimbriimonadia; order Fimbriimonadales; family GBS-DC; genus LDYB01. Next base: position 868 of record PSLB01000020.1, read on the forward strand.
TGCTCAGCTATCTGGGGTTGAACCGCCCAACAGGGTTGGCGCTGCGCTCGCCCTTGGCGCATAGTGCCCGCGAGACTGGAATCGTCCTTCTGCTCTTAATCGGCGTGATGAGCTTAGTGGGGGTACGGATGGCGTCGGCGATTGCAGATGGGGGAGCCCTGACCCCTACTCACGGTTTCCTCTCGTTCGTCCCGCTGATTGCAGGGGCGATGCTTCTTAGCGTGCTGATTCATCCCCTTGCGGCGTTGGTGGTGTCTGCGATTTTGCTTACAGGGGTCGCGTGGGTTCTGCGCGTGCCAATTCAGACGCTGGGCGTCGTCGGGCTTGCGGCGTGGGGTTCTGCGTTGACCATCGCTCCGATGCGACGCCGATCCCATCTGATCTGGACAGGCGTGCTGGTCGGTCTGCTTTTAGCGGTGGCTTCGGCGATGCTCTCGTGGCAAGCAGGACAAGACATGGTGCGTGTGGGCACAAGTGCGTTCTGGGGTGTTATAGGGGGCGTTGGCACGATGGCGCTCTTCTGGCTGGGGCTGAACCTGATTGAGCGACCGTTCCGACTGGCGACCCCGCTCACTTTGATGGAGTTGGCTTCGCTGGAGCATCCGCTTCTGCGCACCCTGCGCGAGAAAGCGCCCGGCACCTACTTCCACAGTCAGATGGTTGGTCAATTGGCAGAGGAGGCAGCACTCGCCATCGGGGCCGACCCGCTTTTAGCCCGTGTGGCAGGCTACTACCACGACGTCGGCAAGCTCACCCGCCCCGACTTCTATGTCGAAAACCAGACCACCATCAACGCGCACGAACGAATCAATCCGGCCCTTTCGGCACGAATCATCGCCTCTCATGTGCGGGATGGCGTTGATCTGGCGCATCAACATCGTCTGCCCACCGCTTTGTGCGAGATCATCGCCCAGCATCATGGCACCAGCCTCATCACCTACTTCTACCACCAAGCCATCGGAGCTGGGCACGATCCCGTGCTGGAACAGCATTTCCGCTACCCTGGCCCGAAGCCGCAGACACGCGAGGCGGGCATCATCATGTTGGCAGATACCGTTGAGGCGGCGACCCGTAGCCTTGGCGAAGTCGCTCCCTCACGCTTGGCGAACTTCGTTCACGAGATGATCACCATGCGTCTACAGGATGGGCAGTTGGATGAAAGTACCCTCACCTTCCGCGATATCAAGCGGATTGAGGAGGCGTTTGTACGCGTGTTGGTTGCAAGCCGCCACCGACGCATGGAATATCCTGCCTCCACTACGGAGGGGAGTGAGACCTATGCAGTCCGAACCAGCTAAGTTTACCCTCTCGGTTCAGTGCGCTCCCTCAGTGCGCGCCCTCGTGCCAGAAAGCCACAGTTTCACCCTAGCGCTCCTACAAGTGGTCTCGGCGTTGCTAGAACAGGAGTCGGCGCACCTCCCAAGCCAAACCCCTGTGGAGGTGCATTTCCTGCTGACCGATTCGGAGACCGTGCAGGCACTCAATCGGACCTATCGGGGGCTCGACCAGCCGACCGATGTGTTGAGCTTTTGCTATTTGGAGTCGCCGACGCCGCTGCCGCCTGGAGCCCCCGTCTGCTTGGGCGAAGTGGTGATTTCAGTGCCGACCGCTCTACGCCAAGCGGCGCCGAACGGGCACGACTTCACCACCGAACTGCTGATGTTGGCTGTGCATGGCACTCTGCATCTGCTGGGCTACCCTGACGAGACGGAGCGGGATCAGCAGGTGATGAACCGTCGTGCCTGTGCGATTCTGCAAGCGTTCGGCTATCCAGCGAAGGAGGTATGGGCCTCGCGCTACGATGAAAGCTGAGCCGTCGGAATCACGCGAGTCGTTGGTTGCGGAGGAGCCTGCCGAGACTCGTCGGCACCCGTTAGAAGGCTTTCGCTATGCCTTGGAGGGCATTATCGCTGTCGTGCGCACCCAGCGCCACATGCGTTTCCACTTTTTCAGCGTGGTGCTGGTCTTGCTGATGGGCTTTCTCTTTCGGCTCGATAAGCGCGAGATGCTCGTGTTGCTGTTCACCATCTCGTTAGTGCTGATTGCGGAGATGTTCAATTCAGCGATAGAAGCCACCGTGGATCTCGTGACCGAAGAGTACCATCCCAAAGCGAAGTTCGCCAAAGATATTGCCGCGGGTGCCGTGCTGGTGGCTACCCTGAACGCCGTAGTCGTTGCTTGGGTGCTGTTTATGGGCGATTTACGATTAGAGCAGATTCGCCTGCGCATGGAGCGTGCCGAACCCACTCTTGCGGTCGCCCTCACAATCGGCACGGTGATCATCTTCGTGGTGGTGTCGCTGGTCAAAGTGCTTTCCACTCAGGGCAAGGTCCGTTTGTTTCATGGAGGTGCGATGAGCGGGCACGCTGCTTTGGGCTTTTTCTTCGCCGTGGCGGTTGTTATCGTCTCCGGCAATCTGCTGGCATCGATTCTGGCACTTCTGCTGGCGGCGCTCGTGGCGCAAAGCCGTGTAGAAGCCAAGGTCCACAGCTTGCGCGAGGTCGTTCTCGGAAGCTTGCTGGGGATTGTGGTGGCAGGGCTCATCTACTGGCTCGTGCCCCGATGAGGAGGTAGAGAAGACTTCATGATGAGAGATCACTCAGACAGTCGTCGGTCCCTTGCAAACAGAAGGCGAATCGGTTGGCTCGGCTTGGTGGTATTGGGAAGTCTGTTGCTTGGATACGGGCAATCGCAAGAAGGTGCCTCTGCGCAAGACGCGAGCGGGCTTTCGCCTGCACAGAGCCTCTGGATTATCTTGGTTTTGCTATTATTGAACGCTTTCTTCTCGATGGCAGAGAGCGCGCTGACCTCTATTCGGCATGGTTGGGTGCGGATGCTTGAGGAGAAGAAGCACCGCTTAGCGCCCTATTTTGTGGCATTCAAGAGCGAGCCCTCGCGCTTCCTCTCAACAGTACAAGTAGGATTGACTCTGGTGGGATTCCTCGCGTCAGCTGTTGCCGCGACGAATCTAGCACAGCCCCTCTACAGTGTGTTGAAGCCGATAGAACAAGCGATTGGTTTGCCGATGTATGGGCTGAGCGTCGTGTTTGTCGCATCGGCAACTGCTTTCGCCAGTGTGATTTTAGGGGAGACCGTCCCTCGCAGTATTGCCATTACTCATGCGGAGCGCGTGGCGATGTGGGTGGTGGTTCCCTTGTCGTTGTTTGATAAAATCTTCTTCTTACCGATTGTCTTGGTGAACTTTACCACCCGCTCTGTTCTGCGTTTGTTCGGGATCCAGATGCAGAGATTGGCTCCTGTGGTCAGTGAGGAGGAGCTTCGCGTGTTGGTGGAAGCAGGCGAGGAGCAAGGGGTTATCGAAGAGGAAGAGAAGGAGATGATCCAGTCCATCTTCGAGTTTACCGACACCATCGTTCGAGAGGTGATGACCCCCCGTGTGGATATGAAGTGCGTGCCTCACGACGCCGATGTGCAAGCGGTGATTGCACTCATTCGGAAATCGGGACATTCGCGTATTCCTGTCTATGAGGGCACGGTCGATAATATCCTTGGCATCATACATGCCAAAGACCTGCTTCAGATGTGTGAAGGGGGCAAGAAGGTACCCCTGCAGGAGGTCATGCGTGCTGCCTACTTCGTACCCGAGAGCAAGCGCGTGATCGATCTGCTCCAAGACCTGCGCCGACAACGCACCCATATGGCGATTGTTCAGGATGAGTATGGGGGCACATCAGGGTTGGTGACCTTAGAAGATTTGGTCGAAGAGATCGTCGGCGAAATTCAAGACGAATACGATGTGGAGCCGACGACAACGGTGGAGACTCTGCCAGATGGCTCGCTGATTATCGATGCGCGCATGCACTTAGACGATGCCAGCGAGCTTCTCAAAACGACGCTCGAATCGGAAGAGTTCGATACACTGGGCGGCTATGTGTTCGGAATGTTGGGGCATCAACCCTCAGCAGGCGAGGCGGTCATCGTGGACGGCTGGCAACTTCGGGTACATGCGCTGGAGGGACATCGGATCCGCACTGTGCAGGCAATTCCCTACACCCCAGAAAGTGCCGATTCCGAGGAAGTGGCTTCACACGAGGCGTAAGGTATGGAATAATCCGGAACAGGAAACCGAGCTAGTGCGTCCAATTAAGCGGGTTCCACAAGGAGTGGGTGGTACGATGATGGCGAGAGAAGCTTTAGAGCAGCTGTTCCGTTCGCTGGTAGAGCGTGCGTTTGTGTTGTCGATGCGGTGGGATGATCAGCAGGTGATAGACTATCTCACGCGCCTGCTGACCGAGTTTGCGCACATCGACAATCTGTATCGTCTGCGCGACCTGAATGGGCGCCCATTGGAAGAGGTGGCTGATATGCTGTATTACGCCGATGTTCGGCTCGGTGCCCAGTCATTCTATCAGGAGCGCGAGGTGCACAAGCATATCGGCGACTACACGCTTTTTTGGACAGGGGTCTATCCAGAAGCGATCGCGCGCCTGCGTGCCTCCTTACGCAAGGACCATCTGGTGGACTATGTGAAGCAGGGTAAGCAATCGTACTATATTGTGTCGCTGTTTGATATCGGGGAGTGGCGAGACGAGGCGCCACTATTTCGCAAGCTCTCAGAGAACTTTGAGGTCTGCGTGCAGGGTTTGCACGCGGTGCGCCGACAGTGGGAACAGATGGCTCAAGAGAGTTTCCGCCAGTTTCAGCATCGTTTGGAGGGGTAGCTACTAAGAGGCAAACAGCCGCTCTATCAGCTGATAGCCCTCCTCTATCTTGGGAAGGTGGGGCTCCTCTAAGATAGATTCGTCGTACAAAAACTTGCTGGGATGTGCCTGACGCGAATCGTAGAGCAGGAACGGGACATAGCCCTCTGCGTGCGTTCGCTTTGCGACAGGGGTCAGATGATCGGGCACGATCAAGAGGCGGAACGGCTCATGGCGCGCCCGCAGCCCCTCCACGATTTGGGCTACGATGTGCTTGTCAATCTGTTCAATCGCCCAGGTTTTGGCTTCGTAGTCGCCGTGGTGCCCTGCCTCATCGGGCGCTTCGATATGCACATACACGAAGTCGTGTGTCTCGAGCATGCGCAGCGCATCTTCGCCTTTGCCAGCGTAGTTCGTGTCGATGTAGCCGGTGGCACCGGGTACGGTGGGCACCTCTAACCCTACCAGTCGTCCCAGCCCGCGAATCACATCCACTGCGGCGATAACGGCGCCTGTTCTGCCCCATCGCAGAGCAAACGGCTCCAATCGGGGAGCGCGTCCGGCGCCCCAAAGCCAAATCATATTGGCAGGGCGCTTGCCTGCATCCTCGCGTTTGCGGTTAATAGGATGCGCACTAAGGAGCTCGTAGGAATCCTCCATCAGTTGGATGAGCGTGCGCTCGCCATCGCCTTGCGGGTAGTGGTCTCGCAGGCGTTCGCCGACCATTTCGTGGGGTGGGGTACAGATAACTTCAGTGGGTCCCTGACGCCAGCGCATCCCATGTCGATAGCCGACACCCGGAAAGAAGGCAATCTTCGGCGTGCCCAGCTTCTCTTGAAGCAGGTGGATCAGAAGACGTGCCTCTTCTGTCGGGATGTTGCCCCCACTATAGTCCAGCAGACGCTCGCCATCGGTTGTGATGAGCGAACATCGGAAGGCAGTATCTTCTGGTTCCAACGGTACACCCATCGCCGTCGCTTCAATCGGTCCGCGTCCCGTGTAGTACTGGCGCGGGTTGTAGCCCAACAACGCCATGTTGGCGACATCACTGCTCGGATACATTCCCGATGGCACGGTTAGCACTTTGCCGAGAACCGACTCGCGCGCTAACTGATCCATCGCAGGCGTTCGCGCCTTCATTAGAGGGGTGCGCCCACCCAACTCTGGCACTGCCCAGTCTGCCATGCCGTCGGGCACGAGCATCACCCATTTCACGGTCATTTCACCTCACTCACCAACCATATCGTTCAGGACCCCAATCTTTGAAGACCAGCTCCTGTTTGAGAAGCACCAGCTTGCGGCTGGGGATATCCTCATAGACCACGATTCCCGCCCCGACGCATGAATAGGTTCCGATCTTGACCCCTGGCATCGTGATGACATTGACCCCTGTGCGCGAGAAATCGCCGAAATAGGTTCCGTTGGCACCGAATTCAGGGCGTTCGTGTCGTCCGCGTACGGTGTGGAGGGTATCGCCATCATCGAATCGGAGGGTGCCGCAGACGGTTGCAGCACCGATGTCCACTTTTTGCCCGACCACGCCCATAATCTCACAGTAGTGGAACAGGTAGCTCCCATCCAGCATCACCCCGTCCATTTCGGCGCCGTGCCCCACGATACAGCCATTGCCGATAACGGTGGCTCCTGAGACAAGGCAGTAGTCGCTGAGGTGCGTACGTGCCCCGATCGCCACATGCGCGCGCACAATCGCCCCGTTGAGAAGTCGGCTATGGCGTCCAATAAACGCGTTCCCATGAATGAACACGCGCTTGCCAATCTCGGCGCCATCCTCAGCAATGATACGCCCTGTGATCTCGGCAGAATCGTCGATTTGGACCCCCTTCCCGATCTGGTCGCGTTCTAACTGCTGGGCGTGCCATTCCAGCCAACGCACATTGGCTTCCCATATGTGCCATGGCTTGTCGATATCGACCAGAAAGCCGACAGGCTCCACAGCAGGCACTGCATGCCCGTGCTCTAACAAAGTCTGCACCGTTTGTGCCAGTTCCGCCTCGATAGGCGGCATCCCGCCAACGGGCACGGAGGTCATCAATCCGCTGTGAGCGTGGAGTGCCTCACGAATCGTTGGGTGGAACGCGTACAGCCCGCCCAGCCGATGGGTGGTGTCGCTACTATGGGCTTCTACCCGTACCAGTCGCCCGTCGTGTACCAGTCCGCCAATCCAATCGCGGGGGTCATGCCCCGGCAAATAGGGTTGGCACACGACGCTGGCGATTGCCTCGCTGGCTTGGTGCGCTTGAATAAGCTGGCGGAAGGTATCGGCGGGCGTCGCTACATCGCCGTACACCACAAGGAAAGGCTCCTCCCCAACAAGCGGGAGCGCGCTTAGCACGGCGTCGGCGGTCCCGCTCGCTGGATTCTGACGAATGTACGCCACAGGCACCGACAGCCCGTGCAACGCCGAACGCACCGACGCCTCGAAGGCGCCCACCACCACAATCAGTCGCTCGATTCCGCATGTGATAAGGCTTTCCGCTAAGTGGCGTACATTCGGGCGGTTCATCACGGGAATCGCAACCTTGTTGCGAACCTCGTTGTAGGGCCAGAACCGCTGACTCACTCCTGCGCAGAGGAGTACGGCTGTTCTCATGGGGTTTTTCGATTCGGCGTCGTTGGCTGTTCCCCTGTCTTCATCGCGTGCATGGCAACTCGCCCAGCTTCGTCGAAGGGCATGCCTTCTGCCTCAAGCAGCTTCCGCTGGAGCTGTGCCAACAAGGGATCGCGCCGTCGGACTCGGAGGGTGCCGTCGGCGCCGACCACGCGCCACCACGGCACATCGTCGGGCGCAAGCGCCATCAGCTGTCCCACTTGACGCGGGGTTAACGGGGGACAGTTCGCGGCGACCGTCCCATAGCTCACCACCTGTCCTGGCAGAATCTGACGCGTGAACGCATAGACCTGCTCTTGGAGTGTCTCACTCAAAGCTCTGCTCCTCGGTAGGGAACCGCCGTGCGCGTACCTCTTCCACATATTGCTGGATCGCCTCTAGGATCGTCTTGCGCAGGTTCGCATAGGCGTGCGTATGCTTGAAACTCTGTTCGCTCAAGCCCAGAATGTCGTGCCACACTTGAATCTCGCCATCACAGTCGGGTCCCGCTCCAATTCCAATCGTGGGAATGGTCAGGCTTTCAGTGATACGCTTCGCAAGGCTCCGGGGGAGGACCTCCAGTACCACTGCGAATGCGCCTGCCTCTTGTACTGCCTGCGCCGATTTTAGCAGAAGCTCTCCCTCTTCCCCACGACCCTGCACGCGGTAGCCGCCGAACCTGTGGATAGACTGGGGGGTCAAGCCCAGATGCGCCATCACTGGAATACCAATAGACACCATCGCGCGAATGGTTTCCAAAATCGGCTCGGTAGCCCCCTCAACCTTGACCGCCTCTGCCCCTGCCTGCATGAGTTTGCCTGCGTGATAGACTGCATCGGGCACGGCAACACCGTAGCTCAGAAAGGGCATATCTGCCACCAACAGCGGGCGTTTCAATCCGCGCCTCACTGCCTTCAGATGATGGAGCACTTCCTCCAACGACACGGGTAAGGTGGTCTCATAGCCCAGCATCGTGTTCGCCACCGAGTCGCCGACCAGCACCACATCGACGCCTGCCTGCTCGGCAAGCCGTGCGGAGGGGGTATCGTATGCGGTGATCGCCACGATGCGCGTGCACTGTTTCTTCATTTGCGCCAGGGTGCGCGTGGTAACCTTTTCAGGCATGGCAGGAATTGTACCTTCTGCTTGCTGAACCTCTATGAACCCACACCTATCGGAGCCGAGATATCGATGTGCCCACCGATGCTCTCCACAGGGCGCCCCTCAACCAGAATCTGGAGCTTTCGAACGCCCGGAAAGCCTTGAGCGGTACGCGTGAGCGCATTAATGATGCCCGCTTCATCATCTGATCCGCCAGTGAAGTTTGTAGTCAGCTCACGCGAGAAGTCCAGCACTAAGGTTTCGCCATGACGCTCCACGCGTAGTAGGCGCGTGCCTTTAGGAAAGCCCGATGCATAGTGAATCAGATACTCAAACGGTGCCCGATAGGGATCCGTTGAATCCGTTGAAGTGGTGGCTACCTCTTTCGGCTCATAGTCCACTGTGCCTTGCGGGGAGACCTTGGGCAGATAGACCGAGACTTTGGGGGGCACCAACACCGCCTTAGGGGGTGGAGGCGGCGTTAAGCGAAGCCAGACCCCCACCCCGATGGCAACGATGGCGATGCTGGCCAAAATTATACCCAAATAGCCCTGCACTTGTCGGGCTCCACTGACAGGTTTACGGCTCATCGGTCGGCGGCTCCGTCGCGTTTTTCGCATGCAGTTCCTTGTTGGGTTCCGAGTCGGCGGGCGTGTTCCACTCAATACAGAATCGGCTCTTGCCCAGCACGATCACGGCATTTGCGGGCACGGGCGTGGGCTGATGAGGCACAAGGCGGGTTTCGCCGATAAAGGTGCCGTTGGTGCTCCCCAGATCGGTCAGTCGCACTTCATCGCCAACGATTTCGATAGTGGCGTGTTGTCCTGAGACATAAGCATCGGCGATGACGATGTCGTTGCCGGTGCGTCGTCCCACTTTTTGTGGGCGCGCATAGAGCGGGAACCGCTGGCTGAGATCATCTTGGTTGATCAGATAGGCTAAGGGCGGGACTATCGCCTCCTCCGCAACAATGGTGGTAAAGCCTTCCGGCAGTTCCAGCGTCAGCAATACCTCTCCGAACTGAAGTTCTGCCTGTGAGGGAAGGGGGACGCGTTCGCCGACTACAAGCGGCTGTCCGTTCAACTTTGTGCCGTTCGTACTGCCCAAATCCTCGATATAGGCGGTATGCTCTTCAACGATGACTCGGGCGTGGCGTCGGCTGACAGTGCCGTCGTTAAGCAGGATGTCGCTACTTGGGTCTCGCCCGATGAGATTCTCGCCTGCTTTGAGTAAAAACTCGCGCCCATGTGCATCGCGGAGTTTGGGATGTGCCCCTGCAGAAAATGGCTCTGTAGGGGGGGCTGTGCTTAGCAGGAACCCACACTCCACGCAGTAGGTCTCTCCGATTGGGTTCACCTGTCCGCAGATGGGACATGTAATCGGCGCAATCGCCTGCGTGGTGCTAGGCGCGGGCACCACCTGTATCGTCGCCTGCGGGTCGCCAACGATCCCCTTCGATTCCCCTTGCATAATATCCATAGTTTACCCCATACACGCGAAACCGCCCCGTGGGGGAAGGACGGGGCGGTTTCTTTGGGGGACGGGTCGGATGCAAGCCTTAGCGGAAGAACTCGAACTCCTCGATGGCGCGCTTCACACGCTGGAGAAAACGACCCGCATACATCCCATCGAGAAGCCGATGATCGTAGCTCAAACACAGGTTCATCATCGGGCGAATGGCAATCATATCGTTGATGACCACGGGCTGTTTGACGATGGCATAAGTGCCCAGAATGGCGGTCTGCGGGTGGTTGATAATGGGAGTGCCAATCAGAGCGCCGTAACTGCCCGGATTGGTCAGGGTGAAGGTTGCGCCCTGCACATCGGCGACCCCGATGGTCTTGTTGCGTGCCCGTTTGGCGATCTCTTCCAGCTCGCGCGCAATCTCGATAACCGACTTTTTATGCACCTCGCGGATCACTGGCACGATCAAGCCCTCTTCACCTTTCTCGCCCAACGCCACCGCAACGCCCATATGAACATAGTGGCGTACGATAATCTGGTCCTCCACCAGCGAGGCGTTCATCATCGGAAACTCACGCAAGGCATCGGCGGTAGCCTTCACGAAAAAGGGGGTATAGGTCAAGCGCACGCCATATTGTTGCTGGAACGAGTCTTTATTGCGTTCTCGGAACTCCACCATGCGCGAGACATCCACTTGGATCACGGTGGTGACATGCACGGCGGTGTGGTAGCTTTTGGTGAGGTGTTCCGCAATCGCTTTGCGCATGCCGACCAGCGGCACAATCTCCTCGCCCTCTATGGGTTGGACTGGGGTGGGCGTCGGGGCGGGTGTGGGCGCAGGTGCGGGTTGGGCGGGGGTGGTGCGTTGAGCGATGTAGCGTTCGATATCGGCGCGCGTCACACGCCCCCCTGTGCCGGTGCCCGGAATGTGCATCAGCTCTTCGTGTGAGATGCCATACTCAGCTGCGATTTTGCCGACCACAGGGGAGATGAAGGGGCGCCCTGCTTCACGTGAGCGTCCATCCCCTACAGAAGGGGCAGGTGTAGGGACGCTGACGGGTTCGGAGCTTGGCTCATTCGCACCATAGAACCCCACTTCGGCGACAGGAGGGGGCGCCGGATGGGAAGGCGATTCCCTTGCGGTCGCTGTCTCAATCAGCGCCAGCTCCTGACCGACCTGTACTACCGAGCCCGCAGTCGCCAAAATCTGTTTGAGCACTCCGCTGGCAGGCGCAGGTAGCTCGGTATTGACCTTATCGGTCACAATCTCCACCAACGGTTCGTCCTCTTTGACCAGCTCGCCTTCCTGCTTAAGCCAACGGACAATCGTACCTTCTACGATGCTCTCGCCCAGTTCGGGCATAATCACAGCGACAGCCATCTGTTTGCCTCCCTCAATAGTGTGCCAACTGGCGGGCGGTATGCACAATTTCGTCGACGCTGGGCAGAACGAACTTCTCCAGCGGTTCTGCGAACGGCACGAAGCTATCTTTTGCGGCGACACGCATCACAGGCGCATCGAGCCACTCAAAACACTGCTCGGCGATTCGGGCCGCGACCTCGGCGCCCACTCCACCCGTCTTCGGCGCTTCATAGACAATCAGCACCTTGCTGGTCTTGCGTACCGAGTTATAAATCGTCTCCATATCCATCGGCTTGATTGTGCGCAGATCGATGACCTCCAACGAGATGCCTTCGGGCTCTAACACGCGCGCCGCATCGAGCGCGAAATGCACCATCGCTCCGTAGGTCACCACCGTGATCGTGTTGCCCGCACGCCGAATACGCGCCTCACCTAATCGAACGATGTAGTCCGCCTCCGGGTTCGGGATGGTGCCCTTGATTCGCCGATAGAGATACTTATGCTCAAAAAAGAGGACAGGGTTGTTGTCGCGAATCGAAGCTTTCATCAGCCCGTAGGCATCGTCGGGGAAGGCAGGTTGAACCACCTTAAGCCCTGGTACATGGAAAAACCATGCCTCAAACTGTTGGCTATGATAGAGGCTCCCACCGACATACCCCCCAGAAGGTCCGCGAATGACTATAGGAACGCTGACCTGTCCGCCAGAGCGGTACAGATAGGTTGCTGCGACATTGACCACCTGATCGAAGCCGTAGGAGATGAAATCGATAAACTGCATTTCGGCAATCCCTCGCTTTCCGGCAGCAGCGGCGCCGATGGCGATGCCGATGATAGCCGTTTCGGAGATGGGCGCATCGACCACTCGGTCGAACCCGAACCGCTCTTGGAATCCGGTGGTGACGCCGAACGCGCCGCCCATCTTGCCAATGTCTTCCCCGATAAGGAAGACATTCGGGTCGCGTTCCATCTCTTCCCAGAGGGCTAAGCGGATGGCCTCCAGAAAGGTCACCTCTCTCATAGCGACACCCCCGCACGCTCGTCGTAGATGTCTTCCAGAGCGGTATGCGGGTCGGGGTCGGGGCTCTGAATGGCATACTCTACAGCGTGCTGGATCTGCTCCACAATGTCTGTGGGCGGCTGGGGCAGTTCCGCTTCGGTAAACAGCCCTGTGGAGAGGAGATAGTCGCGGTAGCGCGGGATGGGGTCGCGCGTCTCCCAGATTTCGATTTCCTCTACAGGGCGATATTGGCGGGCACGCGTTTCATCATGGTCCGCATGTCCTTGAACGCGGTAGGTGACACACTCCAAAAGCACGGGACCGTTGCCAGCGCGTGCGTGGGCTAATGCTTCGCACATCGTGTCGTAGACCTCCAAAATGTCGTTGCCGTCGATGCTGTAGCCTGCAATGCCATAGCCTTTCGCCCGATCGGCAACAGTGGGCGTGGGAACCTCCAGCTCTACGGGGGTCGAGTAGGCATACTGATTATTTTCCACTACAACGATCAGGGGGAGTTTATGCACTGCAGCGTAGTTCAGCCCTTCATGAAACGGACCGGTGGCTGTGGCGCCTTCTCCAAGATAGGCGACACACACGCGATCGCGATGTCCATTTAGCCGTTGCGCCCACAGCACGCCACACGCCACAGGAATTGTGGCCCCCAACATACTGGTGGAGTGGATAATCCCCAGTCGCATATCGCCCATGTGGCTCCACGAGTCTTTGCCACGCGTTGGAGCGTTCGCTTTGCCCCACACTTGGCACATCACCTGCTCGACGGTCATCCCCCGAAACACGAAGATGGGCATATCGCGATGGATAGGCGAGGTGAAATCATCGGGACGCAGGGGATAGGTTGTGCCCACCTGAATCGCCTCCTGTCCGCGTGAGCCGTAAACATTACCGCGACGGAGACGCCCCTTCTTTTTCATATCGTAGAGCGTCTCATCGAAAATGCGTGCGAACCAGAGCCTGCGATAAATCTCTAATAAATCGTCCTTGCTTAATCGATCGCGATGGCGGGTCGGTTCGGTTGGCTTCGCCACGCGGTTCCGTACTTTGGTGCTCAAGGTGCGTCCTCCTTGTGCTGTAAAGTATACCCCATTCGCACAGCACACAAGGAGGTATCTCTCTCATGCAAACAGTTTGGGCACCTCCCGCCAAAGGATAAAACCGCTCCTCAGCACCAACCCTTTAGCAAATACGGAAGCAAGTACAGCCCCACCTTCAGCCTTCAACAAGTATGCTTTGCGCCCACCGCGTGTAGTGGTTCGGCAAGGTGACGATATCTATCTCATCGGCGAACTGACGGTAAACCGGCATCGTGTCACAGGCGGACAGAAGATTAACCCCCTACCTTCTCAAAGTATGGCTGGGGATAGAGTAAACCAGGGCAATAGGCAGTTTATAACGGGCGCCAGTAGAGGTCGCGGGTCTCGATAATCGTGAACGGGTCGTGGCACTGGATAGCGATATGCCCTGACCGAAAATCGGCGTTGCGCGTGTCCACCACCTTCTGCCCGTTCACATAGATCTGGATATGGTCGCCTTTGGCATAGAGGCGCATCGAGAACCATTCCTCATCGCGCGTCAGCAGACGGCTGGCACGCACTCGGTTGTAAAGGGACCCCGTGATATAGTCGGTACCTTCGTGGTTGTAGACCTGCGCCTCAAAGCCGACTGGCCAGTTATTGCGGTTCTCAGGATTGGGCTGGGCACGAAATTAGATGCCACTGTTCGGCTTGAAGGGCGAATCGGCTTTATAGGGGCGGATGCGAATCATCGCACGCATCTCAAAGTCAGTAAAAATCTGTTCGGTGAACAGATGCCCCATTCCGCCTTCGCCGACGATGGCGCCTTCTCGGACCGACCAGCGCGCCATTCCAGTAGGGAACCAGCCTGTAAGGTCCTTACCATTGAAGAGGGGTCTCCAGCCCTCATCACATTCACTGGGCTTGAGCCTCTTGATGCGGAGATTGCGAAACTTCACCGTCACGCCCGGATGATGTTGCTGAAAACCGATAACACCTTTCTTATGCTCGTGAAGGGTCGCCTCCAGAACCACATCGTCGTTGATTCGCACGGTAATAAACGGACCGCACGCACGGATTTCGAAGCGGTTCCACTGTTTTTCGGGTGCGATCTCGCGCATGCGTTCCAAATGGGTCGGCACACGCCCATAAATACTGCCTGTGGGATTTTTGGGGTCTTGTAGGCTGATCTGGATTTCGTAGCCGTCGATCCAGGGGGTGGCGGTGCGTTGAGCACGAATAAAGATTCCACTGTTCGACTCGTGGGTGTCGCTTTTATCGATCCAATATTCCCCACGCAGAATGAAGTTGTCGTACTCGGCTGTGGTGCCAATCCAGCCGGCACTGTGCGAGGGACCGATCAGCTCGCCTTTGTCTAAACGCCATTCGGCTCCTGCGTAGACCTTCCAGCTATGGCGCCCTGCAAAAAGGGGGCGAAATCCTTCCCTCTGCTCCGTCGGGCTAACCTGTGCGTAAAAAATTGCCACGGCGAACCCGACTGCAGTAAAAGTCACAGCGCGCATGGGGACTACATTCGGCATCTGCCCAGAAGCTCCTGCCGAATCGGTGCGAATTGAACACAAAGCGAGGGCAACACCCTAGCGCAGGCGATTGCCGAACTGCTTTCGCGGCAAGCGTATCGCCTCAAAATAGGCTTCACGCTTTATGGGTGCAGTGCCCCGCTGCGTCATGGAAGGCTTCCATTAGCGACTCGACCAGAGTGGGATGCGGGTGGAGGGTGTCCACCATCTCGTCGAGCGTCGCCTCCAGCTTGATGGCTAACACCGCTTCTTGGATGAGGTCGCTGGCGTGGGGCACGCACAGGTGAACGCCCAGAATCTGCCCGTACTGTGCTTCCGCCACCACTTTGACGATGCCGTCCTTGATCCCAGCCGCCATCGCACGCCCCAGAATACGCGGGGGAAACTTCCCAATCTTGACCGAATACCCTTGCTCGCGTGCTTGCTTCTCTGTCAAACCGACGCCCGCCACCTCTGGCACAGTGTAGACCACATTCGGCACCGCGCGATAATCCATCCGGCGCTCGGCACCGAAGCAGTTCTCTGCCGCCACGATACCTTGTGCACTGGCGACATGGGCTAAAGGCGCAATCCCCGTAATATCGCCGATTGCGAAGATGTGAGGGATGCTCGTCCGCATCGACTCGTCGACCGCAACCCAACGCTTGTTCCTCTGAATCCCGACCGTTTCCAGCCCGATTCCCTCAACATTCGGCTTGCGTCCGACGCCGATGAGCACCACCTGAACCTCTACAGATTGAATCCCTTTGGGGGTCTCCACATGACAGATCCAGCGGTCGCCCACACGCTCAGCAGACTTGAGAGTGCTTTGGGTGAGGAACTGGATTCCCTGGTGACTTAAGGCACGCTCCGCCTCTTTGGCAACTTCTTCGTCAAAAGTGGGTAGAATTTGAGGCATCATTTCTACGACAGTGACCTTGCTCCCCAGCGCGTTGAATACATATCCAAACTCCACACCCACGGCTCCTGCCCCCAAAATCAGGATCGATTCGGGCACAAAGGGCGCATTCACGGCATCGTCGCTGGTCCATACATGCTCGCCCTGAAGTCCGGGGATGTTCAACTGCATCACCCTGGAGCCTGTAGCCAGAATGATATGCTTCCCACGAATCTGCTGGCGTGTGCCACCCGCTTTAGTGACCTCGATGGTATGGGGGTCTACGAGGCGTCCTGTGCCCTCCACCGATTGAACCCCGTTCTTTTTGAAGAGCATAGCGATGCCGTTGCGCAGAGTCTGAACAATTTTGTCTTTGCGCGCCTGCATTTTGCTGAAGTCATAGGTCACTTTGCCTTCGACATGGATTCCCATCTCGTCGGCATGCAGGACATGCTGGTACGCTTCTGCGTGGGCAATCATCGCCTTGCTGGGGATACAGCCCCAGTTGAGACAGGTTCCACCTAAAAACTCGCGCTCAATACAGATAACCGTTCCACCATGTTGCTTCGCCAGCTGTCCAGCACGAATAGCAGCCACATACCCGCCTGGACCCGCACCTAATATGATAACCTCTGCATCGTAGTTCATACTTGCCTCCGTAGACGACCTTATGATACCCGATTGGGGGCGGCTGAGGGGGCGCAGCGGTGGTAATCTCACAACCATTCCTGAGGTAATACAGGGCGTGGCACCATGCGCGGGCATTTTTTATCGAGACGCCCTCGCGTTGAACAACGGCTCAGCAGGAACCTTTTCATGCAAAGCGAACCTAACTGAAAGGAGAGCCATGCAAATGCAAGCACTGGTACAGAGTGGTCAGAATGGTCGGTCTATGGTGGAGCGTCGGCTGATCGGGCGTGTGGTGGCGACAGAGCGTCAGCCCAGTACCGCTTTCCAGTTTCACTTTTGGGCGACACCCGACAGTCCCATCGGTATCGGGACGCTCGTGGTAGTCGAAACTCCCGGACGCACGGTGTGGGGTGTGGTCACGGAGGGGCAGGGCTACAACGATGTGGTCAGCCCTATGTTCGATTTTCTGGGAGCGGACGGTAACCCCGATGCTCAGCCCCCGACCGAACGCCCCGAGATCCGCGTCTATACTGCCGCTGTGCTCCGGCACCATCCCGAACAGCCTGTTCAGCCTGTGCCCATCGGGCCAGTGTATTTGGCGACAGAGGCAGATGTGCTACGCGCTTTACGAATCGACGAAATCCCCGAAGAGCGACGCCTTCCCGTCGGCATTTACGATAATGGCGGGCTCAAAGCCCCCGTCTATCTGGATGCCGACTTCCTAATCGGGCCTGAAGCAGGACATCTGAATGTGACAGGAACCAGCGGACTCGCGGCAAAGACCAGTGCCATCCAGTTTCTGGTGAACGCTATCTTCCAGAAGGTGCGGGGGCGCACCATTGCCGTCATCTGCTTCAATGTCAAAGGGGGCGATCTGCTCTTTCTGGACATGCCCCCAGAGCACCAGCTCGACGAACGTGATCGCGAGGTTTACCAACTGGTTGGCATGCAACCTAAGCCCTTTGAGGAGGTAAGGTACTATGCGCCTTTCAAGCCTGACCGTGTGAACCTTGCCACTCTGCGCACACACCCCAGCCTCACCCCTGTGAACCCGATGCTGTGGGGCTTGCGCGAGGTGATGCGCTATGTGGAGGTTCTCCTCAACAAAGACGATGTCGACGCAAAGGCAGATGCCTTCCTGCAGTTTTTGCGTCAGCGCGTGATTGAGCCGGGCGTCTTCGAGTTCGATGAGGCGGAGGCGTCCAGTCTCCCTGAAGGCCTGCCACGGCGGTTGGAGGTGAACAACTTCAACGATCTGGTGCACTGGTTCGAGGCGGTTCTCCGCATCATGGAGTACCAAAACAAAAAGCAGTGGCGCAGTTTCGCCGTAGAGACTGTCCGCAAGATTCAGAACCGCCTAGTGAACCTGACCACACGCTTTGCCGGATTGGTCAGTGAGGGCACCGAAGTGTTCGACCTGCCGTGGGGCAAGTTTGAGGATCGCACCGTGTATGTGATCGATGTGGCGAACCTCTCTGCCGAGGCGCAAGATTTGATCTTCACGCGCGTGATTGCCGAACTGCGCGAGCGTATGGAACAGCGGACACTCGGTGTGGACGCCGTTATCGTGATTGTGGACGAGCTTAATCAATATGCCCCCAACACCTACCGCGAAACCTATGTGATGCGCGCCTTGCGCGACATCTGTGCACGCGGACGCTATCTGGGGCTGGTGCTGTTCGGAGCCCAACAGTTCCGCTCGCAAGTAGATCGTCAGGTTATCGGCAACTGCTCTACCTCGTTCTACGGACGCATCGAAATGGAGGAACTGGCACAGCAAGGCTACCAGATTTTCGGACCTGCTGTGAAGGAGAAGATGGGCACTTTAGCGCCTGGCGAGATGCTGATTCGCCACCCGTATTTCAATCAGCCGATATTTGTGCGGTTCCCGCGCCCTGCGGTTCTGCGCGGACAGGATGGGCTACGGCGCTATCCCTCTGCCGAAGAGAAATCGCTGGAAGACGCGGTCTACGAGCATCTGCGCCAGTTGGATCCAACTATCCAGCGCAATGCGGTGGCAGACATTATTGCGCGCACGTGCAACGGCAACGGCGAGGTTGACCGCGACAGGGTTATCTCCGCGATGCACAAGGTCTTAATCCAGAAACCTCCTGCTGGCGAAGTGTTGCGCATGTTCGAACGCGCGGTGCCGCGCCCTCCCGCAACGCGCCAAGTGTCTGCACACAATCCGCTCGACCTTCCTTTGAGCGAACCGCCACTGCTTGGATTGGGCGACGACGAAGAGGACGAAGACGACCCGTTCCGCTAATGCCTCCCTCTCCTCAAAAGTTGTCATGAACCCCATGGCTAAAGCCAGGGGCTTGCAGCTAGGCGGATAAGCCTGCCGCGTATGGCCGC
>PSLB01000021.1:0-18925 GCA_040289385.1 Armatimonadota bacterium
TTTTACCTGCCAGGCGATTCGCTGGCAGAACCTCCTGAACTCTTGCTTGTCAAGGTTCTGAGGAGATGATACCACACGAGAGTAGTCAAGGCGGCGCTCCTCCCCAGGCCTAAAGGCCGGGGTCTCCGCACCGCAGTACACGGATGACGATGTGCTGTTCAGCTCGCTCAGCATCACTGGGACGATGGATTGGAGCAATGTGAACTTGATTGCCGTCAAGTTTAACACCTCTCCGAGCGGCGATTATGTGTTGGGACAGTTGCAGATTGTCCCAGAGCCTGCCCGCCTGATTGCGTTAGCTACTGGTAGGGCTACGCTCGTCGGCACAAGTAGACGCTTGCCACAAGTCGCCATCCAACTCGCTGCGCCTGCCAGAGGGTAGGCGCAGTGCCTTTTTCCGCTACAGGGTATAATCCCCAGAGGCGTTTTGACCCATGAGTCAAAAATAACGCACGAAGGAGGTTATTCCATGCTCAATGAACACAAGACCGTCGGCAAAGCGGCCGTTTTAGGAGCGGGTACGATGGGGGCACAAATCGCAGCACATCTGGCCAACATTGGTTGGCAGGTGCTTCTGCTGGACATCGTACCTACTGAACTCACGCCCGAAGAGCAGTCCAAAGGGCTCACCCTCGAAAGTCGGGAAGTGCGCAACCGAATTGCCCGTAGTGGGCTGGAGAGAATCCGAAAACTCAAACCCGCACCGTTCTATCTCCCTGAACTGGCGAGCCGAATCGAAATAGGCAACTTCGAAGACGATTTCCCCCGCCTCAAAGAAGCCGATTGGATTATCGAAGCGGTTGTCGAGAACCCTCAAATCAAGCGCGACCTATGGCGCCGTGTTCAGGATGATGTGAACCCGAACGCCATCGTCTCCACCAATACCAGCGGGCTCTCGATTCATGAGATGAGCGAAGACTGCCGAGAAGCCATCAAGCGTCGCTTTATGGGCACACACTTCTTCAATCCCCCCCGCTACCTGAAGCTCTTAGAGATTATTCCCCGCAAGGAAACTGATCCTGAGCTGGTGGAGGGGATGATCCGATTTGCCGAGCGTGTGCTGGGCAAGCGCGTTGTGATCGCTCGCGATACCCCCGGCTTCATCGCCAACCGTCTCGGCGTCCACGCAATGATGGTGGTGTTCCCCGTTATGCAGGAGTTCGGCATGTCTGTCGAGGAGGTCGATGCGCTCACGGGTCCGTTAATGGGGCATCCCCGAAGCGCCACCTTCCGTTTAGCCGACATCGTGGGATTGGATGTCATGGCAAGTGTGGTGAAAAATCTACACGAACGCCTTGAAACCGCCGAAGAGAAAGCCATCTTTACCTTGCCCGAAGTGGTGCAACGGCTCATCGCTGATGGACGACTCGGCGAAAAGACGGGCGCAGGCTTCTACCGACGCCAGAAGGATGGCACTATCGAAGTCTTAGACCTCAACACTTACGAGTACCGTCCCCGCCAGAAGCCGAAGTTCCCGCACCTTGAGGCTCTCGAGAAGCTCCCGCTGGAGGCACGGCTCAAAGCACTGGTCCACCATGACAGCCGAGAAGGGCGGTTCCTGTGGCGGTTGACTGCCGAGACCCTGACCTATGTCGCCCAGCATGCGCCCGCTCTTGCGGACGACCCGATTGCTATCGACCACGCGATCAAATGGGGCTTCAACTGGGAGCTGGGGCCGTTCCAGATCTGGGATGCACTGGGGGTCAAGGAGACTGCCGAGCGTCTCCAACAAGAGGGCAAGCCCGTCCCCCCCACGGTGCAGCAGCTGCTTGCGAAGGGGCGCACAGGTTTCTACGAGACCGCTGAGACGGGCGAGACCACCGTCTTCGTTTGGATAGGTACGGGACAGGTCGCGCCGTATCATCCCTCGGAGGAGTTTCTGACGCCTGCTAACATGGCACGCCACTGCCCCGAAGTGGAACGCAACGCCGATGCCTCCGTTTATGACCTTGGTGAGGGCGTGTTCTGCGTCGGTATCCACAGCAAGATGAACACGCTCGGGCCTGGTGTGATGGAGATGCTCTATAAGGGCGTCGAACGCGCTGAGCGCGAAGGAACGGGCTTAGTCATCACGGGCATCGGCGAACATTTCTCGGTCGGGTTCAATCTCCAGCTGTTCCTGATGATGATCGGCACAGGCGACTTCGATGAGCTGGCAATGGGCGGCAAGGCGTTCCAAGACTCGCTCTTGCGTTTGCGACATGCCAAGGTGCCTACCGTTGCCGCGGTCTTCGGCTACACTCTGGGCGGCGCGTGTGAGCTGGCGATGCACTGTACGAAAACCGTCGCCAGTGCCGAGACCTACATCGGCTTGCCCGAAGTTGGGGTGGGGATTATCCCCGCAGGTGGCGGCACCAGTACGATGCTGTGGCGTGCCCTCAGCGCCCTGCCGCCTAATGCAGATCCCTATCCCACCATTCGAGGTGTGATGGAAACGCTCGGCTTCGGCAAGGTAGCGACCAGCGCCCTGGAAGGTGTGCAGTACGGGTTCTTGCGAGAGGGTGTAGACCACATCGTGGTCAATCCCGATCGGGTGCTCTGGAGTGCCAAGCAGGAGGTGCTCCATCTCTCTCAGGTGAGCTATACCCCGATGGAAGAGCCGAAGATAATGGCATACGGGGATGCCGTGCTCAATCGCCTGCTAGTGGAACTGCATAATCTGAAACGGGGCGGATTTATCACCGAGCATGACTTCACAGTCGCCTCGCAGATTGCGTATGTGCTGGCAGGGGGCGAACTTAGCCAGCCAACCGAGATGCCCCTTCGCTACTTCTACGATCTGGAGATTCAAGTTGTGAGTTTCCTTGCCCAGCAGCCCAAGACCTGGGACCGCATGCGCCACATGCTGGAGACAGGCAAGCCTTTGCGAAACTGATTACCAGAAGCCCGCACCCTGCTCAAGGTGCAGGCTTTCTGTTTTTTTGTCGAGTTTCCCCTCGCGCAACGGATTGACAGCGTGGGTGTGAGAACTCCCTGCCGCGCCTGTCCGCATCCTTATGCCGCCTGTGCGGTGAGCCGATGGATTGCCAAGCGCTCTTCTGCTTGCTGAACAAGGGTATCGAACGCCTGTGCATCTCCAGGGAAAAACGACCATCCGTAGTGAACCGTGAATTGCTGTTGAACGCTCTCGTTGAAGGTACTCTGGAGCCACTCGTTGAGCGCTTGATGGACTCGCTGGGCGATGTGCGGCGTATGTTCGCCTGCGTAGGGCAGGATCACTCCCAACGATGCCTTCCCATAGCGTCCCACGATGTCCGCCTTGCGAACCATCTCCCGCACGACAGTAGACGCCTGAAGCAACAGCTCGCCGAGCGCAAACTCCCCCAGCGAATTGAGGGTCTTGCGATCCGACACGAACTCGAAGATGGCGAACCCGACCAAATTATGGTAGCGTGTGGATCGCTGAACTTCCTCGCGCAAGCGTATTGTGAGATACTCGTGTGAGAAGAGACCCGTCTGGGGGTCTAAGACGCACGCCTCTAAATCGCCCCGTTCGATACCGCGCGCCCGAATCCGTTGCTGGTCCAGCCAGTCCTCCTCGCTGATGATGCGCCGAAGCTTTTGGGTGGCATTGCGTAAGATATGCGACACATAGTTGCACGAGATTTTGAGCATGTTGGCGATTTCGGTCTGGTTGTACCCTTCGTTGAAGAAGAGTTCCAGTACCTGACGCTCGATCTCTTTGAGTTGGTGCATCGCGTTCTCTATCACGACTCGCTCCTCAACAGGAAGGTTGAAGCTCTGGCACGGCTCGGTTTCGAGCTTCTCGATATCGTAACCTTGCCACTCGTCCTCCTCGTCAGAAGAGAGCACATCCAGCGAACTCACTTTGAACACCTCACGTGTCATCAGCACCTCTTCGACGGCTTTGGTGGTCATCCCCAGAAACTGGGCGATTTCCTGCACTGTAGGGAGACGCCCGTACTGCGCACTCAGTTCGGTGACCACGCGATTGATCTTACTGTTCAGCTCCTGAAGCCAGGCGGGTTCCTTGATGATTTTGCCCTTATCCCGTAGGTAGTGCTTGATGTGCCCGATAATTAGGTGAGTCGCATAGGTGGTGAACTTGACGCCCTTGTCGGGATTGTACAGGTCCAGCGCGTTCAGCAAGCCCAGATAGCCCTCCTGAATAAGGTCTTCGATGGGCTCTCCAGAACCGATGAACTTGCGTGCGGCGCTTTCCACCAGCCCTGCCAGCTGTACGACAATCGCATCGCGAATCTCCAAATCGCGCGTCTGATAGTACTCGCGAACCAGCTCTTCCGTGTCCAGTTTCTCCATCGTTGCTCCTCCTGAGCGAATCGATTTCGTCCGTGTAGTTATTGAATTGCGTTGATAAGTTTGAACATGGGCATCATAATCGAGATGGCAATAAAGCCCACGATTCCGCCGAGAAACACAATCAGCAACGGCTCGATCATCGAGGTGATCCCTTTGATGGTGGCGTCCACCTCTTGCTCATAGAAATCGGCAATTTTGACCATCATCTCCGAGAGTCGCCCCGACTCTTCGCCGATGTCCATCATGTGGATTACCATTTGGGGGAACAGGTTGGTCGCTGCGAAAGGGGCGCTCAGGGGTTGCCCTTCACGGATGCTGGCGCGCGTGCCGTCGATGGCAGTCGCCAGCACGGCGTTGCCCGAAGTCTGCCCCACAATTTCCAGCGTACGCATCAAGGGCACGCCGCTGGCTACCAAAGTACCGAGCGTGCGTGCAAAGCGTGCCACTGCTAACTTGAGCACCAGCTCGCCGAAGATGGGCACGCGCAACTTCAGGTAATCGTATTGATAGCGTCCTTTGGGGGTGCGAATGTATCGGCGCAAGGCGAACAGCCCCCCTGCTACGACGCCCCCTATCATCCACCAGTACCCAATCAGGAAGTCACTGGCATTGAACAAGAACTGCGTCATCGCGGGCATCTCCACATTCATACTGGCGAAAATCTCTTTGAAACGGGGCAGAACAAACATGAAGATTGCGATCAGCACCAGAAACGAAAAGACCAGCACCATCACAGGATACATCATCGCCGATTTAATCTTCTGGCGCACCTCCAGGTCTTTCTCCAGAAAGGTCGCTAAACGGTCGAGGATCTGGTCTAAAATCCCTGCGACTTCTGCAGCGCGGATCATGTTGACGAAAAGGTCGGAGAAGACAAGGGGATGTTTCTCCATCGCCTCGTTGAGGGCTAACCCTGACTTGACATCTTTGCGGACGGTATCCAGCGCATTTTTGAGGGCGGAGTCTTTCGTTTGGGTATAGAGGATATCGAGACAGCGCAGAATAGGGATGCCAGCGTCGATCATCGTGGCGAACTGGCGTGCAAAGAGCACCATCGCCTGCAGTTTGGGTTTTTTGGGTTTCGTGAGCGATGCGAACGGTTTGGTGCTGGATTTTTGCGCTTCTACGCGGACGATGTGCAAGCCCTGCTCATGCAGTTTGGCGATGAGCAGTTGCTCGTTTTCGGCTTCAAGTGTGCCGCGCAAGGTGCGTCCCTTGTTATCGACCGCCTCGTAGCCAAAGATAGGCATCCTGAATAACTCCTCCTATGCAGCGTTTTTGAGCAGTTGGTTAAAGTTCTCTTTGTCTATCGCTCGGCTGACTGCTTCCTCGTAGCTGATATAGCCGTTGCGATGGAGGTCTGCCAGCACCCGATCCATCGTGACCATCCCTTGGGCGGCGTTCGTCTCCATGATCGAGTAGATTTGATGGGTCTTGCCTTCACGGATGAGGTTGCGGACGGCGGAGTTTGCCAGCATCACTTCGATAGCAGCGATGCGCCCGCCCCCTAACATCGGGATTAACTGCTGAGCGAAGACCGCCTCGAGGGTGTTAGCCAACAGCACGCGAATCTGCTCTTGTTGATGGGGTGGAAAGACATCGATGATACGGTCGATGGTCTGTGGGGCATTCCGTGTGTGCAGTGTGGCGAAGACCAAGTGCCCGGTTTCAGCCAGGGTGAGGGCGGCTTGGATGGTCTCCAGATCGCGCATCTCGCCGATAAGGATTACATCGGGATCTTCACGGAGGATCGCACGCAGGGCGTTATGGAAACTCTCGGTGTCGGCGTGAACCTCGCGCTGGTTGACCATCGCACGCTTATGCGTATGCACATATTCGATGGGATCCTCAATCGTGAGGATATGGCACGGTCGGCTCTGGTTAATCAGGTCGATCATACACGCTAATGAGGTTGATTTGCCGGAGCCTGTCGGTCCTGTGACAAGGACCAGTCCGCTATGTTTTTTGACCACCTCATAGATGACGGGTGGCAATCGGAGCGATTCGATGGAAGGGATTTTGGAAGGGATGACGCGCATCGCAGCGGCTACAGCCCCTTTTTGCATATAGACATTGAAGCGGAACCGTGCCACCTCTTTGACCGAATAGGCGAAATCGATATCGTGGCGCCGTTCGAACTGCTCCAGTTGGCTGTCGTTGAGCGCCTCGTAGACCAGTCGGCGCGTGTCATGCTCTGTCAGCGGTACATATGGCAAAGGGGTCAGATGTCCGTTCAGGCGGATTGTAGGGGGGAGCCCAACGGTAAGGTGCAGGTCGGAGCCACCGCGCTCCACACATTCGCGCAGGAGATCATCGATACTTACATCCTCTATCGGCTTCTCTTCACCAGCAATCCGCAGTTCCACATCGGTTGATTGCGACGCCTCGTGCGCGGAGTCTCCTGAATCCAGCCCAACCAGTTTTCTCCAGTCGAAGTTTTCCATTTATAGCCCCCTCGTGCGGATTGGTGCTGGGGTTATTTTGGGCAGGCGGAAGCAAAATCTTTACAGGTAAATTGCGGGGGATGAGGTTGGGGTACACTTTGGCATATGCGATGGTGGATCGGGCTGATGTTGCTGGGGTGTCTGCGTGGAGAGGCAGACCGTGTGCTGGAGATTCCCACTGGGCGTGCCATCTATCCTGAGCGTTTGCGTGTGGAGACGGGCTTCTGGGCGCGTGAGCCTGATACGGTGCGAGCCAGCCTCCACTGGCTCCCACTCGATAGGCTGGAGCTGTACTGGGAGCGCACAGGCTTCGAGAATCGTACTAATCTCTACGGATTTCAGTATACTCTCTTTCCAGAGCTGGCGGGCTACACGCCTGGGGTCTCGGTCGGCGTGCGGGATTTAGGCAACAGCACGCGTGCAGGACGCGGCGCCTACCTGGCACTTTCGTACAGCCTCCCGGCACTGGGTGCGACCCCATTAGATCATGACCTGCGCGTCCACCTCGGTTTTGGTACGGGGGGGATGCCTGATTTCTTTATCGGCTTCGAGATTCCGCTGAACAATTCGATGTTTTTGCTGGCTGAGCATACGGGACGGCAACTGAACGCCGGGCTGGCGTGGTCGCCCACGAACTCGGCACAGGTGCGTGTGAGCGTGATCGGTCAGCGAACGGTGTGGAGCGTCGTCCTGCGGTTGTGGGAGCAGTAGCGATGGAGCCTTCAGTTTCGTCCGCGCACAGGGCTGGCTTAATCGAGATTGGGGCAGTGAACCCTAAGGCGCGCTTAGGACACCTGCTGATCCTCGTTGCGGTGCTGAGTTTCTGGGGGGTGGGGCTCTATTTGGTTCCCGATCCGAGGGGGCATGGCACGCACCAGCAGTTGGGGCTTCCGCCGTGCCTCATCTACTTTTTAACTGGGCGATCGTGCCCGTCTTGTGGATTGACCACCAGCGTCAGCGCGCTGCTTCATGGCAACTTTGCGTTGGCTTGGCGTGCCAATCCGTTCGGATTTGCGATTGTGGCGTTCTCGTTGGGGCTGTTTTTGAACAGTCTGATGGCTTTAGTGGTGCGCCGTTCGGTACGGATGAGACCGAGTTTGGTGAATTGGGGAGTGATGCTGTTTCTGTTGTGGTGGGCATTGCACGGTGCGATTCGATTCCTGGTACGGTAATCATAAGATACAAATAATATATCCGCTTGCAAAAAGGGGTGCCTATTGGGTATACTGAAGGTACTATGAAACCTCTCGATGCATTGAAGCGGTACCGGGATCAGGACAGCTTCACTATCGAGGAGTTAGTGGCTGTGGCGAACAACCTGCTGGAGCAGTGGGCTCCTGTTCAGCCACGCTACAAGGTGGTTCCGTTTCCGGATGTACGCACCGTTCGGTTCTACACTGCGCACCGTCTGATTGACCCCCCGACTCGTCGGCGGAGCAATCGTGTGCTGTATGACTACCACCATCTTTTGCAGTTGGTGGCTTTGAAGACCCTTCAGGCGCAGTATATCCCTCTGCGTGCGGTTCGACGCATGATGGAGGGCAAGAGTGTAGAGGATCTGGAGGATCTGATTGGCACCGTGCTGGAAAGCCGATCGGAGGCTGGGTTGGCAACGAAGATGGGTGACGCGGCGCGCGCGCTTATCGGCGAGCAGGCGGTGGTCTCCACACCCCCTTGCGCCGAAGAGAGCCCCTACCCCCTTCCCCACAAGATGCACCAATTCCAACTGACGCCATGGGCGGTGCTCGTGGTGGATCCTGCAGGCGCACAGAGGGCAGGAGTTACGGAAATCAACCGCGTGGCCGATATGGCGCGCCTCAGCCTCATTAAAGCCTATGTAGAGACCCAACAGAAGTCCCAAACGGACACCGAAACTCCTCAGAAGAAGAAAACAGCAAAACGAAGCGGATAACCTGATCCCATGCTTGTAGCGATTATCGGGGGAACTGGAGTCCAGAGTCTGCCAGGGTGGACCCTGACCGCAGAGCGTGCGGTCGGTTCCCATCTGGTGCTCTACGAAGGGCGTCTGGCAGGCAACCCTGTGCTTCTACTTCCTCGGCACGGTAGGGGGCACAAAGTGCCCCCGCACCGCATTCCCCATGCTCTGCATGTGTGCCTGCTCAAGGAGCATGGCGTACAAGCCGTGCTTTCGACCGCTGCCGTCGGCTCGTTGCGACCCGATTGGGGGGCAGGGACACTGGTGGTGCTGAGCGATTTTTTAGACTTCATGCGCACCATCCATACGCTCTACGAAGAGGAGGTGGTGCATACCGACTTTTCGCAGCCCTTCTCACCGCTTTTGCGGGAGGCGATTCTGCACACGGCTCGCGAGCAAGCCATTCCCATCCAACCGACAGGTGTATATGTGTGTGCGCCTGGACCGCGCTACGAGACGCCGGCAGAGATTCGAATGTTCCGAATGCTCGGTGGCGATGTAATCGGCATGACGGTGGTGCCCGAAGCGATACTGTTTCGCGAAGCGGGCATACACTATGCTTCGGTTTCGGTGGTCACGAATCTGGGCACGGGGCTAAGCCAGTCGCCCCTCTCGCATGAGGAGGTCACTGAGGTGATGCGCTCGGTGACGGAGACGCTGGCGCGTTTGTTCGCGGGGGCGATCGCCCGATTGAAAGCGACACCGTTGTAAACCTAAGCAGTCGCGATGCGGCGCCGTACACGGGTATACTCCCTGCGCTGATGCCACACGCAAACGAGGTTGTGTCTGCCCCGCGTCGCCGCGTGCCGATATGGCTGGCGATGCTGTCGCTCTTCCTGATGGCTTTCGGACTGCGCTGTGTGGGGATCCGCTGGGGCTTGCCGAACAGCCAGCACTACTACAGCTACCATCCCGACGAATGGCTCGTGCTTTTGGCAAGCTACTTCACAATGAATCCCTATGCTGGGGAGTGGCTCCCAGGTTTTTATAACTATGGCACGTTACCGCTGACGCTATGGAGTGGATGGCTCCACTGGCTCAGCGCAGTGGGGGTCATAACGAGCCTTCCCGAGAATCCGAATGCGTCCCAAGTGGCGCATCTGCGTGCGGAACTCCATTTCTGGGCGCGCCTGCTCAACGCCCTCTTCGGCGCGGGCACGGCGGTGGTGGTGGCGCGTACCTTGGCTCAGGTCGCTGGCGAGCGTGCGGGGATGGTGGCAGGGCTTGCGATGGGGCTTGCCCCTGCCTTCGTGGTGCATAGCCGATTCCAGACTGTCGATGTGCCGACAACCTTTTTCGTGGCGTTGGCGCTCCACCAGTCCGTTGCCATGTGGCAGGCAACGAATCCGTGGCGCACCTTGCTGTGGGGGGCGGTTTGGGCAGGGTGTGCAGCGGGAAGCAAATATAATGCGGGGCTGGTGCTTCTGGCGATCTGGATGAGTGGATGGCTCCGTTTTGGGGGCAATCCTCGGCGCCTGGTGCATGGCGGGGCAGCAATCCTTGCAAGCACGGCGGTAGCAGGGTTGACCTTTTTGTTGGTGTGTCCGGGAAGCTGGGCAGATCGCGAACAGTTTTGGCGCAACTTCTTGTATGAACTTCGCCATGTCCAGCAGGGGCACGGTGAGATATTCACGGACACAGGGCTGGGGTGGCTGTACCACCTCTACCCAAACTTAACGGTGGGGTTTACCTTGGCAGGACTGGTGTTAGGGGTGATGGGCTGGCTGTGGATGGGGCGTCGCCATCGAGCGTTATGGGGTGTGGCGCTGGCATCGTTAGCGTACTACGGGCTGATCGGATCGGCGGAGGTGCGATTCTTGCGGTACACCTTTCCTGTGTTTCCCTTTCTGGCGATGGGGCTGGGGCTATGGTTGGCGCAAGGCACCCTGTTCACGAACAGGTTGATGGGGGCAGGACGATGGCTTGTGCCTCTTGCGTTGGCGATACAGGCACTTTATGCCCTCGACTACACCGGGTGTATGGTGCGTCCCGATTCGCGGGACCAAGCGGTTGCATGGATTCGCCACCGAGTTCCACTACATGCGTCCATCGGCTTCGCTACGGTACCGTGGTTTTACACGCCGCCCCTATTTCCTGAGACGGGGGAGCTATTTTGGCACAAACGGCTGGAGGCGATGCGGTCAGCGGACAGCACCTATCGGTTAATTTCGCTGGCGCCGCCTGAGTGGAGTGCGGAGAACCTGCGACTTCAGCGACCGGATTACCTCATTATCAGCGAGTTTGAGGCGCGCGATGTGGCACGGATTGCGCGACGCGGCTATATCGAGTTTATGCGCGCCCTTCAGGAGGAGTATGTCTTGGTGGAGACCTTCTCCAACGGACCCTTGCTTTTAGGGCGCCGTCATAGCTTTCCGCACGACATGCTTTACATCTGCCCTGAAACCACCATTTGGGGCAGGAAAGCGGTGTTGCATAGCGAATTTTCGCACGGAGGTGCGCCATGATTATAGATACCCTCCCGAAGGCATTTTTACGGAGCGTTGGGGAGCACGCCGATAAGCCTGCTCTGCTGGTCAAGCGCGACAAGCAGTTTCGTCCCATCTCCTACCGTGAGCTGGGTCAGCGCGTCTACCAATTGGCGCGCGGTCTGCACACGCTCGGCGTTGCGTCTGGCGATCGAGTCGCCATCCTATCAGAGAACTGCCCCGAATGGGCGATTACCGACTGGGCGAGCCTCTGCCTTGGCGCAATCACCGTGCCCATCTATCCGACGCTTACCCCTGCCCAAGTGCAGGAAATCTTGTTGGATTCTGAGCCGAAGGTTCTGGTAGTTAGCGATAAGCGTCAGCTCAAAAAAGCACAAGAAGCGGTTGCGGACACTTCGCTCCAACTGACCCTAATCACCCTTCAGCCGAGCGAGAATGGGGAAACGCTCACTTTAGAGCAGGTGATGCAGACGCCCAGCGAGTTGAGCGAAGAGGCATTCCGCCAAGTGGCGAGGCGCGTCCAACCTGACGACCTCGCTACGCTCATCTATACATCGGGCACTACAGGCGAGCCGAAGGGCGCAATGCTGACCCATGGGAACTTCATCTCGAATATCCAAGCCTCTCTGGAGGTGCTGGAGATACAGAAAAGCGATCTGTTTCTGTCGTTTCTTCCACTTAGCCATGTGTTCGAGCGGATGGCGGGGCACTTTCTGCCGATTTATGAAGGGCTGACAATCGCTTATGCGGAGAGTCTGTTCACGCTTGCAGCGGATATGGTGGAGGCCAAGCCGACGGTGATGTTGGGGGTGCCCCGATTCTACGCTTCAGTGCAAGATCGGATCCTCAGTTCGATTCGGGATCAAGCCCCGCTCAAGCAGAAGTTGTTTTATAGGGCGCTGGAGGTGGGCAAGATCTACTCGCGTTGCTGGCGTGAAGGGCGTGCATGTCCCCGGTGGGTGCGGCTCCAGCATCAGGTGCTGGACAAGCTGGTTGGGGCTAAAATTCGCAAGCGCGTCGGCGGGCGACTGCGTTTCTCTGCGTCTGGGGGCGCGGCGCTCCCCAAAGAGACCGCCGAGTTTTTCCACGCGTTCGGCATCTTGATCCTAGAAGGCTATGGGTTGACCGAAACCAGTCCCGTGCTAACCGTGAACCCCCTGCACGCCCCACGGTTTGGGAGTGTAGGGAAGCCGATCCCAGGCGTAGAGATCAAAATCGCCGAAGATGGCGAAATTCTGGCGCGTGGCCCGAACATTATGAAAGGTTACTACCGCAAGCCAGAAGCCACGCGCGAAGCTATCGACCCAGATGGCTGGTTCCATACAGGCGATATCGGCTATATGGACGAGCATGGCTACCTCTACATCACGGATCGCAAGAAGGACATCATCGTGCTGGCGAACGGGAAGAATGTGGCGCCCCAACGATTGGAGAACCTCCTCCGTGCCAGCCCCTTCATTCAGGAGGCGGTGGTCTTCGGCGACAAGATGAGTGCCCCTGTGGCGCTTATCATCCCCGACATGGAGATGCTCAAACAGTTTGCCCAGCAGAACGGCTTGGACGCTTCGGATATCCCCAGCCTGCTGGAACACGAGCTGGTGCAGAAACGCATCCGCCAGGAGATTGAGCAGGCCAATCGCGAGCTGGCAGACTACGAACGGATTAAGGGCTTCCGCCTCATCGCAACGCAGTTTCAGATAGGCGACGAGCTGACCCCAACGCTCAAGGTGAAGCGTCGGGTAGTGGCTCAAAAGTACGCTGCGCTGATTGCGGAAATAGCGCGCTAACTACGAGACGCGCTCTGAGATATAGCGGGACACGCCTGCCGACTCTACGACGCTGAGCAGGTACTTGGGCAGCCGACCGACGCGGTCAAACAGGTTTGCATAGGCGCGCCCTACTGCATCCCAACTAAGCGAGAAGGCCTTTTGCTGTGCCACCGCACGGTGGTACCGCATCAGAACGGGGTCCGAAAGGAGCTGGACGATGGCATCGGCAATCGAATCGGGATCGCGGAACTGCACCAGCATCCCGCCTCCGTCCGCCAGCACCTCCCGCGCATACAGATACGGCGTGGAGAGCACCACACATCCCGCCGCTAACGCATAGGCTAAGGTGCCACTGGTAATCTGGTCGGGGTTAAGGTAGGGCGTGATGTAGAGATCAGTCGCCCGCAGATAGAGCCGAATATCCTCGAGGGTCAGGTAGCGGTTCTCGAAGACCACATGCTCCTGTAAACCGAGCCGTTCGGCCTCCGCCATCAGCATTTCGCGATAGGCTTCCCCTTCGCGGGCGCGCACTTTCGGATGGGTTTCCCCTAAAACCAGGTAGACCACATTCGGGAACTGCTTGACCACCTCTGGAAGCGCTCGGATCACATACTCTAGCCCTTTACCACGACTGACCAGCCCGAAGGTGCTACACACCGTGCGCCCGCTGAAGCCAATAAGCGCCTTCGCCTCGTTGACCGCAATCGGGAGCGGCTCAGGAGCGCCGTGCGGGATCACATAGACATGATCTGTCGGCACATCGTACACCTCGCGAAGCAGATGAACCGCCGTGCCCGCCATCACAACCACCGCTTCAGAGTGCAGAACCACCTTGCGCAGAATGTCGCGCATCGCCTCTGAAGGATGGGGTACCACCGTGTGTAGGGTGGTGACCACCGGCACCTCCAAGCGACTCAAGAAGGGAATGATATACTCGCCCATTTCGCCCCCAAAAATCCCGTACTCATGTTGGAGACTGACCGCACGCACCTGTGAGTGGTTCAACAGCTCTGCCGCCTCTACATAGTCGCCGATTTGCTCTCGGCGAATCTGATAAATCACGAATGGATCCGGATGATCGATGTAATCGTCGTGATCGGCTGAGATTACCAGACCGTGCCAGCCATGTCGCTCTACTGCGTGCAACATATCTTGCGTGAAGGTCGCCAATCCGCACTCCGTGGGCGGATAGGTGCTGACGAATGCAACCTCCGGACGCCTATCGATGCCGTTGCTCTTTCGAGACATCATAATCACCTCCCTAAGATTTTGGACTGTCACTTTCTCAAAGAAAGCAACATCTGTGGCAAAATTGTGAGGATTTTGTTTAATGTTTGTCTCCAATTTTGCCACCCGACGTGTTTAGGAACTTAGGACATATTCGGCGAACCCGCGTGGGAATCGGGCGTTCCTATCGGCAAAGCGTCGTTGGCGGCCTCCTTGACAGAGGTAGTTTAGGGTACCTTCCCTGAAGTCGGATTAAGCAGTTGCCAGCATGATACCCGATTTCATCAGGAAAAGTCAAGGCCCCCTTACCGTACCGCCTTATGCTTGTCCGAGAACCGCGCGTCGGCGCGGGTTGTATCGATTATCGGCAGAGTCTTTCTGAATCTTTAGAGGGGGCGAGAACGGCGTTGGATTCGGGTGCGGATACGGTTCAGGGTTTCACGCAGTTGGGGATCGCGTGGGAGACGCTGTTCGATTTGGCGGTAGGCGTGCATGACGGTGGTGTGGTCGTTGCGTTGAAGCGCTTGAGCGATTTTGAGCCACGATTCGCCCGTGAGTTCGCGTGCGGTGTGGACGGCAATCTGTCGGATGGATACAATATCACTGCGCCGACTTTTACCGACCAGCTCTCGGAAGCCGATTCCGAACTCCTCGCAGACAGCTGCGAGGATGGTTTGGAGGTTGATCTCGCATGGGGGCACCTCTACTAGGTAATCTCGTAAGGCGTCGCTGGCTAATTCAAGGGTGATCGGGACACCATATAAGGAGCTGTGGGCGATGAGTCGTGTGAGCACACCTTCCAGGGCTCGCACGTTCGAATGGATCTTGTCGGCAATGAACTCGGCGATCTGGATCGGCAGTGCGATTCCTTCGCGTTCAGCTTTGGCGCAGAGGATGGCGATGCGCATTTCGTAGTCTGGCGGGGCAATATCGGCGCACAAGCCCTGTTCGAAGCGCGAGCGGAGCCGCTCTTCGATGCCGTCCAGCTCACGTGGTGGTTTATCGCTCGACATCACTAAGGGGCGGTTGGCGGTATAGAGTGCATTATAGAGGTGGAAAAACTCCTCTTGCGTGCGCTCTTTGCCAGCAAGGAACTGCACATCGTCCATCAGCCAGAGATCGACGGCGCGGTAGCGATTGCGGAACGCTTCGGCACACCCGTTGCGAACCGCTTGAACATAATCGCGCACGAAGGCTTCCGCGCTCATATAGACGACCCGTGAGTGGGGATACCTTTGGAGAAACGCCTGACCGATAGCGTGCAGAAGGTGGGTTTTGCCTAAGCCGGGCGCGCCGTACAAAAAAAGCGGGTTGTAGCGCTTGCCGGGCATCACCACCACTGCCTGTGCCGCCGCTACCGCCAAGCGGTTGCTGTGCCCAACAATCAAGGTCTCAAAAGAGAGTTGGGGGTTAAACTGTGGTGCGGGTAGGTCGGCTGGTGGAGAGGGCTGGGGTGCGTGCACCGCAGCGGTCGGTTCAGGCGATGGAGGGGCTTGATCCGAGCCGACCAGCTCAATCCGAACAAGCTGACCCAAGCTCTGGCTTAGGAGAGCCTCAATCGCTTGGCGATGGCGGTGAGCCACCCAATGTCTCCCGAACGAGCTATCCAAACGCAGGACGACCAGATCGCCCTCTATCTCCAGCGGTTCAACCGCCTCGAGATAATGGCGACTGGTGGGCGCCAACTGGGGGAGAAGTTGTACCAGTACCTCGCGCCACGCACGCCGCAGTTGCGCTGTGGAGAGACTCTCCCCAAGTCGTAGCTGGTCTAATTGGTCGTCCTTGCGTCGCATCCGGTGCCTCCCTGCTCTCGCCAGAGGGTGGCTATAGGATAGCACATCTCCATTCCGAATCCTGCAATTCCCTCGGCTGTTTCAAAGAGGTTTCTGGATGCTTTATAGCATTTTGGGCCTAATAAGATACTTTTTCGTGTTTTTTCGAGTTTTTTCGATGGATATAGCATCTTTTCGAGGTTTTTCCAATCGGTAGTGGATGGAATTTGCTCCCCCACAACATTTTGGAATATGCCCGTATCTTTGCGAGGAGGCGTTGGGAATCTCGGATCGTCTCAGCTCTGTTGGCACACACAGGGTAAAATTTTTGTATTGTGGCAGGGTTTATCGCCTTGCGTGCGGTTCTACCAGACCGTGCTTCGGTACTCAAGCGCACAGACCTCCCGCTCCTTTTGGTGGTTCTCTGCTTGATTGGGGCGGGCTTGCTGATTCTCTACAGTGCGACGGTTCACTGGGCGCCAAGCCTGTTCCGGCGCCAGTTGATATGGCTGGCGCTGGGGACGGTGGCGATGCTCTTTTTTGCGTTAATAGACCCTCTTGTGTGGATGCGTGTCTCCCGATGGCTCTACGCCATCAACGCACTGATGTTGTTGTATGTAGACTTGTTCGGTGCAGAGCGGAAAGGTGCCCAACGCTGGATCGAACTGCCTGGAGGGTACCAATTCCAGCCGTCGGAGTTGGCAAAGCTCCTGCTGATCCTAACTTTAGCCAGTTTGCTGGTGCGGATGGGTGCGCAAATCCGCACGCCGAAGGGCTTTCTGATGAGCCTTGTGCATACGGCAGTGCCCGCATTCTTGATCTTCAAACAGCCCGACTTGGGCACTTCGATGGTGCTGGGGGTTCTATGGTTTGCGATGGTCTTTCTGGCGGAGGTTGCGGGGCGCTGGCTGGCACTGACAGCGGTCGCGGGCGTACTCGGAATCGGAGCGATGTGGCATCTCGATCTGCTCAAGGACTACCAAAAGGCGCGATTGGTTTCCTTTATGAACCCTGAAGCCGACCCACAGCAATCGGGCTATCACATTCTACAAGCACGCATCGCTATCGGCAGTGGGCAACTGGGAGGCAAAGGCTATTTGCACGGGACGCAAAAGAACTTGCGCTATGTCCCCGAACAACAAACCGATTTTATCTTCGTCGTGATTGGGGAAGAGCTGGGCTTTGCAGGAGCGATAGGGTTCCTGGCACTTTATGGGCTGTTTTTGTATCGTGTCTGGCGGGTGATGGTTGCGACCCGTCATGAGTTTTATCGCTTGGTGGCGGGGGGTATTCTGACGCTGTTTCTGTTCCATCTGCTGACGAATGTCGGTATGACGATGGGGCTCTTTCCTGTGGTAGGCATTCCGCTTCCGTTTGTCAGCTTGGGGGGAAGCATGCTGTTGGCCTCGATGATAGCGGTAGGAATACTGTTGGGCATTCGTCTCCACGAGCCCACTTTAGAGATATGAGGGGAATGATGGAGAAGCCTTGTTCTTTGCCTGTAGAGTTCTATCTTCAGCCGACGGTGGTGGTGGCGCGTGCGTTGCTGGGGCATTGGCTGGTGGTTTGGCATCCATCGGGCTGGGTTGGGGGGCGCATTGTGGAGACGGAAGCCTATACCCAAGACGATCCTGCCAGCCACAGTTATCGCGGCGCCACCGAGCGCAACGCTCCGATGTTCGGACCGCCTGCTACCGCCTATGTTTACCTCATCTATGGGGTTCACGAATGCTTTAACGCAGTGTGTCAAGCGGAAGGTGTCGGCGAAGCGGTGCTGATACGCGCGCTGGAGCCGACCCTCGGTATTGAGTGGATGTGCCACCGACGAGGACATCGTCCACATACAGCGCTCTGTCGGGGACCGGGCAACCTGTGTCGGGCATTAGGGATCACGGGTGCGTTCAACGGAGAATCCCTTCTTACAGGGCGTGTGCAGATTTGGGAGGGTGAGCCCGTGCCCGATGGGCGCGTGGGGGTCTCCACTCGGATTGGCATCCAGAAAGCAGCGGATCGTCCGTGGCGGTTTTTCGAGCAGGGCAATCCGTGTGTGTCGGGGCGATGGCGGTGAACTGGGTTTGGGGATTGGTGCTTGCAGGTGGGGTGGCGTGGATAGCGTATCGGATGCGCTTGCTGACTTGGGATGGCGCCCTCGGGGCGATTGCGGTTGGCACGAGTACGTTCGGGGTGGGAGGTTGGCAAGCGAGCGGACTGTTGATTTTTTTCTTTTTCAGTTCCAGCCTGTTGCCGCGTGTGCTGGGGCGTCGGCATGCATCGGAACAGCGCCACCTCTGGCAGGTGCTGGCGAACGGTGGCGTGCCGACCCTTGCCGTTTGGCTGGCTTGGCTTGTCCCGGAGTGGGCGGATCGCGCTTGGGTGGCGTACACGGCGAGTTTGGCGTGTGCGACAGGTGACACTTGGGCGGCCGAAATCGGCGTGCGCTATGGGAATCGCCCGCGTTTGATCACGACGGGACGCCCTGTGCCTGCAGGCACTTCGGGCGGTGTCAGTCTGGCAGGCACTTTGGGGGCACTGGCGGGATGTGGGATGTTGGCGGGGCTGGGTGCGGGGCTATTGGGGCTTTCATGGGTTCAAGCGAGGTGGGCGTTTGGGAGCGGGTTCGCAGGCGTGATGTTGGATAGCCTGTCGGGGGCAACGGTTCAAGCGTGTTTTGTGTGTTCTCGGTGTGCGCGTCCAGTAGAAACACGCCAGCACTGTGCTGTGCGTGCGCAGTTTGTATCGGGTTGGCGCTGGTTAGACAATCACGGCGTGAACGCTCTATCCACGCTGGCTTCTGCACTGGCTGGAATGATGGGGATGCACGCTCTCCCTCTGTAGAGGCCAGCCAGATGTCGCCCCGATAGACACACGCAATCCGCTTTCCATCGGGGCTAAGCGCAGGCATGCGTGCCCCAATAATCGGGCTTCGGCTCGGGCAAAACCGCTTGTGCCCAAGCGTTCAGCGTACACGCCGTCATCGAATATCGGCGGCGCGGAGACCCCGGCCTTTAGGCCTGGGGAGGAGCGCCGCCTTGACTCCTCTCGGGTGGTA
>PSLB01000022.1:0-1219 GCA_040289385.1 Armatimonadota bacterium
CCAGGATGGTGCCCGAAGGCAGCTGGCGGGCCGGAACGGGCAGCTGGCCCTTCTTCCACCAGAGCCAAGCGGTCTTGTAGGAGATGCCGTTGGCGCGAGCCCAGTCGGACAGTTTCATGCGGACATATTACCACAAACAGCCGCCGTTTTCAACATGATGTTCAGCAGTTACGAACCCCCTTGAATTGAAAGTGAGAAATGGGGTATAATGGTCATGAGGAGGATGATCTCATGAGATTCAGAGGTTTTACGCTTATCGAGTTATTAGTGGTGATCGCGATCATCGCCATTCTGGCGGCAATTCTTTTTCCCGTATTTGCGCAGGCGAGGGAGAAGGCGCGTCAAACACAGTGCCTAAGCAATGTCAGGCAGAGCATTCAGTCGGTACTCATGTACACCACCGACTTCGACGAGACCTATCCGCGCGGGATTAGCGGCTGGGGCTACACCGTTGTCCACCTTTTTGACCTGCTCCATCCCTATCGCAAGAGTGCAGAGGTTCTAACCTGCCCTTCCTATCCTGCTGATGGGAACGGTATGGATTGGCCCGCTCGCCTGCGTCATCGTAATAGCGCCCTGAGAAGTGTGGGAACTTTTCGCTACTTTGCCTATGTGCCCAACTACGGGATTTTTAGCTACGATACCTGTCAACTCTGGGTCGGGAGACAAATGATCGGCAAGCTGATTACCGAATCTTACATTCCACGCCCTGCAGAAACCATCGCTTTGGTGGACGGCTATTGGTACTACAACGCGGGCACCTACTGGTTCGATTACTGGTTCAAAATCGACATCTGGCCGCGCCACACGCTTGGCTCCAACATCGCCTACATCGATGGGCATGTAAAGTGGTCTCACCACTTGGGCATTCCTAGGGGCGGTGAAATCCCTGTGGAATGGCGTAGCCCTGCAGATGGAGGCGTCTGTACCCAGCGCAACACCATTTACTACTATTGGTTCGGCTACCCCCCCGGCTGGAACAATCGTATTCCTAGGAGCGAAGCCGAGTTTAATACCGTAGACCCCCACCAAACCTGCTTTGGGGACTTCTTCGGCATTCCCGACACACCCATCAAGAATGTATGCGAGCGGTACTGCTCCAGCTCGTCGAACCCACCGTGCTGGTGATCCACCTCTTGGACGCGCCGCCGGGAGCCCCGGGCTCGAGCCCTGGGGAGGAGGCGGTGCTCCCTCCCTTCCATCATCATGTGGTATAATG
>PSLB01000022.1:1303-18448 GCA_040289385.1 Armatimonadota bacterium
GCCGTCGTCAACCGGCCCCGAAGCCCTGCCCGGCTTGCCGGGCGAGGGCAAGCCCCCGGCTTTAGCCGGGGGGTAGTTGACTCTTGAAGAGGGGGAGCGTAGGCAAATAGGCGCTCCCTCTGTTTCAGGGTTCATGGTACAATTCACCACGCATGCACGCTGCGTGGTGGCACACCTTTCAAGAGGCACTCCCTCCGCCTAAATCGGGCGTAAGCCAGCGATGGCTTGAGGTCTGCAACGAATCGAAGCCCGTGCTGGCGATGGCTCAGTTGGTGGATTGGCAGTCGCCTGCATTAATTGTTGTGCCCACTCTGGAACGCGCCGAACAGTGGTTCGCCGTCCTGTTTCGACTGGGTATTCCGGAGGAGCGTCTGGTTCGGGCACCGTTGGGGATAACCCCTCTGATGGGGCCTACTGGGGTGGAGCCTGAAGTGCTTTATGACCGGGCGCGCGCGCGCCATGCTCTGCGCAAAGGCGAACCTGTGGTGGTGATTGCCCCTGTGGGCGCGGTGCTCCAACACACGATGCCTGTGCACCAGTTCGAGGCGGAGTGGATCCGACTCACCTCCACGGAAAACCCTGTTCCGGCCCCCTACCGCAGCGCGATAGACCCCGAAACCCTCCTACATTCCCTTGTGGAAGATGGCTACGAATACCAAGAGCCGGTACGCCTGCCCGGACATTTTGCACGGCGCGGGGGAATCGTGGATGTGTTCCCGATGGGCAGTGCGCTCCCGGTGCGTATCGAATTCTGGGGCGACGACATCGTGAGCCTACGCCGATTCGACCCCGCCACCCAACGCTCCGTCGTCAAGGGACTGAGACAGGTTGAGATCCCACCCGCACGCGAGGTGCCGATGGGCAATCTCCAAATCGCCGAGCGAATCCGACACGATTGGGAACAAGCAATCGCCCGCCAGCCGCCTGCCCTTCAGCCCCAACTTAGGCAGAACTTAGAAGACGACCTCAGACCCATGAGGCAAGGCGTGCCCTTCGACCGATTGGAACTGTACCTGCCTTGGCTCTTGACCGAGCGCGCCTGCCTTATAGACTACCTGCCCGACGATGCCCTGCTGATCTTAGACGAACCGCTCCTTCTGGAATCGGCGTATGAGCGGATGCGGGACGAGGTTCAGCAGGCGCTCTGCTCGCGCGCCGAACGCGGCGATATAATCCCCCTAAACCTTGCAGACTATGTGGCTCCGCTGGCGCGTCTTTATGCCCCATGCCCCCAAGCCGTGCTAACGCTTGAATCCATGCCCAAGCCCGACTTGGAAGGCATCCCTGTGGAGCTGGGCACGCGCTCTACCGAAACCACGCGCGGACGGCTGCCCGACCTCTGGAACTCGATACGCCAATGGCACAAAGCACAGTACCGCATCGTTATCGCTACTGACCGTCCTCACCAGATTACGCGTGCCTTTCAGGATGCCGAACTGCCTGCCCCCACACCGATGGCGGATGACAACCCGCTCCTGCCGCCCCCCCAAACGCCTTTGCTGCTCCAGGGCAACTTAGGGGGGGGCTTCGTGTGGGATGCCCAGCGGTTCGTCCTGCTGACCGATGCGGAGTTCTTCGATCGCCATCGGCTCCGTATGCCTCCACGCCGATTCAACGAAGGGGTGCCGCTCACCTCGATTATGGATCTCCAGCCGGGCGACTATGTGGTGCATATCCATCATGGGGTCGGCATCTTTCGCGGATTGACCACACTGGAGCGCGACGGCACGACGCGCGAGTATCTGCTTATCGAGTATGCTCCCCCAGACCGTATCTTTGTGCCTGTAGATCAGTTAGACCGCATTCAGAAATACATCGGTCCCGATGACAAGCCTCCCGAAATCCGCCGACTGACCAGTAGCGCATGGGTCAAAGCGGTGGCGCAGGCACGCCAAAAAGCCAAAGCGGTCGCCAAAGAGCTGATTCAGCTTTATGCTCTGCGTGAAAAAGCGACCCGCCCCCCTACCGGACCCGACACGCCTTGGCAGGCGGAGATGGAAGCGATGTTCCCTTATATCGAGACGGAGGGGCAACTGCGTGCCATTACAGAAGTGAAAAACGATTTGGAATCACCCCACCCGATGGATCGCCTGCTGGTAGGCGATGTGGGCTTTGGCAAGACGGAAGTGGCACTCCGAGCCGCTTTCAAAGTGATTATGGCAGAGCGTCAGGTGGCGCTGATGTGCCCCACTACGGTGTTAGCCTACCAACACTGGCAGATCTTCAAAGAGCGCTTCGAGCCGTTCGGCGTGCAAGTCGCTTTGCTCAGTCGACTCCTCTCCGCCGCCGAACAAAAGCGTATTCTCCATGCGCTGAAGACGGGCGCGGTCGACATGGTCATCGGCACGCACCGACTGCTTTCTAAAGATGTCCAGTTCAAAAATCTGGGGCTGGTCATCATCGACGAGGAGCAGCGGTTTGGCGTCATGCAGAAAGAGCAGTTAAAAAAGCTGCGTGGCACCGTCGATGTGCTAACGATGACCGCTACTCCCATCCCGCGTACTCTCTATATGGCGCTCACCGAGATTCGCGACATGAGCCTCATCACAGACCCCCCTCCGGGGCGACTCCCCATCCGCACAGCCGTAATGCCCTATACCGACTGGGCAGTGCGCGAAGCCATCTTGCGCGAACTGCAACGCGACGGGCAGGTGTTCTATGTCGTGCCGCGCGTTCAGGGGATTGAACATATTGCCGAGCATCTCAAGAAACTTGTCCCGCACGCGCGCATCGCCGTCGCTCACGGGCAAATGCCTCCTGCCCAAATGGAGGCGATCGTCCTTGATTTCTATCAGCATGCTCACGATATTCTGGTCTGCACGACAATCATCGAGAACGGGCTGGATATGCCGAATGTCAACACGCTGATTGTAGAGAGTGCGGAGCGGTTCGGGTTGGGACAGCTCTACCAGCTGCGGGGGCGGGTGGGGCGTTCCGACCGCCAAGCCTATGCCTACTTCCTGTTCAAAGTGGGCAAACTCGGAGACAAGGCGGAGGAGCGCCTTCAGGCACTCAAGGAGTTCTCGCATCTCGGGTCGGGGTTTGCACTGGCGATGCGCGACCTCGAGATTCGCGGGGCAGGCAACCTGCTCGGTACCGAACAGCACGGTGCGATGCGCGCCGTCGGGTTAGAACTCTATCAAGCGATGCTCTGCGATGCCATTCGCCACCTGCGACGTGGAGAGAGCCACGGGTCACAAAACGCCCCTATCGAGGAGGAACTGCCCCCCTTCAGCGTTCCCATCGATGCCTATATCCCCGACACCTATATCGCGGACACCGCCCAACGGCTGGGCTACTACAAGCGCATCGCAGGCAGTCGCTCACACGAGGAACTGCGCGCCTTAGTGCGGGAACTCCGCGACCGCTATGGTCCGCTTCCTCAGCCCCTCAAAAATCTGCTGAAGGTGATGGAACTGCGCCTGCACGCCCACGTCCTCGGAGTCGCTTCGGTTCAGTACGAGAACGGAACCCTAACCCTCCGATTTCAGCCTGACCGTCGGCTCAAAGCCCGCTGGCAACTCCACTTGATAGAACAAATCAAGGGAATCCGCACTCAGCCCGAAGAGGTCAGCCTCCGAACTCCGCGGGCACCGCTGGATGCGCTCGCGCTCGTGTTGACCGTTCTCAAAGAGGCTATCGAGGCAGGATAACACTATAGTGCGCCGACCCCTGCGCGCACCTCGACTTTTGGTGGGAAGAAGCGCGG
This sequence comes from Armatimonadota bacterium, assembly GCA_040289385.1. GTDB lineage: Bacteria > Armatimonadota > Fimbriimonadia > Fimbriimonadales > GBS-DC > LDYB01. The sequence goes on from PSLB01000022.1 coordinate 5,013, forward strand.
ATTTGAAGCACGGAGGTGCCACTCAAATTCCAACACTTCGCCGGGTAGCCAGTTGCCCTCCGTCAGAATTGTGTAGGCTATGCCTGCCTCGAACAGACTCATGCCTGTGCGGTTGACCAGCTCCACACCCTGCGGCAGACGCACAACCAACGCCACAGGTCCTGCTACTGGCGCGCCTGTGTTGACCACCCGCCCGCGCACGCGGTACACGCCTGTTGCCGGGTCGCGACGCATCGCACCCCAACGAACCCGATAAGAGGTCTCTACGAGCGGCATCCGCTGAAGCGCATAGCTCGCTACCGTTTGCAGCGTAACCGCTACTGCGCCTGGGTCGTTCACTATATGGGGCTGAGCGGGCAAGAACTGGTTGCTAAGCCAGCTGGTCGCAGGGGGGCGTGCCCCAAGCGTCGCCCGACGCGAGTCATAAGCTGAGAAGATTGTGCCCAACTCGCCCGTATTCAGTAGCACTGCGAACACCCCTATCGGCATGTTGGCCTTGCGGTTCGCATAAAGCACATCCAGCGGGATCGCAATCTCCAGCCCCATTGGGGGGTCTGAAGGGTTCAAGCGGGGGCGCCAAGCGATTTGCGCAGGAACTCCCTCAAGCCAGTTCAGCGAGGCAGGGTTCAAGCGGTACACGCCTGCTTCTGCGCCCACAAGGTATGGCGCAATGGCATCCCCAGTAAATGGCGATTCGGGGGCGCTGTGGAGGGCACGATGTCGGAAAACCCCCACCGCAAACTCCGCACCGAACCCCTCTGGCGCCGTTATCCGCTGGTTCGATATCAAGCGCGTGGCGGGACCGCTATCATCCACTAAGGGCTCGAGATGGTGCAAGCCCGTACTGCGGCCGTAGTCCACATCGATAAAAAGCGCGACGCCATAGGTCTGGTTCTCTGCAGTATCCACACGCCCTGCCACCCCGATATAGAGGTTGCGATGGTCGTTGCGTACATAAAGCGCATCCAGTCGGTTTTGAGCAGAGCTGGGCGTACGGGTCTGTTGCGCAATCGGAGTGTCCAAGTCGCTCAAATCGCCATCGACGACAATCGCCCCTGCCTGTCGCCTAAGATAGAAAAAGGCGATGAACTCGTTGAACAGCTCAGGACGCCCCGCAGGAGTGTTCATAAACACACGCACGCGCACACAATGCAACCCTGCAGGCAAACCGCTTAGGTTCAGATCGGTCAGCTCGAAATGCCCGTCTGCAATTCGATTCATCGGGATGAAGCCATCCTTAAGCCCTTCGGGAGTGTTCTGGAGCGGAGTAAGGTTCGGTAGCGCGATTCCGTTGTCGATTTTGAGATAGGCGTGCGTGCCGAACAGGTCGGTCCGCACCCGAACCGAAAGTCGGTCCGTGCGCACCGTAGCTGCTTGGAAGCTCCGTCCGCTGGCGTAGGCACCCCCTGGTGTGGGCACCGTCTCGAAGGGGATCGGGCTCCCCTGCGCATCCAGAAATTGGATAGGGGGCACTCCCGACACGGGCGCAGGCGTTCGTGGGGCATACAGCACATAGCCATAAGCGTTATTGTCGTTGCCCTGGGCCGAGTTAGGCGGCACGGTGATGGTGACCTTACCGTTATTATCTACCGTAACGGGCGGACGCTGACCGGAGTAGTCGTACAAAACTGTGCCGGGGGCGAAGGCGGTGTTGACGGTGGCGGTCAGCGAGGACAAATCGCCACGATTGTTAAGCCCGACGATCAAGACACCGAAGCCGTTCACCTGACGCTCGTAGATGTAGAGGTTCTGGCTTATCCAGCGATTGACCAGCCGTCCACGCGCGAAGCGTTTACGCACATCCAACAGCTTCAGCAGGGTCTCATCGCCGTTGCCCAGAGCGTTGTAGCGCCCGGGCTTTGGGAAATGGCTCCAATCGTTGGGGGCGATATTGTTGCCGTCGTAGTAGATCTTGGGGCGTCCAGGGCGGCTCAAGAGCCATGCGTGCGCCAGATTGTTCGAACGCGGGGGACCATCATCGTGGCTTTGCACAAACCCGATACCCAGATAACTGGCTAAGCCCCCCAGTTCATAAGGAAGCCCTGTGCTGGCATCAGTGCCGAAGCCGTTGCTTAGGCTGGCTCCCAGATCCCCGTAGCCGTTGGAGTTGAAGAGGTTGTTCATCATAAACTTCATTGGGAAGTCGAGTAAGTTCATGCCTGTCTTGGCATACTCACGAAGTTCCCAGCTGCTGCTCGAGTAGACTTCGCCGAAGATGGTGAGGTTCGGACTGAGTGTGTAGAGATAGGGGATGAGGTCGCCCTCGCTGACGATCCCGCCTGGCTGCTGTGGTGTTCGGGCAAAAAAGGCTGGAGGCGTATGGCGCGCGGCATCGATGCGGTAGCCGTCGAATCCAACAACCTCCGTGAGGAACCATCCCCACCGCTTCAACAGTTGGCGCACATCCTCCTCTACGGGGATGCCGTTGGGGTAATAGTGCGGATTGGTGGGGTGACGCACAAAGCTCGGCTTGCCCCACGCGTTGAAACGCGCATAACTGGGCAGATTGAATGCCCCCGTGCGCGTGTTATTCCCATCTTCATGGGCATAGTCTGCCAGTCCCACCACATCGTAGTTCAGCGTGCCGAATCCGAACGGCGGCGCATTGTTGAAGTCGACCTCGTTATTGGTAGGGTCTGCCGTCGAACGGATGTGGAAATCTTCTGGAATTAAGCTGGGGTAGCGATCAATAGGCGTTCTGGCGCGGTTGTCAGCATGGTTGGTAACCAGATCGCAGTAGACATCGATACCGAAACGGTGGGCTAACCGAATTAGCTCCATCAGCTCCTGCAGAGAGCCGTACCGGGTGCGTACGGTGCCTTTTTGCAGACGGTCGCCTAAATCGAACAAGTCGAAGGGGTTATAGCCTGTGCTAAAGCCACCCCCCCCCGACTTGACAGGCGAGGGTAAATAGATTGCCCCATAGCCAGCCATCACCACTTCAGGAAGCCTCTGCATAATGGTGCGGTAATCGGTCTCGAACCACTGCAAAATCGGGGTCTCTTTAACCGCAGGTGCATAACGCACCCATACGCTGAAGTTGGCGGTGGCGTTGTTATCGTACAGCACCTCTCCCCCATTCCCGTGCGCGCGAATGTAAAACTGCACATAAGTCCCCGCAGGGAAAGGTCCCAGCACACAGTACCACTGTGTCGTGCCACCTGTATTGAAATCAAACGAGAAATCGTATTCTCGCGTAGAGAGCCAGCTATCGAGAGTGACGACTGCAACCACGCGCTGACCTGGGGCGATCGGAGCGGTTTGCGTGGTGATCGTCAGTGTTTGCCACGGCTCCATCATGCCCAGCCGTGAAGGTAGGGGACCATAGCTCGTCATATATAAGCGGGTGTTGCCGACCCATGTGAGTTGCGCAAAAGCGCTTAGCCCCAAAGCCAGACACAGTGCGGTGAGTAGTCCGACGCGTCGCATGGGTCAATTATACACCAACCCCGTTGTTGATTAGCAGGAAAGCCGAGCCAAATACAGAATCGAGCCGTCAGATAGGGTACAATCCCTGTGGTTGAGGAGACAGACGCATGAACCGCTTGGCGATAGGGTTGTGGATGATCTTCGGTGTGGCGTGGGCGCAGGCGCCCTTCACCATCGTGCGCCCGTTGGATGGGGCACGCGTGCGCGAAACGGTGCAGGTACGGTTCCCTATTGTGAGTGTGCCTCAAGGCGGATTCATCGGGGTGAGCCTCGATGGAAAGTTCGTCGAGGCGGTAGCCCCTTCGGCACTGCGCTCAGACAGCGAAAAGAGGCACTACATCTATGCGTGGGACACGAAGGGGCGCAATGTGCCCGATGGCACGCACACCCTCGAGTTGACTCTCTACTCGGGCACGGAAGGTGGGAGTCCCCGTGTGTTAGCGCGTAGCTCAGTGCGAGTCATCGTCGAGAACGGGATTCAGCCCCCAGCAGAGGGAATTCGTCTCCAATATCGGTGGCTCCCTATCGGCAAAACTGTGCGCTACAATGTGACCTATACGGCTAAAGAGAGTACCGAAATCCAATACTCTGGGCTCACCCCTGAGGAGACCATCCTGGATGAGGTACGCTTCAAAGGCGACCTGACGGTGTTGGATTGGCGCAACAATTTGGGGCTGATCTCGTGGATTATTAACCCGCCAGTCGTGCATGGCGCTCAGGGGCAGTATACGGTTCTAACGGGCAACAACTTTGCGCCTATCTATCAGGAGGTAGAGCCATCAGGGCGCGTAGTGTATCAGAGCGCTCGATTGGGAGAACAAATCCAGAGCGCCCTCTACTATTCCTGGGTGGGGGATTTGGCGATTATTCCGCCGAAGCCGCTCAAGCCCGGCGATCGTTGGACTGGCATGCTGGTGCTGGCTCATCCTCTCCGTTCTGGGGATATTTCGCAAGTGGCTAGAGTCCAGGTGCCGACCGCAGCACGGCTGGAGCGATTTGAGTGGGAACGCGGCTACAAGTGCGCCAAGATTGTCTACGAGTTCACAGGCAATCTGCCGGGCGAGTTGAATCTGGGCGCCATTAGGCTCGAAAAGCCCAAGATTAAGTTTCGTCGCGAGACCTTTTTTGCCTACGATATTGGTCAGATAGTACGCCAGCGCACCACCATCGAGATCGAAGTAACCCAGCGTGAGCAGTCCCTTGCAAGCGGTGGATTCACAGGTAGAGGCGGTCCGCCGATTACAGGGCGAGGCGGGTTCGATGGCGCCGAAGATGAGGGCGGCATGAGGGGCGGTCGCGGACAGCGCGGCCCGCGTGGGGGGCTGGGACTGCCCGGCGGAGCTCCTGGAACCCCTGGCTCTGGGGGTGGGGCTCCCAGCGGACAGCGCACCGCCATCAACCGCCTCACGGTAAATGCCGATATGGTGCTGGATAAGATCCTTTAAGCATGACCAGTCCTGTGGGTTTGGAGAAATCGTCTGAACGCGTCGATGAGGAACCGAAGGCGACCTTTATGGAGCACCTGGAGGAGCTGCGCAGGCGCATCTTCCTGGCGCTCTTCTATGTTATGGTGGGCTGGGTTATCGGCTTCTTCATCGAGCCGTATGTGTACGACTTTCTCGCTCAGCCTCTTTTAAGAACCCAGCCCAAAGGCACACAGTTTGTCTTCACGCATGCAACGGAACCTTTCTTCCTCAAGTTCAAGCTTTCGCTGATTATTGGGTTGATTCTCACCCTTCCGCTGATTATGCGCGAGGTGTGGGGCTTTATTGCGCCCGGCTTGACGGGCACGGAGCGTCGGGCTGTGCTGTTTATCGCGCCGTTCAGCGCGTTTCTCTTCTTTGTTGGGGTGGGGCTGGGCTACTTCATCCTGCCTGCAGCCTTTACCTTCTTCTTGAGCTACCTGCAAGACTATCCCAACGCCATGCTGTACCAGAATCCTGCGCAGTATGTGCTTTTCGTGGTCAAGATGATGTTTGCGTTTGGGCTGGGTTTCCAGATGCCCATCGTGCTGATGTTTTTAGCCCAAGTCGGGATCGCAACGCCAGAGAACATGTGGCGGTCGTGGCGCTATGCGGTCATTACGATTATGGCGTTGGCGGCGTTGATCACCCCATCGGGGGATGCCTTCTCGATGCTGGTGATCGGCATTCCGATGACCTTCCTGTACTTTTTGAGCATCTTTCTGGTGGCGCGTATCGCCAAAAAGCGTCGCCAACGGCTCCAGCAGAGGACGGGATCAGTCTAAAATCTCGTAGCGCGTATTGCGCCGCTTGGGGATGAAGCCTGCCCCAGTAATCAGTTGCTCAATCTCACGGGCATTCAGGATGAACTTTGCCCCCTGAGCCGATACCACATTCTCCTCGATCATTGTCGAGCCCATGTCGTCCACCCCATAGCGCAAAGCCACCTGAGCGATCTTTGGTCCCTGCGTGAGGATGCTGGCTTGCAAGTGGTCGAAGTTGTCCAACATCATTCGGGAGATAGCGACAGTGCGCAGATAGTCGGCAGGGGTCGCTTTGGGGAGATGCGTCAGTTCGGTACCTTCGGGTTGGAAGTTCCAGCAGATGAAGGCGGTAAAGCCCCCTGTCTCGTCCTGCAGTTCACGCAGTCGGATGAGGTGCTCCACACGCTCCGCAACGGTCTCCACATGGCCATACATCATGCTGGCAGTGCTTCGCATGCCCAGTTCGTGGACGGTGCGCATAAAATCGAGCCACTCTTGCGTGGAATCCTTGAATCGGGCAATCTGCTGGCGCACCCGATCCACCAGAATCTCGCCTCCTGCCCCCGGCACCGAGTTCAGCCCTGCCTCCTTGAGGCGCACCAAGCAGTCGCGCACACTCAAACGCGAGATATGCGCAATATAGAGAATCTCCGCTGGCGAAAGACCGTGAATAATCACCTGCGGATAGTGCGCTTTGATGAGACGGAAGAGGTTCTCGAAATAGTCGATCTTGAGTTTGGGGTTCAGCCCACCCTGAATGAGAACCTCAGTGCCCCCTTGCTGTACCAGATCCTCAATCTTCTGCAGTATCGCCTCGTCTGAGAGCAGGTAGCCTTCTGGGTTGCCCGGAGGACGATGGAAGGCACAAAACTGGCATCGAACCCAGCAGACATTGGTGTAGTTGATGATGTGCCCAATCACATAGGTCACATAGGGTTGGGGGTTCTTGCGCAAGCGCACCTGATGGGCTAAAGCACCCAGTTCTAATAGGTTAGGGTGATGAAAGAGGGATCTTCCCTCCGCGAAGGAGAGCCGTTCACCTGCCAACACTTTTTCAACGATGGTTCCAAACGGTGGGTGTTCCGTACGGAGAGGCGTTTCTAACATTGGCATAAGCCTCCACAGCCGAATTATACCTTTTTGGGTACTGAAGTGGCAGGAGTCGGCACCTGTATCTCGAATTACCTCCAAGCACCCGAATGAAGTACAGGCAAGTGGACTATCAGTGGCGGATCCATTTGGCGCGGCAGGCCCCGGAACGCCTGCCCGTAGTGGTGTTGGTGCTGGTTGGTGCGCCACTATTGGGCGGGATGCTAATGGGGCACTGGCTGTACGGACTGATTGCGTTCTGGATACTCTTCTCGGCGATAGCAGATTACCTGTTGCCGATTCGCTATGAGGTGGATGGTACAGGTGTTCGCCAGCACGGGTGGTCGCCACGGTTTATGGCTTGGGAACGGGTTCGGCGTGTGGTGTGGGGCGAGCAGGGCGTGTATCTCAGCCCGTTCGCCCAACCGAGCCGATGGGACGCATTTCGGGGTATCTTTTTATGGTACGGCGCTCAGCGGGAGCAGATTGAACAACTGGTGCAAACCTACTGTAAGCATGTAGAAAGCTATCAGAAGCCTACCCGCAAAAAGCGCGAGCAGGAGGAGGCTAATCGATATGCGTGAGTTTTGGAAGGAACCGTTGAGCGAGGACCAGAAAGCACAACTGATTGAGGATCTGGCGCAGGCGATTGTCAAGCGTGGGCTTACGGCACCAGCAATCTTTATGCTCACGCTCCATCGCCCGCTGGCGTTCCTCGGCTCTCAGGCCGCGATCGTCTTCTCGCCGTTTTTAGCCCCCTTCTTCGGCTTTGAGAAGGTAGACCTCTACTCGCAGCTCATGAGCGAACGCGAGAACTGGGATCGGCTTATCGAGCGTCTTGAAGACCTCGAGGAAGCGCAACGCCAGACTCGACGCCATCCGAAAACCCAAGGAGAGGACCCTCTATGAGCATCTTGTGGTTCAGTGGACTGGCACAGTATCAGCATGCAGCAGACAACTGGTTCGCAGCTATCTTGATAGCGATCATCGCCACCTTCGTGCTGGGAAGCATCGCGATTGCGCGTTCGGGAGTGCCGCTCTACATTCGGCGCATCCCAGGGCTGGACGCCATCGACGAGGCGATTGGACGCTCCACCGAGATGGGACGCCCTGTGACGATGATTCCTGGCATGACCAGCTTTGGCGTTGTGGCAGTGCAGGCGCTCACCATCTTCAAGTATATCACGCAGCAAATTGCACGCTTTGCGACCCCGATGCGCCTGCTTACTGGGGATGCTACGGTGTATGCCGTGGCACAGGAGGCGATTCAGGACGCCTATAACGAAGCAGGGCGCCCAGACCTGTACGATCCTGACTCGGTGCGCTTTCTGTCGGATCGCCAGTTTGCGTTTGCTTCAGGCGTTACAGGGCTAATCCAGCGCGAGCGTGTGGCGGCAAACTTCATGTTCGGTGAATTCTACGCAGAGTCGCTCATCTTCGCCGAGACGGGCAACATGGTCGGCGCAATTCAGGTGGCGGGCACGATTAGCTTCACGCAGGTTCCCTTCTTCGTGGCTGCGTGCGACTACACGATTATCGGCGATGAGTTCTACGCTACCAGTGCGTACCTCAGTCGCGAACCGGTGCTCTTGGGAAGCCTTGTGGGGCAAGATATCGCTAAGCTCCTCTTTGCGCTTCTTGCAATCAGTGGCGCAATAGCGACCTCTATCTTAGGAGCCGACAGCCCCCTGATTCAACTTTTGGGTAAGCCCGGTGGCTGGGACGCCTTCTTCGGAGGAGGAAAATAATGTGGTGGCAGATCCAAAACCCTGAGTCGGAGGGGCGCATCCTTGTGTGGGCAATTGTGCTGGGCGCCTTTATTTTGGTGCTTGGCCTGATACCTGTCTTGCATGCGCTTCCTCCACGCGGACGACGCGCGATTATTGTTGTGGTGACTTTTTTTGCGGGCTTGTTCTTTGCAACCGAATTCTTCACCCCTGTAGGCCCCGATGGAAAGAACTTTCTCACAGACTACATCCAGCCTGCCCAGCAGATGATTCAGGTCATCTCGGCGTTGGCGCTGGGGCTGGGCACTTACGGATTGATACGGCTCCACTTGCGGAATGTGGTTCAGCGTCGTCCCCAGTGGGGCTACAGCGTGGTGCTCCTCCTCTCGTTTCTAGTGATGGCAGGCTTCAGCATCGCCAACACGCTTTCTGAACAGCAACTGGTTGAGAAAACCGATTTTCTCGAGCGCGGGTTCGCTCTGCTGTTTGATTTCACTCTGGTTCAGCTGGATGCGGCGATGTTCTCATTGATCGCGTTTTACATCTTCTCGGCGGCTTATCGTGCCTTCCGAATCCGCTCGGTAGAGGCGGGTATCCTCATGTTCACGGCGATGATCGTGATGATCGGGATTGTGCCGCTGGGTGCCTATCTCAGCTATCAAGTGTTGGGGCTTTCCCCCGCCCCCACCCCCAAAGATGCCGACTGGATTACGGTGCTGGTCCATAACTTGGCGCTCCCCAAGATAGCGGACTGGGTTCTAATATATCTCAATGCTCCTGTCCAGCGCGCTATCGAGTTTGGCGTGGGCATCGGCGGGTTGGCGATGGCAATTCGCTTGTGGCTGAGCTTAGAGCGCGGCGTGACCTAAGGAGGTAGACGATGCAAACACGACCCCCCACTTTCTGGGAGCGCATGCTAGCTATCGACCGCAGGATTCTGTATCTCCTGCTGTTCGTTGATATTGTCGCTTTTTTGCTTCTGCCCATCCGACTGCGAGCGGCTATCTCACCGCCGGTACAGAAGTTTTATGATGAAATCGAGAAGCTCCAGCCGGGGGATCTGGTGATGATCTCCTCTAACTGGAGCGCGAGTACCATAGCGGAGAACCAGCCCCAGCTGGAGGCGGTAATCCGCCATCTTATGCGTAAAAAAGTGCGTTTTACAATTATTTCCATCGAAGCGCAGGCACGCGATCTCTCTCATCGCTTGGCCATGCGCCTCACACCAGAAGGCGATTACGAATACGGACGCGACTGGGCTCACTTCGGCTTTGTGCCGAGCCTTGCGATTGCCATTAAGGGGATGGTCAATAACCTGCCCGACACCGTCCAACGAGATGTGCGCGGCAACGCAGTCGGCACTCTGCCCCTGCTAAAGGGCATCACCTCTCTCCGCCAGTATAAGATGGTCATCGATGTGACCCCCTCGGGTACGCTACCTATTTGGATTTCGTACGCTCCTAAAGAGACCGTTATTCTCTATTGCCCAACCTCCGTGATGGCTGCGGAAGCCTATACCTTCCTCGACTCAGGGCAGATTAAGGGCATGATTACGGGGGCGAAGGGGTCTCAAGAGTACGAGCAGTTATTGGGGATTGTTGGGTTGGGCACGCCCTTTGCGAACGCGATCTCCTTCTCGCATGTGCTGATTATCCTATTCATCTTTTTGGGTAATCTGGCGCTGTTTATGAGTCGACGCCAGAATCGACAGGAGGGCTAACGATGGATCTCCAACAGTTCTTGCCGTTGAGTGCGGAGCGATTTAATGTGTGGATTGGTGTGCTGTGCACGCTGGCGATCTATTCTCTGCTGTATCGGGAGAACCCGATATACCGCTTCTTCGAGCATCTGTATATCGGTTTGGCGGCTGGCTACTCCTTAGGACCGCTGGGCGTGGACGTCCTTTACCGGTTCTGGATTACCCCTGTCTGGTTTCAGGGCTACTGGCTGTGGGCGTTTCTGGTGCCCTTTGGAATGTATCTTTATTTTATCTACAGTGAGCGCTACGGTTGGGTCAGCCGAATTGTGATTGGGGCTCTGGTAGGCGCTTCTGCAGGGCTCTTCTTTCAGGAGTTCGCCTCGCGCTATGTGGTGCAACTCCATAGCACGCTCTCACGCCCGCTATGGCTCTCGAGCGCCAACCCCACCAACCCCGAAATCAGCTGGTTCAGTGTCCTGTTCAGTGTCCTGATGAACTGGGTCTTTATCTTGATTTTGGTGTCGGTGCTGACCTACTTCACCTTCTCGTATCAGCAGAAAGGAGCGGTGAAAGGGGTCGCCACTTTAGGACGCTGGTTTCTGATGATCGGGCTGGGCGCCATCTTTGGGAATACAGTGATGGCGCGTATGGCGCTGTTGATTGGGCGGGTCTACTACCTGCTTAGTGACTGGTTGATGATCCGAATCTAACGACGAGGGCGAACGATGCACCACGAATTGTTCCGTAAACGGTTGACGAAGGTACAGAAGGGCATGCTGGCGGAAGGCGCCGACGCCTTCCTTGCATGCACCCCCGTGAACATGCTGTATCTGAGTGGGTTTACCGAACCGCCATTAGAGCGGCTGATGTTTCTGCTGGTGCCGCGCGAGGGCAACCCGGTATGGTTTGTGCCTGCACTGAGCGCAGAAAGCGCTGCGCTGAACCCCGCTGGCTGGAGTGTCCGCTATGTTTGGCACGATTCCGAGGGTCCCATGAGAGCCCTGCATCAGCTGCTGCAAGACTATCCGCATTTGGAGACGGGAGTTCTTGCGGTGGATGATGAGATGCCTGCAATGTTTTTGTTGACCCTTCAGGAGTTTTTGCCGACTGCACTGTTTCGGGGCGGGGGCGAGCTAATGGCGCACGCACGCGCCCAGAAAGATGCCACCGAGATTGCCTTGATGCGCGAGGCGGCACGCCTGACCGATGAATCGCTCGCTGCGGGGCTGGAACTATGTGCAGAAGGACATAGCGAGTGGTCGGTCGCACTGGCGATTCAGCGTGCCCTCTACGACGCAGGCTCCAAACTGGCGTTCGGTATCCCGATTGTGGCTTCGGGCGAGAACAGCTCGAAACCGCACTACACTACAGGACACCGCCTGCTTCGGCAAGGCGATGTGATCGTGATTGACTTTGGGGGGGTCTATGAGGGCTATTGCAATGACATCACGCGTGTGGTCAGCGTGGGGCATGCCCCAGAAGAGGCAAGAAAAATTTATACGGTGGTGTACGACGCCCACATGCAGGCGCGCGAGACCGCCAAGCCAGGAGTGCCCGCTCAGGAGGTCGATCGCGCGGCGCGCGCGGTCATCACAGAAGCAGGCTACGGCGACTACTTCGTCCACCGCACAGGGCATGGCATCGGGCTGTCGGTGCATGAGCCCCCCTACTTAGTGGAGGGCAATTCGGAGCCGTTGGAGGTAGGGCACTGCTTCACCATCGAGCCGGGCATCTACCTTGCAGGAAGGTTCGGCATCCGCATAGAGAATGTATACACTCTAACTGATGAGGGCGCCGTGTCACTGAATGCGGAGCCTCCGAGGCAGATTCGGGAGATCGGCTGAAGAGCCCCCTGGACTGTCGAAAAGGTGCTGTATGCGATGGCTTGCGTTATTGCTGGCCGGGCTGGAGGGGTGGCTCTGTGGAGCTTGCCAAACGCCCACACGCGCAGATTTAGCCCCTACAAGCCAGACACACATAAGCCAGAACCGCATCGTATATCCCTCATCGACTCAGTAAAATTTTGACCGCAACAGAAACTTTCCTGCTGTCTCTGGATATAATTCAGGTTGTGGGACAGGTTCGTGCGCAGAAGCGGGAGGCGTTCTACCAACTGGTGTTGCACTTTTATCGGCAGGCGGGCTATCGTCCCCCCAGCGTGCGGGAGGCGTCGCGAGCGTTGAGGGCACCGCCAGATGCGATTCGCGCGATGCTCGCTTTGGGGCTCGAACGGGGCGAGATAGTGGAATCGGAAGGCATTTACTTTGCAGTGGACACGCTACGCCAGCTCTCTCACCAGCTTCAAGCCTGTTCCCCACCGTACACGGTGAAGCAGGTGCGCGACCTCACCCAGACTTCCCGACGCTATGCTTATGCGATGCGGATGGCGCTGGTGCGAATGGGGTATATATAAAAGCAATGGAAACCTTTAGCGGCGCGCTGACGGTGTTTGTTTTGGCGATATTCGTAGGCTTCGAGGCAATCACCAAAGTGCCTCCGACGCTCCACACGCCCCTGATGTCGGGCTCTAACGCCATCTCTGGCATCACGATTGTCGGTGCGATTCTCTCCGCAGGCTCTCAGCATACCACTTTGAGTGCGATCCTGGGCACGATTGCGCTGGTGTTCGCCACAATCAATGTGGTGGGCGGGTTTCTGGTGACCCACCGAATGTTGAAGATGTTCCACCCCTCACGGCGTGAACAAGAACCGTCTTCACGCCCTTGAACCGATTCCTGCAGGAACTTCGGTCTTAGAGAAAGTAGGGGAGCGCGAGGGGGCTGTAATCCCCCTCAATTGATGGAGGTGAGGACGTCACCAGCCTGCCGCCCGGAAGCCCCGCCTTCAGGCGTGGGGAGGAAGGACGGCTTCCATCCTTCCATGGCACCCACTGAGCTGTCTGGGGTATACTAAGGCCATGAACCGGACGCTGATGGTCAAGCTCATGCCAACCGAGGAGCCACGCGCGGCCCTCCCGAAGACGATGGAGCGCTTCAATGCGGCCTGCAACGCTATCGCCAAGGTCGCGTTCCACAATCTGTAGGAGCACGGCATGCCGTGCCCCTACTCTCCGCGCCATCAGCAAGGTCGCGGAAGCCTACAAAGCGACCGAAGTCGATCCTCCGGCTTCTCAGAAAGCGTCGGCTATGGGAGCGGCTCGCCCGGGACGTGAACCACGTCATCAGCAGGCGGCTGGTCGCGAAGGCCCAAGACAGCGGTCGCGGGATGGCTCTTGAAGACCTCAAGGGTATCCGCGAACGGATCT
>PSLB01000023.1:0-18168 GCA_040289385.1 Armatimonadota bacterium
TCCCGCTGCGCCCAACCATAGGCCGCGACGGCATTGAAGCACTCAGCGTGCTGGCGCAGCGTCTCCAGGAGCACATCCGCCTGCTCGCGGGTCGGTTTCAGCCGAAGTCTGATCGTTCGCTGCATGTTCATATACTACCACATTTTGCGAGGGGAGGCAAGGCGGCGCTCCTCCCCAGGGCTGAAGCCTGGGGTCTCCGCGCCGCCGTGATCTGATGACCGGTGCGAGCCGTTTTTCGTGGTCGGGTGCGCGGACTCCCCGAAAGATCGGGGACGCACAGCGTACGAGACCTTAGTTGGTACGGCGTCGGCGCAGAGCCAGCAAGCCCACCAGACCGCTACCCAGCGCGATCATGCTCGCAGGCTCGGGGACGATGGTGAAGATGTTCCCCACAACCTGTGAGGTGCCTTCAAATCGGCGAAGCTGCCCAGTAGTGGGATCGGGAGCAATCATTACCCAATCGTAAATCGTGAAGCCAACCGTCTCACCGATGGTGAGATTGTTAAATTTGAAGCGAATTTTCAGTGGAACACGGTTGGCGTAAGTGTTCGGGCCAATGCGAGTGACAAGGCCTCCCTTCTCCAGGGTTTCGCTTGGAGGAGGTTCAGTAGTATTATTCTCAACAGGTAATAGTGACTGAGGACTGGCAGCTACGAGGGAAAACCTCAACCTGGTGACCGTTCCTTGGCGGCTCTGGACGGCTCCGAATCCACCTCCTGCTGGATAGGTGCTGTTGAGCCACAGACCTATTGTGGAAAAACCCCGAGTGTCGTTCCTGATATCATCCCCGATTGCGTACCACCTCATTACACCATTAATGTTGCCGAACACAAGCAGGTCGATCTTGCGGGAGTCGAAAATTACGTCAAGACCCCATGAATAAAAGGCGGGATAGTTATTGAGGTCCGCTGAAGTGAATCGAAAACGAACATCGATCTCGTTTGGTCCGTTAATATCGATTAGGGAAGGAGCATCCCACCTCAGGGTATATATAGGAGGTTGTTGTGCGTTTGCTATCGCACTCAACCCTAATACGGACAAGCTAATCGCTAGTAACTTGTGAAGTTTCATCACACATCCTCCTTTCCGAGGTTGTTGTCGCGGTTCGGAGCGACCCGAACGCGACTTTGCAGTGACCACACTGCAAAAGCACTTCAAGCGTGTTATTGTCGGTTCTTCGTGGTGCAGGAAGTCAGACTTCCCACAGCCGCCTATATTATAGCACATTTTCGCGCCGATGTCAAGGGTTTGGGGGCGAATTGGGGGCGAATTGGGGGCGAATTGGGGGCGAATTGGGGGCGAATTGGGGGATGCGGGAAGCCATTTTGTCCCCCCAGTGCAGGGAACTGACCGCCGCCGCCGAACAACCTCTTAGGGTGAACAAGCGTATGGACCAGACACAGCAGTTCAATAGGGATCCCGATCGGACCCAGGCGATGGGCATGCCCGATCTGCTCCGAACCCAAGCCTTCTCTATGCCCGTGTTAGACCCGAACCGCACTCAGGCGGTTCCGGGGCTGGGAGCTGCCACCTCGCCCTCCCTCACGATGGAGACGGTTCTGGGACGCAAGTATGCTCTGGCGCAAAGCGTGGCCCGCGAGGGGCTGCTGATCCAGATCACGTGCTCGCAAAGCGCGTCAGGGCGTGCCCCCCTCAATCTCTGTCTAGTGTTGGACCGCAGCGGGTCGATGGAGGGCGCGCCGTTCGAATACGCTAAGCAGGCATGCGCCTACCTGGTGGATCAGCTCACCGAGCAAGATGTGTTGTCGATCGTCACCTTCTCCGATTCGGTGGATGTGGTGATGCCCCCGCGCAAGATGGTCAACAAGCCGTTGGTAAAGGAGCATCTGATGCGGTTGACCGTCGGCGACACCACCAACATTTACGATGCGCTGGTGGTGGGCACGCAACAGGTGACGGCGGTGAACCTGCCGGGCTACCAGTCGCATCTGATCTTGCTGACCGACGGCGAGCCAACCGTAGGCATTAAAGACTTCGCCACCATCGTCGGGGTCGCTGCACGCGCGAAGGCGTTCGGCTTCCACATGACGGCGTTGGGCTTCGGACCCGACTACAACGAGGAGCTGTTAGCGGGTATTGCTCGGCGGAGCGGGGGACGGTACTACTATATCGACCAGCCCCACCGCATTCCTGAAGTGTTCCAGCAGGAGTTGGTGCGCCTGATGACCGTCGTGGCGCGCCATCCCAAGCTGACGATTCGACTGGCACGCTGGGTGCAGGTGCGTCAGGCGTTCGGTGGCGAGGTGAAGGTGCAGGGCCGCATTGTCGAGATTCAGCTGGTCGATGTGGAGCGCGGGAGTACGCTGACCCCTGTGCTGGAGCTGGAGTTCCCGAACCATCCTGCAGGCGTCTATCGGGTGGCTGGGGTGCAGCTCAGCTGGGAAGATGTGCTCACCGGGCGCACCGAAACGCAAGCCGCCGAGGTGGTGATGGAGTTTACAACCGACCCAGTGCAAGCCAACCTGCCTCAAGACCCGCGCGTTGCCAACGAGCTTCAGGTAGCCACCACCTCTCGCGCTCTGGAGAAGACGATTATGGGGTTGCGCTCCAGCCAGCTCAATCAGACCCAGGCCCTGCAGGAGCTGCAACGCACGCAGAGCCTTCTGCTCCAGCAGGGGCGCCTTCAAGAGGCGCATCAGGTGGCCCAAGCCATCCGCTCCCTTCAGGGGCAGGACACCAACACCGCCGAGAAGACGCTGATGGGCACGCTGGTCAACTTAGAGCAGGCGAAGAAGGATGGGTAGCCTACTTCAGCTGTTCCAGCCACTGCTTGAGACGCTGATGGCGTGCCCACAGCGCTTGCTCTTGGGTGCGGGTTTCTCGAACCACTTCGGGTTTGGCGCGTTCCAGGAACTGGGGGTGGCGCAAGCGGGCTTGCACCTGCTTGATCTCGGCTTCTAGCTTCGCCAGCTCTTTCTGGAGCCGTGCGCGTTCGCGTTCGATATCGACTAGCCCCGCAATGGTGAGGAACACCTCTGCGTTTGGGGCGGGGTTCATCAGAGCGCGCTCGGGGGGCGTGCCCAGCACAATCTCTTGACACCACGCCAGATGGGCGATGAGGGCGCAATAGGGCGCTAAGCGGGTCTGGCTCTCCGAACCGATGGGATGGACCCAAGCCTTTGGGATGGGGGCGCCGGGCGTGATTTTGAGCTCGGCACGCAGGTTGCGAATCGCTCGGATAATCTCGAAGACCTGTGCCATCTCCTCTGCGGCCGATTCGTCGCACATGGCGGGGTTCACTTCTGGGAATCGGGCGGTGATGAGGGCGGGCTCGTCGGGGGTGGCGCCGATGGCTTGCCACAGCTCTTCGCTGATATGGGGCATGTAGGGATGGAGCAGACGCAACAGCTGGTCGAACAGGTACAAGAGCATCGCCTGAGTCTGCTGGCGTTGGGTAGGGCTTTGGAGGCGCGGCTTGACCGCCTCGAGGTACCAGTCGCAGACCTCGCTCCAAATGAACTCGTAGAGGGCGTTCGCACCGTCATCGAAGCAGTAGGCGCGTAGCGCCTGGTCAACCGCCTGAATGGTATGTTGGAGCCGATGCAGGATCCACCGATCCAGCGCATCGACGGGCTGAGGTCCGATACGGCGTAAGGTTTCCAGATTGGCGTCTTCCAAGTTGAGGAGCACAAAGCGCGTGGCGTTCCAGACCTTGTTGGCAAAGTTGCGCGCCGTCACCACGCGCTCCTCGTAGAAGCGGATGGACTGTTGCATCCCAGCTTGCTGGAGTAGCGACCAGCGGAGGGCATCGGTGCCGTACTTTGCTATCAGCTCCAACGGGTCTATCCCCGTGCCGAGCGATTTGGACATGCGCTTGCCTTCCTTATTGAGCACCGTGGCATGGATGTAGACCTCTCGGAAGGGGATGTCGCCTTGGAAGTAGAGTCCCGTCATCATCATGCGTGCTACCCACAGGTAGAGGATTTCTTGGGCGGTGAGGAGCACATCGGTGGGGTAGAAGAGGCGGAGCTCTTCGGTGTCGTTGGGCCAGCCGAGAACGGTATGGGGCCAGATGGCAGAAGAGAACCATGTATCCAGCACATCGGGGTCGCGCACCAGCTGGAGGCTCCCACAGCGGGGGCAACGGTCGGGGGCACTCTTTTGCACGATGGGGCTCTCCCGCTTGAGCAATCGGTACTCGCCACGATCGGTCAGCGCGAAGTTTTCGGGGTGGCACGCCACGCAGTACCATGCGGGGATTTGGTGCCCCCACCAGATTTGGCGTGAGAGGCACCAGTCGCGAATGTTTTCCATCCACTGCAGATACATTTCGGTATAGCGTTCGGGGAAGAAGCGGATTTTGCCCTGCTTGACCACTTCGATAGCGGGCTGGGCGATTTCGCTCATTCTGCAGAACCACTGCTCGCTCAACAGGGGCTCCATGACGGTATGACAGCGTTCGCAGCGCGCTAAGGGAATGGAATAATCTTCCGCCTTTTCCAGGAAGCCTTGGGCTTCGAGGTCGGCGACGATGAGCCGGCGCGCCTCGTAGCGGTCTTTGCCGTGATAGCGTTGGAGATAGGGGTGGTGCGGCGCGTTCAGTTCGTCGCGGAGGCGTTCAGTATTGACCGTGCCATCCCAATTTAAGATTGTGGGGTGCGGGAGGTTGTGCCGTTGTCCGATTTCGAAGTCGTCGGGGTCGTGTGCGGGGGTGACCTTGACCGCGCCTGTGCCGAAGGCGGGGTCGGGGTACGGGTCGGCAATCAGCGGGATGCGCCGTCCCACAAGTGGGAGGATCAGCGATTTGCCCACCAGTCCGTCGTAGCGTGGGTCGCTGGGGTTCACCGCGACAGCCACATCGCCGAGCATGGTTTCGGGGCGCGTGGTCGCCACGACTACAGCTCCGCTCCCGTCTTCAAACGGGTAACGAATGTGATAGAGCTTGCCGGGCTCGTCTACTTGTTCGATTTCGATGTCGGAGAGGGCGGTCATACAGCGGGGGCACCAGTTGATGACCCGCTCCCCGATATAGAGATGCCCATCCTGCCACCAGCGGACGAAGACCTCCAGCACGGCGTCTGCATATTCGGGGTCTAAGGTGAATCGGGTGTAGCGCCAGTCGTAGGAGCATCCGAGCTTTCTTAACTGCATGAGGATGGTGTGACCGTATTGCTCGCGCCATTGCCAGACCCGTTCCAGAAACTTCTCGCGTCCCAGTTGGTGTCGGGTCAAGCCTTCCTTAAGGAGTTCGCGTTCCACGACATTTTGGGTTGCGATGCCTGCGTGGTCGGTGCCGGGCACGCACAGCACATTATAGCCCTGCATGCGTTTCCAGCGTAGCAGGACATCGTGGATGGCGTGGTTGAGCGCGTGTCCCATATGGAGGCTTCCGGTAATGTTGGGAGGCGGGATGGTGATGCAGTAGCGGGGGCGTCCGTCGTTAGCGATAGTCGCATAGAAGTCGCCACGCTCCATCCACCATGCGTATCGTAGGGGTTCGACCTGATGCGGGTTGTAGGTCTTAGGGATGTCCGTTCTCATGCGTGCCTCCTGAGGTTAGCTTTTGAAGACTGCGCGTAGCATGTCTGCTATATGGCGCATGCCCAGCTCGGGAAACAGGCGATACCCACTGACCTCAGCGGTGATATAGCCTGTGTAGCCGATGGCTTCCAATGCGGAGCGTACCGTTAGCCACGGCATATCGCCCTGAAGCGGGTTGGTGAAGCCCTGAATGTTGCCGATGTCCGTTCGGAAATCCTTCACATGCACGCGCCGAATCCGCGTGCCGAGAATCGCAATCCAATGCTGGGGAAAGCCGTAGTCTAAGATATTGCCTGCGTCAAAGTAGCATCCGACATAGTCGCTGCCGATGGAGTCGATGATCTGGCGCATCTCCAGCGGGCTCAACAGGAACTTGTTCCAGACATTTTCGATGGCGATGGCTACTTTGCGCTTTTCTGCTTCGGAAGCTAAGGTTCGGAGCGCGTCTTGAGCGCGTTCATAAGCGGTATCGTAAGGCACTTCAGGGGAGACGACCCCCGGCACCACGAGGATGGTGTCGACTCCCATCGCCTGAGCCAGACGCAGCTGGTGTCGGCACAGTTCGATGGCATTGGCGCGCACTTTTGGGTCGGGATGGGTGAAAGGTGTTGCCCAGTAGACGCCTGTGGAGAGGGCACTCAGCTCGATACCTGCCCTATCGGCGAGTAGGCGTATGCTGGCGGCCTCGGCATCGGAGGTCCGGGGGCTGATGGCACCCTCTAAGTCCATATTGAACTCTATCGAATCGAACCCCGACTCTTTGGCAAGGCGCAAGTAGGTCTGGATCTCCCAGTTTGTGGGCATCGCCCAGGGGTTGATGCCGATTTTGAACGCGCTCATGGTGGAGGTATTGTACCCAAAGCCGTTGGAAGGGGAGGTACACTTAACGGTAGGATGGGCGAAGCGTGGATTAATCTGGCATATCTGCTTTCTGCGGTGCTGTTTATCGTTGGGTTGAAGGGCTTGGCGCATCCAGGGACGGCTGTGCGCGGGAACCAGTTGGGCGCGCTGGGCATGCTCCTCGCAGTAGGAGTGACCTTAGTCCACCGTCAGATTTTGAGCTTTGAGCTGATTCTTGTTGGGATAGTGCTGGGGGCAGTGGTGGGGACGGTTCTGGCAGTGAAGGTTCCGATGACGGCGATGCCCCAGATGGTGGCTCTGCTGAACGGGTTTGGCGGGGGCGCCTCGGCGTTGGTGGCGGGTACCAGCCTAATTGAAGCCAACCTGTCAGAGGCGGGTTCAAGCGTTCCGCTGTTGCAGTTGAGCCTTGCTAGCGCGGCGTCGGGGCTGATCGGCGCCGTCACCTTCTGGGGGAGCTTAGCCGCCTTTGCCAAGCTTCAAGGCTTGATAGGCGATAATCCGATTCCCATCCGTTGGCTTCCCTATTTGAATGGGGTGCTGGTACTGGTGGCAATCGGGCTGGGCGTTGGGCTGGCTGGGGATCCTTCGGCGCTGGGCTACTACTGGGCGATCTTGGCGGTGGCTTCTGTGGTGGGCTTACTGCTGGTGTTTCCCATCGGTGGGGCGGATATGCCTGTGGTGATTGCCCTGCTGAACTCCTATTCGGGGCTGGCGGCTGCGGCGACCGGGTTCGTATTGAATAATCATGCGCTGATCATTACAGGCTCACTAGTGGGGGCGTCGGGCATTATCCTTACGACCATTATGTGCCGTGCGATGAACCGCTCTTTGCGGAATGTGCTGTTTGGGGTATGGGTTCCTGCGGAAGCAGGTCCGAAAGCGGAGGATGTGTACGGTGGCAAAGTTAAGGCGACCTCGCCTGAAGAGGTGGCGATGTTATTGGAGGGCGCGCGTTATGTGGTGATTGTGCCCGGCTACGGGATGGCGGTGTCGCAAGCCCAGTATAGGGTTCGTGACCTGATGCAGGCACTGAAGGCGCGGGGTACGCGCGTGGAGTTTGCCATCCACCCTGTGGCAGGGCGCATGCCGGGGCATATGAATGTGCTGCTGGCAGAAGCGGATGTACCTTACGACGCGCTCCAAGAGATGGAGGCGATCAACCCCCGCTTCGAGCAGGTCGATGTGGCGATTGTGATTGGGGCGAACGATGTGGTCAACCCCTTAGCGCGTACCGACCCGAACAGCCCGATTGCCGGCATGCCGATACTGGATGTGGACAAGTCGAAGAGCGTGGTGGTTATCAAGCGCAGTTTGAGCCCTGGTTTTGCGGGCATCCCGAACCCGCTCTTTGCGATGGACAACACCCTCATGCTGTTTATGGATGCCCGTCAGGGAGTTCAGGAGATCCTCTCCGCCCTGAAAGCCAAATGAGGCGGTGTAATTTTAAGGCTATCCCCCCTCAAAGAGGGTGAGCTCTGGAGAGAGTGGCTCTATCAGCAAGGGGGCGTCGTGGGTGGGGTTGTTGACGCGCGTGCCGACGGGGTAAGCCGTCAACAGCGTCTCGGGGGCAGGGCGTAGGAGCGTCTTAAGAGCCTCTACAGGCGTTGACGGATCCAGCCAAAGAGCATAGGTCGCGGGGTCTAACACAACCACCATGCGGGGGTGGAGCGGACGCACGGTGGCGTTTGCGCCTGTCGTGATGATGGTGCAGGTAGTCAGCGCCGCGCCATCAGGCGATTGCCAGGGTTCCCACAAGCCTGCCACTCCCATTACGGAATCGGTAGCGGGCTTGACGAAGTAGGGCTGTCGCTTTGCACCGACCTTCGCCCACTCGTAAAACCCGCTCATCGGGAGAATACAGCGTCGGTGCCGAAAGGCAGAACGGAATGCGAGCTTCTCGTGAAGGCTCTCGCAACGCGCATTGATCATTTGGTTGCCGCTGGCGGGGTCTTTCGCCCAGCGGGGAACCAGTCCCCAGCGGAAGTGGATCCACACGGGCTCAGGGGCATCGGTTGAGGTGGCTAAAGCCAGCACTGGTTGGCTGGGCGCGATATTGTAGCGTGGTGTCACCGCAAAGGGAAGTGGCACTTGGAAGTGGCGTTCCAGCTCTTCGGCGGAGGCGAACAAGGCGAAGCGTCCACACATAGCGAAAGGATACCTTTTTAGCCAAGCTGTTCGCCCGGTTGGGGCTGGTAGCCGTTTACGAAGGCTTCAGCAGCCATGCGGGCACGGCTTTCGGGTTGAACCTCTTTCAGCTGGAGCGCGTCGGTACCGCAGGCGACCAGCAGGGTGTGAGGATGCGCCTGTAGGATCGTGCCCGGCGGGGCATTGTGGCCATACTCTACGGGAAGCGCGCGCCAGATTTTGAGGTGGGCGCCACGGAAGCTGGTGAATGCGCCTGGTTTAGGAGAGAAAGCGCGGATGCGATTGGCACATAGCTCGGCAGCTTCCTCCCAGCGGAGACGGGCGTCCGCTTTTTGGATGGGGCGCGTATAGGTGGCTTGTGTCGAATCTTGAGGGGTTCGGGTGAGCGTGCCTGCAGAGAGTCGGGCTAAACCCTCCAACAGCAGTTCGCGTGCGCCCTGAGCCAGCCGTGCTTCCAAAGTGCCTGCGTCGTCATCTGGTTGGATCGGCACGGCGCGTTGGAGGTAGATATCGCCTGCATCCATCTCTTCGACCATCTCCATCAGCGTGACCCCCGTTTCGCGTTCGCCATGGAGCAGGGCATACTGGATAGGGGAAGCGCCCCGATAGCGTGGAAGGAGCGAGGCATGCAGGTTCCAGTTGCCAAGCGGTGCAATCTGGAGCAGTTCTGGGGGCAAAATTTTGCCGTAGGCAGCCAATATGAGCAGATCGGGTTTCAGGGTGCGCACCTGCTCGATAAATTGCGGGTCGCGTGCGCGCGCAGGGGTCAACACAGAGAGGCGGAGCGCTTCTGCGAGCGTGTGTACGGGCGTAGGGGTCAGGCGCATGCCTCTGCCTGCGGGCTTCGGGGGCTGACTCACTACGGCAACAATCGGGTAGCCTGCCTTATGAAGCGCTTCAAGGGGGGGCACGGCGAAGGCGCTCGAACCCAGATAGAGAATACGAGGGCGGTTCAGATAGTTTCCTCCTCCTTCGGGGTCGGGTCGTTCCAGAAGAGCGATTCGGGTTCCACGCGATCAATGAACAGGACGCCGTCCAGATGGTCGATTTCGTGTTGGGCGATGCGGGCGCTGACCCCCTCTAAAGTGAGTTGGATGGGCTTACCGCGTCGGTTGAGCCCGCGTACCACCACCGCGCGCGCACGCTTGACCTTACCGTAGAGCGCCGGCACACTCAGACAGCCCTCGAGATCCACAACCTGCTCGGCGGAGCGTTCCAAAATGCGTGGGTTCAGCACCACGCGCACAGGCTGATCGGGAGGTGCCAGAATGAGCACGCGCATCGACACGCCTACCTGCGGGGCCGCGATGCCCAGCCCGTTCCACCACTTTAGCGAGGCCATCATCTGATCGATCAGCGCTTCGATGTCGGGCGTCAAGCGTGCAACAGGCGCTGCTTTTTTCCTCAGCACAGGGGCAGGGTACTTGACAATCCCGTCCTCCTGCATCGTGTAGAAGGACTGAAACTCTGGCGGTACCGTCAGCTCGCCTGTAGGGAGAATAATCTTCATCGTTCCGTCTCGAATTATACCCCTCGCTGAGGTACACTCTGGGCGATGGTGCGTCGTTGCCCGTACTGTGGGAGCCTTCTCTCCGAATCGGATGCGAGTCGGGCGACGGAGTGTCCCACCTGTCGCAATATTGTGCGCCCGCCGAACCCCCATTCGAGGCGTTTTGCGGGAGTGGCACTCTTGACCGCTCTGCTCTATTTCACGGCGATGTTCTCGATGATAGCAGGAGATACGGGTATGGGGGTTTTCATCATCTTCGGCTTGGCGACGCTGAGCGGCATTTATCTCCTCTATGTGATGTACCACTTTTTCAAGGCAGGGACATAACGGACTAAACCTCCGTTGGTGCCTACTTCGCTTCTGCACAAAGTTGGGCTATAGCGGTTACGTTTGCGGCAGATAGAGACGGTGGGCCTGTATGTCTGAAGACCCCAGAACGGCTGAGGTGGCTTGGCTAATCAGTCGGGCACAGCAAGGAGATGAACATGCAGTGGAGACGCTATTGCAGTGGTATCGCCCGCTGGTTCAGCAGGTGGCGCACCGATACTCCCTTCTTTGCATCCGACGGCAGATCCTGAGTGCGCTTCGCCGTGCCAGACGCATGGTGTGGATAACCTTCCCGTCCTGCCCGGACCCCGAAACCGAGGACTATTGGGCAAATCTGGTGGACTCGGCGCCCTCCGTGCTGGATCAACTGATAGAACAGGAACAGCTTCGAGAGCTGGAACAGACGCTCTCGA
This sequence comes from Armatimonadota bacterium, assembly GCA_040289385.1. Taxonomy (GTDB): domain Bacteria; phylum Armatimonadota; class Fimbriimonadia; order Fimbriimonadales; family GBS-DC; genus LDYB01. The sequence continues at coordinate 10,759 of PSLB01000023.1, forward strand.
AGCGGCTCAGCACGCTGGAGGCGCAAGTGCTGGAACTTTGGTCGCAACGGCGAACCTATCGGGAGATTGCGACTCTGCTGGGCTGTTCCCGCAAAGCCGTCGATAACGCACTGACACGAATCAAACGCAAGGTGCGCCGAGCCGAGCAGGGCTGATGGGGTACAATACGGGTGTGGCACCGCTGGAGTTAGACCCCGAAACGATGCGGCGAATCGGCTATCAGATCATCGATCGGTTGGTGGACTACTGGCAGAATCTCCCCAATCGCCCGATAGGCACGCGCCCTGCCCGTGAGACACTCGAAGCCCTGCTCAACGAGCCGATTCCTCACACCCCGCAGGCGTTCGAATCGGTGCTCTCCGAATTTGAAGAGAAGGTGCTAACGCATCTCGTGAAGGTAGACCATCCTCGCTACTTTGCCTTTGTGCCTGCACCCAACAACTATGTGGGTGTGCTGGCGGAGACCCTCGCTGCAGGGATGAACATTTTCGTGGGCACTTGGATGGTCGGTGCAGGCGCCACGCAAGTGGAGCGTGTGGTCATCGACTGGTTGCGTCAGCTGGTGGGTCTGCCCGAAAGCGCGGGCGGGTTGTTCGTGAGTGGGGGTTCGGTGGCGAACCTTGTCGGCTTGGCCGCCGCGCGTGCGCAGTACCCCGAAGCGCTTGCGCGGGGACGGGTCTACTACTCGGATCAGGCACACTCGTGCGTGGCGCGTGCCCTGCGGCTGCTTGGCTTCCGTGCAGAGCAGATTTGCGTCATCGAGTCGGACAGTGGGTTCCGTCTTCCTGTGGAGCGTCTTGCTGAGCAGATTCGGCGCGATCAGGAGGCAGGTTGGCTTCCCTTTTGTGTAGTGGCGAATGCAGGCACGACGAATACGGGCGCTGTAGATCCGCTGGAGGCACTTGCTGATCTTTGTGCTGAGCTGGGCTTATGGCTTCACGCCGATGGCGCCTACGGCGCACCTGCAGTGCTAACCGAAGAAGGGAAACGACGCTTGCAAGGGATTGGACGGCTCGACTCGCTGGCGTTAGATCCGCACAAGTGGCTCTACCAGCCGATGATGGCGGGCTGTATCCTCGTGCGCCAGTTTGACCATCTCCGCACAGCGTTTCACATTCTTCCCCCATACCTGCAGGATAAGGAGCAGGGCACGCCAGGCGTAGACCTCTGCGACTATGGCGTGGAGCTGTCGCGCAACTTCCGAGCGTTGAAGGTGTGGATGGCGTTCAAGGTGTTCGGGATAGAGTCGTTTCGTCGGGCGATGGAGCATAACCTGCATTTGGCGCGTGTAGCAGAGACCACTCTACGCGGCATGCCGTGCTGGCGCGTGGTCTCGCCAGCGAGCCTGGGGATTGTAGCATTTCGCTATGAGCCACCTGATAGCCCACCGAGTCGAGTCGATATCATCCAGCGTCGGCTGGTGAGCGCGATGCTGGAGGAGGGGTTCGCCCTAGTCAGCTCTACGGTGCTCAAAGGGCAGGCAGTTCTGCGGATGTGTACCCTCAACCCACGCGCCACCGAATCGGATGTAGGGGAGACCTTGATGCGGTTAGACCGCCACGCTCACCGACTTGCGGAGCAGGAGGGCTTGGCGTGAAGCCTGCCACTCGCCTAATTGCGCTCCTTTGGCTGATAATCGGGAGCCTCACTTGGCATCAGGTGTTTCAAGGGGCCTCTGTGTCTGCAAGCCTCAAGTTTTTCGCTACCCTTCAGGTTCTGGGGGCGATCGCTTTGCTTGCAGGCTTCGGCATCGGCTACTTTGTGCTGATCACGATGTCGGCGTTTACGATGGTGTCGGGGATATTGGCTCTGATCGCAGTGATGTTTATGCCCGCTACAGAGTTAGAGAAAGGACCATCTCTGGGGGGAATCCCCCCGCGTGGGGTGCTGGCAGGGCTGGCGCTGGTAGCGGTTGTCTTAGGGCGTCTTTGTTGGCTGGGCTTGCGCCGAGATCCCCCTGCGGGATGGGCTTCGCAAGCAGAGGAGTAGATTCGGGCAACCCTCTTCACTTCGGTGGGGAGTTCAGGGTTTCGAAGAGCGCACGCAAGGTGGGCATCGCTTCGCGCATCACTTGGGCGCGATGACTGATGCGGTTCTTGAACTCCGAGGGGAGTTCCGCCAGCGTGCATCCTAATGTGGGCACATAGAAGATAGGGTCGTAGCCGAATCCTGCCTGTCCTCGTGGTGCCTGCGCAATGCGTCCCTCCAAAGTGCCTTCGAAGGTGTAGAGGCCGCCTTGTGGGGTAGCGATCGCGAGGGCGCATCGGAAGCGTGCGGTACGGCGCTCGTCGGGGACTGTGCTCAGCATGTTGAGCAGGATCCCCATCTTGACATGGAAAGGTGTCTCCTCGCCAGCGAAGCGTCGCGAGAATCGCCCCGGTTGCCCTCCAATTGCATCGATCTCCAAGCCTGCATCATCGGCTAAGGAGATCTCACCCGTAAATTCGGCACATGCACGCGCCTTAATAATAGCGTTTCCGACATAGGTCTCGGCATTCTCTTCGGGCACGGGCGCGCCAGGATAGTCGCTTAACAGGGCAATTGAGACCCCCAAAGTGCCCAGCTCCTGCTCCAGAAGCATTGCGATCTCTTTGGACTTGGAGCGGTTGTGGCTGGCGATCACGATGCGCTTAGCATCCATCGTCTTGGGTTAGCAAGCGATTGATGAGTGCTTTGACGCGCGCCTCAATCAGATCGCACACACACCGAAACTCATCCAGCGGTTTGCCTACTGGGTCGGGGATATTCCACTGCTCTTTGATCCCCATATAGAGGGCGGGGCAGAGGCTGTCGATGTCCGCCTCGCACAGGCTCACCACCGCATCGAACTGAGTAAGATCGAACTCTGTGACACTTTTGGAACTCTGGTGGGCGATATGGATGCCCTTCTCTTTCATTACGGCGATGGCGTTCGGATGCACATAGCCTGCAGGCATCGTGCCGGCACTGAAGGCGACCACGCGCCCGTTCCCGAAGAAGTTGCCGAACCCCTCCGCCATCTGGCTCCGACACGTGTTGCCGACACACACGAACAGTATCTTTTTCGGCGTCTCCATTTCAGTACCCCTTCTGCTTATAGGTTTCGAGGCTCTGTTTGTAGCGCTCCTGACCATCAGGGCGGTTGATGCTGGCAAGCACGGTAGGCGGATGCCCCGATTGGAGCATCCGCTCCACGATTCCCGCCATGACCGCCCAAAGTGCCACCGCTGCCCCGATTCCCGACGCCGGACAGAACGGCACCTCCAGCGATTCATGGGTCAGAATGCCGTCGCCGTACGGAGCGGCGTTGTCGATGACCAGATCGGCGACCTCAAATAGGCGCTTGCCCGACTCGTGCTCCGATTGGAGCCTTGAGGAATAGTCGAGTGCAGTGAGCGCCACGACGAAGACGCCCCGCTCGCGCGCCTGCAGTGCCAGCTCTACAGGGAACGGCGTCTTGCCAGAGACACTGCCGATAATTAGCACATCGTCCGGTAGGATTCGACTCCTGTCCAGCGCTGCAGAGACGATGGCCCGCACAGTTTCGGGGCGCGTCTGCCCGTTGACCCCCTGTGCCTCACGATAAGGGTTCGGGTTATGCACCTGTAAGTCGAACTGGAACGGGGTAAGGCCTGCGAGCCCCCCAGCCCGATTGATCAGCTCACGTGATACCAGATGCCCCGTATCGTACACATGGATAACCCCTCCTTTTTGAAGGCATGCCACACACCGTTCTACTGCCTGCTCTATCGCCAAGAGTGAACGGCGTTCCAACTCTTGAATTTGTGCCCGAATTCGCTCGAAATAAGCTTTTGGCAGCTCCATAGTGGGCTAATTGTACCCCTCCTGGATTGGGAGCCACACGCGGAAGGTGCTACCGACACGGTACTCGCTTTCCACCTCCACGCGCCCCCCGTGCGCCTCCACGATATGCTTGACAATTGACAGCCCCAGTCCTGTGCCCCCCGTATCGCGCGAGCGCATTTTATCGACGCGGTAGAAGCGTTCGAAAATGCGGGGAATCTCGGAGGTGGGGATTCCGATGCCTGTATCTTGTACCTCGATGACCACGCCGCTCTCGCGCCGTTCGGCACGCACCCACACCTTCCCGTACGTCTTGTTGTACCGAATGGCATTGGTCAGCAAGTTCAGCAAGACTTGTATCATCTGATCGCTATTGGCATCCAACCTAAGGGGCTCTTGAACCTGACATTCGATAGAGACCTCGTGTGCTTTCGCCTCATTTTGTACTTGCTGGACAGCACTACAGATAATCGATGCCAGGTCGATAGGCTCCTTCTGCGGAGGGAGCGATTCCGCACGCGAGAGCACCAGCAGGTCATTCGCAATTCGGGTGAGCCGATCGGTCTCCTGAATAATCAGTTGAAGGAATCGCTCGCGTGTTTCGGCGGACATCTGCCCATCGTGCAGAACCGTCTCTGCCAGCGAACGAATGGAGGCTAACGGCGTGCGAAACTCGTGCGAGACATTCGCCACAAAGTCCCGACGTACCTGCTCCAAGCGGACCAGTTCGCTCTTATCCAGAAGCGCGACCGCAAATAGGGGCGTGTTGCCGTCGTCGCCGAGATACCAGATGCTGGCAACCACATGACGCTCGTGCGGATAGTTCAGCACCAGCTCGCTGGTCAGTTGATAGCGTCGCTGAACGGCGTGGAGGTAAAGCACATAAAGGTCATAGCAGAAGGTGAGCGCAATCATCGACTTGCCCGTGAGCGGGCGATAACCGAACCACTCAAAAGCGGCATGATTAACAAAGCGCAGGTTCGCCTCCTTATCGCCAATCATTATCGGGATGGGTAGACCTTCCACCATGCTGATGAAGCGTCGGCGCAAGCGAGCTAACTCCAGATGATGCATCCCCTTCTCTGTATCTGAGATCTGTATCCGATCCTCCAACTGTGCGTAGCGCTGAGCCACCCAACGCAAGAACCAGTAGACGACCAGTAGACCGCCCATCACAAGCACCAAGAGCGTGTCCGCAAGGGCGGACAAAGGAGAAAAAATTGCCACCCCCCCTACCACAATCGCACATGCCACTATAGCGCGCAAGATCCACGGGCTCATACGGCTCCATACAAGTATACCTCTAAAAGTGGCACAAATGCTGATAATCCTACGGTAAAAGAGACACTGCCCCTGCCGAAGATAGAGCCTATGCAGATTAAAGGTGTTTCCGAAACGATGGTCCGCGCCGTTAATGCGGGGGAACAGAGTATCAAAGCGCAGGCGCAGCTCCAATTAGCGAAGAAAACGCTCAACCTTCAGAAAGAGCAGAGGGCAACCCTGCTGGACCAGTTTCAGGGGCTGGGCAAGAATATCGATGTGAGGGTCTGAATCGGGTACACTCTGCTTACATGCTTCGGTTGTATCTGGTGCGCCATGGGCGGACCGCTTGGAATGAGACGGGTCGCATTCAGGGGCATTCGGATGTCCCGCTCGATTCGGTGGGGGTAAGGCAGGCACAGCAGGCAGCGCACTGGCTTGCAGAGTGCGTGCGCAGCCCGCAAGGCGTCTACACCAGCGATCTTCTGCGCGCCTCACAAACAGCCAAGCCAATCGCACACGCCTTACAAGTACCCCTCTCTTTGGAGCCACGCTTGCGGGAACGCTACTGGGGCGATTGGGAAGGACTTACCTTAGATGAGGTGCGTCAGCGATACCATGACCAGCACCTGACCTATCTTTATGACCCTCTCAACGGCACACCGCCCAGCGCCGAGCCGATGAGCCTCTTCTGGGAACGAGTGTCAGACTTTATCCATGCCTTATTCAAGACTCATGCGGATGGCGAATGGGTTATCGTAGGGCATGGAGGTAGTTTGCGTATCATTCTGTGCGAGGTGCTTGGAGGTGATGTGCAGACCTACCGACGCATTCGGCTGGATAATACCAGCCTCTCCCTGATTGAGCATACGGGCGAACGCGTCTATGTGGCGTTGTTGAACTCTACTTTTCACCTCCAAGACCCTTCAGTAGATGGATTTTAGGCAGGTGCCGGCACGCTTCGGCTCACCCAGCCAGCTAAATAGAGAACTTCTGCCAAACCAGCTATCTGGAATGCCAGAATACCCACCGTTAGCCCTAAGTCAGCACCGTATGGAATCCCGCCGCCTGCGAACCAAACGCCCACAAAGAGTAAGCCAGCATTCACCATCAGATTCACCGTCATGCCCCGGTAGACCACAGGTGTTTGCTTGCGTTATATAAGAATTCCGCGTAAAGTAGAACTTAACGCAGTGATTGCGGGGAGAGGCAAGCAGAGGGCTATTCCATAGTGCACAGGGGGGCTAAGTTGTGGCTCCAAAGAGAGCAAGCGCTCGGTGAACCACTCCAAGAGGGGGCTGATAACCGCTACCGCCAGAACGCCTGTGGGACCCAACGCAACCCAGAGGGTAAACCGCTTGAGCCTCTCCAGCGAAACTCCCTGCTGGAGCCCTGCCACGCTCGCCTCCTGAAGCGCCATGCCCCAGCTGCGCACGACCAGCAAAGAGCCGAACACCACCGACCACGAAGCTAGCGTGATTTCAGGGGCGGGCATCCGCGCTAATGCCCCCGCTGTGAGGGGATGCCCTAGCAAGGTCAGTAAAGTGGTGAGCGCTAAGGGCAGATGGAACCGCCAGATTGCACTCTGGGCGGGTGGTGGAGTCTCTTCACAATGGGGAAGCACGTGCTGGCGTAATAGGGGATAGGCGAATAAAGTGGTGGCAACCGCCTCGACTAAGACCCCTGTCATCACCATAAGGGCACCCACAACGGCGCCTGGCAGTCGATTTCCCCACAACAGAGCTACCCCTGTCACCACGATGCTAAGAAGTCGAATCGCTGTGCCCCATGTCACAAACCGCGCCCCCACGTAGCGTATGAGAACCCCTTGCAGAAAGCGTCGCCAGCCGATAAGTGCCGACCATAAAAGCATCACCCGCATCGCCATCCGCCCCGATTCGGCAACCGATTCGGGAAGCCCTAAGAGTTGCAAAGCGATGACATCATACAGAGGCGTGTAGGCAATCAGCGCAGTGAGAACCGTCAAGGCTCCAATTAGCACCAGAACAAATCGGGCAAGCGCCAGAAACGACTCGCGTCCTCGCACGAGCGCAATGGTGGTCGCTAGCAGCATCATCACGGGGCTCTCGATCAATGGCGATAACCCCAACGCCACTCCGAAGCCTGCCAACTGAGTAGCGGAATCGGGAAAGCGACTGAGGATGGCGCTCGTGGCAGGCGAATCCATCATCATCAGGGTGAAGCTGAGTGCAAACGGTAACCACAACCAGAATAGCACGCGCGTTGGAGCGGGCGGATTCATCCGTGTACTGCGGCGCGGAGACCCAGGCCTTTAGGCCTGGGTAGGAGCGCCGCCTTGACTCCTCTCGTGTGGTATAATCTCCGTGGTATAATCTCCTCAGAACC
>PSLB01000024.1:0-16395 GCA_040289385.1 Armatimonadota bacterium
GCGGCCTGTGGTCGTGTCATTCCGTCTGGGGTGGCACGGCGTCGCCGAACCGGAGCGCAGGGATAAAGCCCTGCGCGCATCCGGAATAAGGATGCCCCTCCATTGATGGAGGGAAGGACGTCACGGAAACCCCAAATCGCGCTGATTGTGAGAGAGGTTGGATTCCGTAGAGGCGGATGCTAACTCCTGCAATAGATATTCCATTCCCGGTCGCACCTTTCCGAAGGCACGCAAATGCCCATGATAGTGGGCAGTGAGTGCCCGCTCCGACTCGATTAGGCGGGCTATCTGCCGATAAGCATAGAGATGGAATCGCTCCGCATCGAGTTGCTGATAGTGGTGATGCCACGCTTCTGGCACGAGCGACTCTCCCAGAATCGGCTCCAATATTGCGCCAGCGACTTGGAGCGTACGCACACGCCCCCAGCGCGCCTCTAACTCCTGCTTGGTATCCTCAAGCGCAGGGAGATGCTCGCGCACCAGCGCGTGCCAACGCTGACGGGCGTATTCCAGACATATCGGCTCATGGGCGAACGAGTCGCGCCAGCGCCGAGACAGCCCCCCTAACTCATTAAGGACGTGTGCCCGCTGAAACCGCTCCCATGCCTGCTGAAGGCGCTGAACAAGGAGTTGGTGATGCTGGTTCAACCGAAGCTGGGCGCGCCGAACCCCAACGCGATAAGGCGATTCCACATGCAGAGAGCCAATCCACTCGATCAGCCGCTCACACAGTTCGAGCGCGTACAAGGCGCGCAAGACACGGCGCAAGGCGCGCTTCCAAACGGCAATCCGTGTGGGAGGATAGCACGGTTGAAAGAGAGCCAAGCACACCTGCAGGCGGAACAGCAGTTCAGTGAGTGATGCCCACTCGGCGGGCATCCTTTCCAGAGGGGGGATTGCGTGTCGAATCTCTTCGCAAACTTGCGCGCCGTAGGCGCAAAAACCTTCCTTACGCATTCCGTTTAAGAGGGGGTGGACTTACGCCGTGTCTGAGGCGATCGGTTCGGGTAAGTAAAGGAGGCGTCCACAGCTTTCGCAGGTTACCAGTTCGGTCTCTTCTCTGAGGCGTTTAGCGAGGTAGGGCGTCAGCTTCGTTCTACATGCGGCACAAGCCTCCGATTCCACTCGGGCGACTGCCCGTCTGGCGAGGCGGGCGCGGAGTGTCTCGTACCGCTGGAGGACGGCGGGGTCTATCTGGGCGACGAGTTGAGTGCGTCGCTCTTGGCGGCAGGCAATCTCCGATTCGATGCGGGCTTTTTGCGCTTGATAGCGCTGGACATGGTGTTCGAACATCTTTTCGATGCTGCTCAGCTCTTGTTCGGCGTTGTGGAGTTCGCGCCCTTGGGTTTCCATCTCTTCCCAGAGGCGCAGGAGTTCCAGCTCCATCTCGTTGTGGAGCCGTCGCATCGAGTCGATATCGTGTTGGAGTGCCTCCAATTCGCGCGGGTTGCGAATGCGTCCCGAATAGAGGTCTGCCTCTGCTTGGCGAATGCGGGTCTCCATACTCTGCAGTTTGAGTTGTTGTTCCTGTGCGGATGTCTGAAGTTCGCGGTGGCGTTGTTTGCCATGCTCCATCCGTTGGCGCGACTCATTAATTTGTCGGCGTAAGGTGTCGCCTGGGTCGAGTTGCTTCAGCAGTTGGTGGAGCTGATCCAGCTCATCATCCAACTGCTGAAGTTGATCCAGCAAAGGCATCTGCGGGTGCATTGCTATCCTATCAGGTACGGGCGCGCCTTTTTGGCGATCGGCTTGTCTATCTCGTCTTCGTTGAGACGCCACACAGGCGAGCCTTTGTGCAGCTCAAAGCAAGGATAGGCACTGAGGATCGATGCCGTCAGCTCGCGTCGCGTTCGGCGCACCACATTCACCTCGTTGTGCAGAGTGAGGTAATCGGCTCCGCGCGGGTGGTCGCGCATTATCGTGACCAAGAGATGGTAGGTCGAGAGCTGATCCGCCTCTTCTTGAAGTTTCAGCAGGCGCTCATAGCGCGAAGAGGTGATGGTCAAAAGCGGATCGGTCTCTTTGAGCAAACGGAAGTAGAACCTATCGGGCTGATCGGTACGCTCCAGCTCAAAGACAACTCCTGAAGGGGGGCTCAGCGGGGCGAACTTATCGAACAGTCCGTAGATGAGACGCGTGCTGTGGTTGAGCCATACCTCGTGTTCCTGATTATTCTCGTCGATGAAAGTGATTTGCTGGAGGGGCGGCTCGTCTGCAAAGAAGCCCACTGGAATCTGACAGAGGGGGAGGGTGCCGAGGTCCTTATGAGGGGGGCGCAGGACAACTCGAACTTTGTTGGGGACTTCGGGCGCCGCTTGGGGGGTCTCCTCATCCAGCACATCTTGGGCGCGTGGGTCGCGTATCTCTTCACGTAGCGGGCGTGGGTAGCCGTCGGGTGAGAGCAATACATCGTATGGTTCGCCTTGCGGGTTGCGAATATCTGGGACAGGCGGAAACTCGAAGGCGATAGGCACGGTCTGCACATATTCGGGAAGGTCTTCCTCGCGTCCGAAGCGGTCGTAGCCGTACCAGATGAGCCGTCCATCGCTCCAGAGAGCCGTAATTAGCGTGTCGAGGTCTTCACGGAAGGTACGACTTTTGGGCGAGACTTCGAACATCTCTCCCAGCAGTCGAGAGGCACGCGCGATCCCCTTCTGCTGGAGGAGTTGCGAGACAATTTGTTCGATCTCCTCATGGCGCAGTTCGAGGGGTTGGGTCTCTTCAGCGGGCATTTCGGCCAGCCACTGACGCACACGCGCCCGTCCCAACTCGACCCACTCTGCCTCAATAGACGGCGGATACCACCGCCCGTCGGAACCCCAAGTGTAGTCGCCTGTGCTGTAAACCGCCTCAAAGAGGGTGACCCCATCATAGGGGAATACCCATCGCGGATCCGGATCCAGATTGAAGTACCAGTGCAGAAAGCCCAGCAAGCGGTTGGGAAGGGGTTCGTCCGTCGCTTTCAGAAACTCCAGCACCCAAGTTGGCTGGGTGAAGTCGAGCTTCATCTTGCGTGCGCGCTTGAGGTAGGGTTCTACCTCTTGCCAAGCGAGGTCGTTATAGAAGAGCGCGTCGTGAACAGCACGCTCGCGTTCTGCAGGCTCTTCCCATAGATAGGCAATGGGCTCAATCCACTCTGGGCGGAAGAGCCATTCGCGCAAGCCCACAAACTGGCTGGGCGTGATGAACACGGTCTGAGCGTTTTGGCACAGTCGGGGCAAGATGGTCTCGAAATACTCGTGGCTCCGACGGTAGCGGGCGCCCAGCTCCAAAGCGAGGGAATTGCGCGCCACCGGCGCACCCACCGCACGCACCACGCGCTCGATAAACGCCACCACGGGAAGCTGATTCGATACTTTGCGGTACAGCGGCAGCCAGCGACGCTCCTCCTGGATAAACTTCTCAGGTTGATTCCAGAGCAGGGCACGCAACTCGCTGGAGCTTAAACCCAAATCCTGAACACGCTCACGCAACTCTGTCGAACGCAGGGGAACGGAACGATCCGCCATGAAGCTCAACAGCACACGACGCGCTAAGTAGTCCATCGCCAACTTTTCTTGCGGTGAAGGCACTGTGGTCTCTATCATACTCTCATTCCTCTTCGATGCGTTTGCCAAAGCGACCCTTAATTATGACACATCCCGCCCTCGATTCGTATATCGCTCATGCAAATAGCTCACGAAGGTACCGATTCCCCAAAGCGCAGAGCCATACACAAAGAACTGGGAGCTCGCCTCCATCGGAGTATCCCAATACAGCTCAGAATAGGCTATCACAGGGAAGATAATGGAGGCGCGTAAAACTGGGCCTGCAAAGCTGGCCAGATACACCATCAACGGTCCCACAAAAAGAGCGGTATAGATGGCTAAGGTCAACAGACGCGCTCCCACGACCGAACGACCTCGCAAAAGGGCAGAGGCGGCACGCGCCAACGCCCATAAAAAGACCCACAGCCCCGTGTAGTAAAACAGCATCGTGCCGATGGCTATCCAACCATCTACGGAGATAAGGGCGCGGTGCGGCCACACACTGATGAGCAAGCCGGCAACGCCCGCCCCCCAAAACGCCATCAGATACGGCAGGGCGCCAGAAGGGTTGGCATTAAACATCCGACTCAGTCGGAACGCCCCATCATTATCGTAGGAACGCCCCCCATGCGCTCCATAAGGGGCAATAAAAAGCAGAAGCAGAGGCATCAGCATCGCTAAAAATAATAACATCCAAGCGATCGGTTCCATGTTGGCCCTAGCGAACTGCAACAGGGGCGCTGTGTTCAGCAACGCCAACAGAAAGACAAACAGAAGCATCTGCTTGCGCAAAGAGGGGAGTGTATCTTTGTCGTACAGCCCTACCTTGAATGCCGCCCCTGTCAGCAAAAGGCGTGTCGCCATCAGGCAAAAGAGGGTGCCCACCAGCACCCCAGGCAGATCATAGCCCATTATCGGCACAAAGGTATCGGCAATATAAGACGCATAAAACGGGCTCAGCGCCGCTATCGGAAAGATCAGCTCGCGTCCTGTAGCCTTCCCCCCTCCCAGACTCCACGCAGCTTGAAAAAAAGCGGTCATTATCACCAAAACGCCCACGAAGATCCCTACCCGCAAATAGCTCCAGAAAACCGCTACGGTGGAGGAACGCGCATAAACCGAGCTGAACAGCGCAATCGCACTGATGACCATCGCACTGAGGGCTATCAGCAAGTAGGTTTCCAGTAGCTCTTGAAAGGTGGTGCCACCCAATAGCAGGCTTACTCCACTGATGGGCAACGCTAACGCGAGCAGGAGAACGATAAATGCAAACGAGCCAACCAACTTGCCCGTCAAAAGCTGCCGTGCGGTAAGTGGGGTCGCCACCAAAAGGTCTATAGTGCGCCGTTCGCGTTCCAAAGTAATGGCGTTTGCGGTCAATCCAGGAGCAATCAGCACAATCAAGGCGGTTAGAGTACCCATTACCACGCTGTGGAAGTCTTGCAGGTACTCTTGTGCTGAGAACGGGTTGCGTCCCACCTCTTTCGAAACCACATTCGTGTAGGTGAGCAAAGTAATCAAGATCAGGAAGCCAAGATAGGCGCTCTGAAGCAGATAGCCTCGCCCCACGCGCGCGCGCACGCGGACCTCGCGCCCCACCACTGGGTTGCCCCACAACTGCGCCGGAATGCCACACAGATAACGCCACCATTCCCAAGTCCACGCCATCGCCTTTACCATTGTGCCCTCACCTGTTGTATAGTTCGGCGCAAGCACATTCGATTCCTGCCATAAGCTCCGTCCCCATCTTTCTTTAGAAAAACGGGGGATCATTATGGGATGAACAGGTATCTCCCGTTAACCCGTACCTTGAAGGGGAGCAGTGGCCGTGTGGCGCGGCCTGTGGTCGTGTCATTCCGTATGGGTTGGAACGGCGTCGCCGAACCGGAGCGCAGGGACAAAGCCCTGCGTGCATCCGGAATAAGGATGCCCCTCAATATATTGAGGGGAGGACGTCACAACTTCCAGAAGTACGGGATCAGTAAGCTTGCCAGAATCCAGAAGAGCAGATTCAGTGGAGCTCCGACGCGCAAAAAGTCGCGAAACTCATACTGCCCTACACTAAACACCATCATGTTCGTCTGGTAGCCCATCGGGGTCATAAAGCTGGCGGAGGCAGCGAAGGCTACCGCAAACAGGAACGGACGCGCGTCCACTCCCAGCGTATTCGCCACCTCAATCGCCAGAGTTGCCATCAGTACCGCTGTCGCATTGTTAGACATCACCTCCGTTAGGAGTGAGGTGAGGAGATAGAACGCACTCAGGACCACCCACGGTCCCAGTGCGCTCAGCGTTTGCATCATCTGGGTTGTTATCCAGCGTGCGGCGCCAGTGGTTTCCATCGCCGTGCCTAAAGCCAGCATGCCCCCCAACATCACGATCAAGCGCCCGTCGACAGCCTGAATCGCCTCCTCAGGCTTCAGACAGCGGGTCAGAACCATCAGCAACGCGCCTGCCAGCGCAGCGACCACAGTCGGTTGACATCCGAGCGATGCCACACCAATGGTGCCTGCCATAATCGCCCCCGCCAGCAGGGCTTTCAGGGGACGGTAGGGGGCGATCTCGTGCTGGGAGATGAGCAGAAAGTCGGGGTGCTGGGCGATTTCGGGGAGGCGATCGCGGGGAATGCGCACCAAGAGGGTATCGCCCGATAGCAACGGCACATCGGCAATCCGCTCCAGAACGGTCTCCTGGCGATGGCGCAGTGCCAGCACCGTCGCCCCGAAGCGGTTGCGGAATCGGCTCTCCTTGAGCGATTTGCCTGCTACAGAGGCGTTCGGCGTGATAACTACCTACGCCAAGAGACTCTCATCGGGCTCATCGTGGAAGCGGGGGGTTGGTATTGGCACCAGACCATAGCTTGGTAAGTGGGATATTTTGTCTATGCTACAGCGTACGCGTAGCACATCGCCCGCCATAATCCGTCGATCAGGGAGAGGGAGAAGAGGCACTCCGTTGCGCCAGATGTCCAGCACCTCCACGCCGAGATCGCGCACGAAGTCAGCCTGCATCAGCGGCTTACCCGCTGAACACGCCTGCTCGTCCACCCCCACATCCACAAGGTAACGCCTAATCTGATACGCCTCAGCGGGGTCTGCCTGCGTCCGCCGCCGAGGCAGAAGGCGCACACCGATTATCCCCAAGTAAAGCATGCCAGTTCCCAGAAAGATGAACCCCAGCGGCGTGAACTCGAACATCCTGAACGGCTCCAAACCCCGCTGTTGAGCCACCCCACTGACCAGTAGGTTCGTGGAAGTGCCTATCAGCGTACAGACCCCACCGAACATGCTGGCATAAGACAGGGGAAGCAACCATTGCGAGGGGCTTTGGCTCGCCAGCTGGGCAATCCGCAACGCAACAGGAATCAGTAAGGCGACGACAGCCGTATTGTTCATAAACATGGAAAGCCCCGCAGCACCGAACAGCATTAACCACACCGCCAGCCAGACATCCCGACGCGCCACACGCTCCAACATCCGAGCCACCTGAAACCCTGTCCGACGCAACCCTTCGCTCAACACAAACATTCCTGCAACCGTAACCACTGCAGGGTTGCCGAAACCACCGAGCCCCTGTTCCAGAGTGAGAAGCCCGCTCAACAGGAGCGTGGTCAATAACAGTGGTCAATAACAAGAGTGCCACGACTTCAGGCGCCAAACGGTTGCTCACGAAGAGAGCGACCGTACCGATAAGCAAGCCCAGAGTCAGCCCAATCTCCAGCGTCATAACTTCAGAACGAATCCAGAGGCAAGAAACAAGCTGGGCGTGACGGCAGGACCTTATAGCAGTCGTCAGGAAGATCAGGAACCGATAGTCCGAACAGCCAAGCCAAAGCTATCGCATCGGGCAGTGGTTCGGCCAGCTGACGCGCACGACGCCCGAACATATCGAACATCGCCAGCAGACGCTCCTGATGCCCCCCATGCACCATCGCCGAACCCATCGGCAGGGGCATAAGGTTGTGCAGGACAGGACGCACCCACCGCTCCCCATCGGCTTGAGGGAGCGAGAACCGAATCTGCTCAGCGCCCACATTCGTCGCCATGCTTGCCACAAAGCCCACCATCTTCTGCATCGCTTCGGTATCGCCCGAATCGCTTCCCATCTCGTTCACCGAGATCGCTGATACCGCACGCGTGCCCTCTGGCAGGGTGTGATGCAGTACACGGATGAAGTAGTACGCACCTGGGGCGAAGATCTGGGTGCAGAGTTGAACGCAGGCGGGCTGTTCCTCGGTTCGGAGCGCGCGGAATTCGGGTGTCATTCGGTATCGGGCTCTTCTTCGCTCTCGAACAGGTCTTCGCCTAGAAGGCGTTTGCGATCCTCATCAGTCAGCTCTTCGAGGCTCACCTCACCTTCCACGAAAGGACGGTCCTCATCGTCTTGTTCTGGTAGGATCTTTTCTTCCTCGTCGGTTAGCGTGGTGAGCCACTGGGCAGGGTTCACTCTTCGGCAGCTGTCGCACACGAATCGGATGGCAACGGTCTCGATCCACATCGGCACCTTTTCGAGGGGTTTTCCGCATTCCGCACATCTAATCATGAGTTAGCGCCCTCCTGTTGGCTGGCTTCCGCGCGGTTGCGATTCTGTTCGCGCTGTTCCCACAGATGCTGGCATTGCGAGAGGATGCCATTGATCACCATGATGACGCCTGCAAGTAGGTAGAGCCATGCCAGACGCGGGTCTACATCCTGACCGGGGTCGGCAATCACCTCGTTGCCACGCGCCAGCCCAATAATCCCTATCATGAACAGAATCAGCGCGATCCAAAAATCGGTCTTCTTCCACCAGCCCATAGCGGGCAGATTATACCCGATGGCGGTTTGGAGGAACTTTTTGCGCGCTTGTAGGGTATAATAAGGTGAAACACGGGGGCGTCAGGGTTCGACAGAACGCGATTGGCGCTCAGTGGCGAGCCGAGGTGCGGATGGCCTCGTAAAAAATCCGCAAACAAGAAGTGCGACTCCTAACTATGCTCTTGCTGCCTAATTGAGGGCAGCCGCCGCTCTCCTTGCTGTCGGTCCGAGGAGGGTTGAGCGTGGGCCAGACCGGCTAGCTCCGAAGGCGACGTCCCAAGCCGACGGAGGACTCTAAACGGGGCTGGTGGTGCGGTGCCCTGTCCGTCGGGATACGCACCGCGAGAACCAAAGACGGACTACGCTCGTAGAGGCTGAGGGTACAAGCGTTCTGGAAGGGGGTTCAATTCCCCCCGCCTCCACCAGATAAGCCTATGTCCGCCAAGAAGCCACGCCAATCGTTCTCTTGCCATCGAGGATCTTTGATGCGGACGAGGTAGCGCTCCTCACGAACCTCTGCGCGTGGTTGCCATGTGGTATAGCACAAAATGGATTCGACGCAGTTTGCCCATGTGCCAACACCCGCCCCTATAGTAGAGCGGATGGTGCGTGCCCTCTCGGCATGGATTAACCCTCAGCGCGCGCTGCGCGTGTTGGAGCCTGCCTGCGCCGAGGCGCCGTTTTTAAAAGCCTTCCGCGCCCACTACGGAAGCCATCATAGGTTGGAGGGGGTGGAAATCTGCCCCAAAGAGGCACCCTCTGGGATCACCGTCCGCTCGGCAGATTATCTTCTCTGGGAAAGCCCCCACGAGTACGATGTGATTCTCGGCAACCCGCCCTATGGGATTATCGGCGCAGCCAGCCACTATCCGCTCACCACCTTTGTTCCCCAAAAAGCGCTCTACAAAAAACAGTTCTGCACTTGGCATGGCAAATACAACCTGTACGGCACATTTTTAGAACGCTCTGTGGCACTTTTACGCCCCCAAGGTGTGCTGGCGATGATTGTGCCCGCCAGCTGGCTGGTGCTGGATGACTTCGCCAAACTGCGCACCTACCTGTTTGAACGCGGCGCCCTGCGAATCGAGTATGTGGGCAAAGTCTTCCCGAAGCGGAATGTGAGCGCTGTGATCGTCTACTTTGTCAAAGGGGAGCACGGCGTCGTGCTGACCGATGGTACCACCGAGACGGCGATCCCCGAGCCTGCTCCAGCCCAAATGATTCGCTTCGAGAACGATGCGATTCGCGCTTGGGAGCGTTCAGGATCGCCCATCGGGTCTGTGTTTCGGATCCATTTTGCGGCGCGTAGCCCAGAATTTCGGCGGTCGGGTCTGGTGCGTATGCATCCCCTATGTGGGGATGTGCCCGTGCTGACAGGACGCAATCTGCATCGGGGGCGTATCGATTACGAGACCTGCTATTCAGGGTGGTGGATGCGTCTGGAGGATGCGGCGCACTTGCGCGCCTATTACAGGATGCCCCATCTGGTAGTAGCGCACACTAAAGGGACGCGCCTTGTTTGCGCCTTCGACGAGCGCGGCTATCCTTGGCGCGAGGAGTTCCACCTCCTCCCCACAGAACGGCAGGATGTCTCTCGGATGGTGGCGTACCTTAATCATCCATCGGTTTCGGAGCGGCTGCAGTGGATGTATCGCGATTTTGTGCCGCACCTCACCCGCACGATGTTGACGAAGATCCCGCTATGAACGCTTACCGCCACTTAGAGGAGCTGATCTTTACTATTGGGGCGCGCCCTGCCACCTCCGAATCGGAGCAGTGGGCGCGTGCCCTCGTTGAGCGACGGCTCACCGAACACGGGCTACGAACCTTTATCCAGCCGTTCCACAGCGTGCCCTCGTTCACCCTGCCGTGGATAGGGACCTCGCTGGGATTCGTGTTGGCAGGGGTCTGTGCGTGGTTGTCGGTTTGGTGGCTTTCAGCGTTGCTGGGGATTGGAGCGTTTCTGCTCTACTGGGGGCTAGTCAGTGGGCTTTGGGATGGGATGCGCTTGTTTCCCCAGCGTGAGAGTGCGAACCTTGTTGCCGTAGCCCCCGCCCGTGAAACGGTTCGGAGACGTGTCGTGCTGATAGCCCATCTCGATAGCACCCGCGCCGCCCTGCTGTGGGACCCTAAAACGGTGCGCTTTTTCGGGCTTAGCTTTCGTGTTCAAACTGTGTTGTTAGGAATGCTAACGCTGGGAACCATTGTGGGACTACTGGGCTACGAGTCGCTCGGTCGGGGATTGGTTTTGTCAGGGATGTTGGTATCGCTGTGGGGACTTTTTGTGCTGGTTCATCGTGAATTGCAGATGCCGTGGGTGCAAGGCGCCAACGATAACGGCTCTGGGGTCGCTGTAGTTTGGGCACTGATGGAGTACCTCAAAGCGAACCCCCTCGCCCACACCGAGGTATGGGGAGTGTTCACAGGTTGTGAGGAGGTAGGCAGACCTGCTGGCGCGTTTGCCTTTGAACGCGAATACGGGCATGTCCTTCAAGACGCAGAGTTTCTAATTATCGACCATGTCGGGCTGGGGGAGCCGCGCTACTTGCTTATGGAAGGCATGCTCCCGCGCCAGCACGCTCACCCCGATATGATCCACCGCTGGACGCTACTCGCCAAGAGCCATCCTGAATGGAAACTCGAACCCAGCGCAGTGCCACACGGCGCTTACACAGATGCCCTCCCCTTCCTCATCAAGGGTTACCGTGCGCTCGCCCTGTGGTGCGAACACGAGCCAGGAATCCCACCGAACTGGCACTGGCCCACCGATGTCATCGAAAATGTGGATCCGCAGGCGTTGGAACGAACGTTCCAACTGGTCGAGACCTATCTGCGTCGTTTCGATTTATAGAAACCATCGAGTAGAATTGGGCGTCGAAACCAAACAGAGGAGGGACGCAATGGCTGTGGGGAACTCTTTCCGAATCGGCTTCGTATAATCCCTTTAGATATGGAGGCGGTAATGACCCAAACAGCCATTGCAGAGCGCATGGATCACGAACTGATAAACGCAGAGTTCGACAGGCTGGTTGCTCGCTATCACCAGCAGATCTACAACTTAGCCTACCGCCTCACGCGGAACGCAGATGAAGCGGAAGACCTTGTGCAGGAGACCTATCTCCGCGCCTATCGGTTCTTCGATCGCTACGACCGCTCGATGCCCTTTGTCAACTGGATTAGCCGTATCTTGACGAACCTCTATATCGACGAGTACCGTCGCAAGAAGCGTCTGCCCACCCTCTATCTCGACGAGCGCTACGAGAACGAAGAGGGTGAGGAGGGCGAATCGTTCGATATTCCAGACTCGGGGCCATCGCCGCTTGAGATTGTGGAAGCGAAACAGTATGTCGAGGCGATCGAAGAAGGGCTCCGACATTTAGCTCCTGAATTTCGCGTCGCTGTGGTCCTGGCAGATGTGATGGGGCATTCCTACGAAGAGATTGCGGAGATTATGCAAACCTCCATCGGCACGGTACGCTCTCGAATCCACCGAGGGCGGAAGCAACTGCGCGATATCATCCAAAGGCTGCATCCTGAACTTTTTGAGCGGGGTGACTTGAAATGAATTGTCGTTATGTGCAGTCCCGAATTTCGGCGTATATCGACATGGAACTCACTGGGCACGAACATCAACTAATACGCTCGCATCTTGGTAATTGTTTGGAATGCTCTCGGGAATACGAACAGCTGCGTCGGACGAAACATCTCCTGCGTCAACTGCCTCTGGCCCCACCGTCTACCGACTCTGCGGTGTTTTTGGCGCGTGTTCGATTTCAGAAGAGCGCTCCCACAAGAGCGACGATACGCTTTGGGTGGCGCTCCGCCAAATGGTGGCAGATGGCAGGCGGGGTCGCCGCCGTAGCGGTCTTCCTCTGGTGGAACAGTACCGCTACCCCAATCCGTGAGACCTCCTTCGCCAGTTCCCAACCTGCCCCAACCTCGACGCGTTCTGTAATCGAAACTTCCCTCTTTAAAATCCGTCCGACTTCCTCTGTGTTTGTTTCAGAGCCTTTCAATCAGCCTTCCTTTTCTCAAAGTTATGTTCTCCCCACAAACTACGATCCGTTCCACAGCATACCCGCGTATGGAGGGTTCCAGTACAGTTTTGGGGTTCCGAATCGATAACGGCTATCGGGAGGGATGTTAACGATGATGCGACGCTGGTGGATTATATTGGGAGTAGGTCTGGTGCTGGGCGCCAGTGCCACCTTGCTGATTACCCGACATGACCGAGGCGCTCAAGCACAAGAGCGTACCCCTGTCGCGCTGACTACTCAAGAGCGTGCAACCCTTGCAAGCTTCGAGTCGGCTCTGACCCGCATCTCAGAGGCGGTTCAGCCGACTGTGGTGCACATTCGCGTGGTCAAACAGTTAGGGCGCGTGGCTCCGAACGCTGAGGACGATCCGTTCGACCTGTTTGAGCAGTTTCGCCGACGCTTGCCTGATGGAGGCCGGATCAAAATCCCTCAACCCCGCGTAGAAGGTCAGGGCTCAGGAGTGATCATTCGAAGCGATGGCTACATCGTTACGAACGACCATGTGGTGAGCAACGCAAAAGAGGTGGAGGTAACCTTCTACGATGGCACAAAGGCGAAGGGCACGGTCATTCGTGCGCCCAGTGCCGACATCGCCCTCGTGAAGGTCGACAAGAACAATCTCCCCAGCGCCACGCTTGGCGACTCGTCCAGCGTGAAGCCCGGACAGCTCGTGTTCGCGATCGGCAGTCCCTTCGGGTTGGAGAACACCTTCACGATGGGGATTGTGAGCGCTGTCGGACGACGCGAGCAGATTGCCGGCATGGATAAGGTGCGATTCTACCCTGAGCTGATTCAGACCGATGCGGCGATCAATCAGGGCAATTCAGGCGGGCCACTGGTCAACTCGCGTGGTGAGGTCATCGGTATCAACACAGCGATTGTGAGCGGCGGATTGACTGGTGGGAATGTAGGAATCGGCTTTGCCATTCCCATCAATCGCGTCAAGTTGGTGGTTAAGAAGCTCCTTGCGGAAGGTTCCTTCCGTCGGGGCTATCTGGGCGTGAGCCTGCGCAACCTGACGCCCGACCTGCGCGAGGAGTTCCGCGTGCAAGAGGGGGTGCTGGTTGAAGGTGTCGAGGCGGGTACGCCAGCCGACAAAGCAGGGATTCAGGCAGGCGATGTGATTGTGGAAATCGATGGGAAGCCCGTCTCTAACGATGTGGCTTTGCGCGATGCCATCGCTGAAAAGGGACCGAATGCTCGTGTGCGCATCAAACTGATTCGCGAGGGCAAACCGATTACCGTCGAAGCGACTCTGGGGGTTCACCCCGAGGACGAAGAGTCTCCCACTCCGAAAGTGGCAAGCACCTCACAACGGGACACCCTCCAGAAACTTGGCTTGCGCGTGAGCGAAATCCCCAGTGAACTGCGCGACCAGCTCAACACGCAGGGTGTCTATGTGGAGAGCGTCGACAGCGATAGCCCTGCCAGCGGCGTTCTCCAGCGCGGGGATGTCATCCTCTCGGTGAACCGAGTGCCCGTACGCACTCCCGCCGATCTGGAGCGTGCCCTAAGCCAGATCCGATCGGGGCAGATGGTTCGCGTGCTGGTGCGGCGCACCATCGAGGAGCGTACGCTCAATCAACTGGTAATGTTCCGTATGCCCTAAGCCGTCGTTCTGGGGAGGGGCTTGCCCCTCCCCTTAGAATCCCATCACTTATGCCCAAAGTCAGTGTTCTTATCCCCAGTTACAATCACGCCCGCTACCTTTCTCAAGCGATTGAAAGTGTCTTCTCCCAAACCTACACGGACTATGAAATCATCGTGGTAGATGATGGGAGTACGGATGGCTCTGCGGAGCTCCTCAGCACTTACTCGGGACGACTTCGTTGGTACACCCAGCAGAATCGTGGAACCTACCCCACGCTCAATCGACTAATTACCGAATCGAGTGGGGAGTATCTTGCAATCCTAAACTCGGATGACCTCTGGCTTCCTACCAAGTTAGAGAAACAGATGTCTTTGCTGGAGACAAACGCCCAAGTCGGGCTGGCACACACCTACGGCTACTTCATCGATAGCGAAGGCAATCGGCTGGAAAAGAACCCTCTTGGCTATCCATGGCCGCGCATTCCAACAGGGAATATCGTCGAGGCTCTGGTGCGTTATAATAGGATCGTGCCGTCTTCTGCCATCGTTCGTCGCGAATGTTTCGAGAAATTGGGAATGTTTCGTGAAGACCTTTATGGGCTGGGTGATTGGGAGATGTGGCTTCGGATCGCACTCTACTACGACATTGGTTTTGTGGACGAACCGTTGACCCTCTACCGCGTGCACGCAACCAATGCTTGCCACCGCCATGACAAAATGCATTTAGACGAAATCAAGGTGCGTTGTGAAGCCATCCACGCCAATGAATCGCTCTTCTGGCGCCGCGCGAACAGTCCAAGAGCGATGCGCTTGGCGCTGGCACACTCTTACGCCTGTTTAGGTACCGAGTATGCACTTTTAGGGGATCTGCGTCGCGCTCGGCAAGCTTATTATCAGTCGCTTAAACTCTGCCCGCTTAGGTTCAAAAGCCTTTTACGCCTCGCTCTTACCTTTTTGCCCGTTAAAATGCCCCTATAGCCCTTCCAACTCAGCAGGATTCAGCGTCTGTGGCAGGAATCGGTTCTCTCCCACCGAATACAGGAATCGACTGGGGTACTTTACGACAGGGAGGTTTCTATGCGATACCAACTCAAAGATATGCCCTTATCGACGGCACTGCTGGTGCTGGTGACGCTTTTCGTGTTGGCTGGCAGTGTGCATCATGTGGCGTATACCTTCAGCACCTTAGAGGGCGGTAACCTCTATTGGGGCTATGTGCAGGCGTTAGGAATCGACTTAGGCATTTTGGGGTTAGCCTATGGTATCCAGCTACGCAAACGACAGGGGCGCTCTACCATGCCCCTGTGGTCGGTGCTAATTTTAGTTACTTTCATTAGTGCCTATGCAAACTATCTGTACGGCGTTATGCACCAACAGCCCCTGCAAACTGCAACAGCCTTCGACCACGCTGTAGTGTTTTTACGCCCGTTTTTGCTCTCGGTTACCTTGCCAGTAATTATGTTTGCCCTGATCGAAATTATTGGCGAGGATCGCAACTACGCATTGCGTCTTCAGGAGCAGGCGAAACTTTCGGAAAGCCATCCGGTCGCAGAAAGCGAACCGCCTACCACAGTCTCGTCGGAGCGCGTGCCTGAACTGGCGGTCGCCTTGGTGCCTACAGAGCGCACGAACGGGAACGCTCCCCACAAGGAGGCAACTATGGAACAGCTCCTGCGCTTGATTTACGAGAATCCTACCCTCAGCCGAGCCAAATTGGCAGAACAGCTCGGCTGTTCACGCCAAACCCTCGCCACCTACCTACAGGAGCTGGAGACACGCGGATACATTCGGCGCACGGCTAACGGTTACGAAACCGTTGTGACTCCCCTCCCTCGCAACGGCACGCGTGCCCCTGAAACTGGCGTTTCTACCAGTTTTCCACTCCGAAGGGAATAAGGCTTGATATACAGGCAGAGCAATAGGTATAATCGATGTGAAACCCACCAAAGGAGGTATCTATGCGATGACGGAATACAAACTGACGGAGCGTGAGCGGAGCGTTTTGCATGGGTTCGCTCAGGGGCTTGAGGCTGATGCGATCGCCGAAAACTTGGGCATTACAACCGAGCAAGTAGAGCAAATCTCCCTGAATATTTTACATAAACTCTTTACAGGAGCTGTCCACCAACTCACTGCAGCCACCCCCACCGACGCCTCCTGTGAAGAAGAGTTAGTCTGTGTTTAACTGCTACACCATCACCTCCAAAGAAGCCCTTGCTGAGATAGCAGGGGCTTCTTTTTAGTGCCACTACACTTGAACTTCGGGAAATGTTTCTTTCAAAGCAGGCTCTACATAGAGAGCCGTTACAGTCCCCCGTGTCTGCTGAATCGGATAGCCCGTGCGCGGGTGTCATGAACCCCATGGCTAAAGCCAGGGACTTGCAGCGAGCCCGGGTGGCCTGCCGCGTACGACCGCATACGTGCGGCCCTGCGGATATTCTCCGC
>PSLB01000024.1:16488-18127 GCA_040289385.1 Armatimonadota bacterium
CAACGAGCACCACGGGAACACCGGCCAACCGAGCCTTATACTCGATGAAGGAGCGAAGCTGATGGAACCCCCAACTGTGCTGGACGCGAAGCTGAGCCTTGCGATTCGTTCCCTTACCACGGCGAGATAGAACGTTCCCGTCCCGGTAGATCAGATCCGCTCGGCGCACCTCGTCGCGCACCAGTTCCGCAATCGCACAGGCCTCACTTGAAGACACCGCGTCCAGATAGAGCGTGTATTCACAACCCATCGCTTGCCAGCAGTAGGAGTGGATCATGCCTGCAACACTGCTCGAAGGGCGTTCTCCAGCACAGGATAGCGAAAGCGGTAGCCTGCTTCCATCAGCCGTTTCGGAAGCACGCGCGAGCCCATCAGAAGCGATTCCGCCATCTCCCCAAACATCAGCCTCAGTACGAAGGCAGGAGTGCGTACAAAGGACGGGCGTAGCAGTAAGCGCCCCAGTGTTCGGGCAAACTCAGCCATCGTCACGGGGTGAGGTGCAGTAAAGTTGAATGCACCGGATAGGTCGGAGCGCTCCATCAAAAACTGCGCGCCCCCCACCACATCGTCTATATGAATCCAGGAAAGCCACTGCCTGCCTGAGCCTATCGGTCCGCCCACTCCCAATTTGAAGGGGGTAAGCATGCGCTCCAGCGCACCCCCACCTGCGCCCAGCACGATCCCAAAGCGCATATAACAAACCCGAATACCCAGCGACTCGGCTGGGCGGGCAGAGGCCTCCCATGCAGTGCCCAGCTCTGCCAGAAAACCCATGCCAGGAGGCGAATCTTCGTCAGCAACCGTTTCGTGGTGTTGGTCGTAGATGCCAATCGCAGAGGCTTGTAAAAGTGTTGGAGGGCGATGGGGCAGTTCGCGCATCGCCTCAACGAGGAGCCGTGTGGTATCCACGCGACTGGTAAATAATCGCTGTTTCACTTCGGGCGTCCAGCGTTGGGCGATGGTTTCCCCTGCCAGATTGATCACCACCTCCGATTCGGCAAGCGTCTGCACCCAACCACCTTGAGTGTGCTCATTCCACTCTACCACTTGAACGGTTTCAGGGAGTCGCTTGCGCGTCGATTCGGGGTGGCGTGTCAGTACCGTGAGGATGTGGTGCGACGCCCACGCCTGTACCATCGCTGAGCCGATAAACCCAGAGCCGCCGATAAGCACCACTCGCACAGTAGGATTGTACCTGAAGCCTATGGGGTTATCAGATTGATACCTTGAAAGCTTTTGAAATCATCTGGGTTGAGTGTGAGCATGTCAGCTTGCTGAGCGTTTCACGCCCCCCTTACCAAAACCACAGTGAATTGGGGTATAATAGGAATACCCAGAAAGGAGTTTATTCGATGATGAAACGACACTGGTCTCTGTATCTAAGCAGTGCGCTCGTGGCTCTCTGGAGCGCAAGTTGGTAGCAGATTGCGTTGGTGCATTTGGATAGTATGGACCTCTCCAGCTACTTCCCCACTCAAGGCCCCCACGGCAACGCCGTTTCTGATGTTGCCTTCGACTGGACTCATCCGTGTACTGCGGCGCGGAGACCCCGGCCTTTAGGCCTGGGGAGGAGCACCGCCTTGACTCCTCTCGGGTGGTATCATCTCCTCAGAACCTTGACAAGCAAGAGTTCAGGAGG
>PSLB01000025.1:0-17976 GCA_040289385.1 Armatimonadota bacterium
ACTGGCGGAGCAAACGCTAAGACAGCTGGTTCAGGCGCACCTGTTATTGAAGCGCGAGAACGTGGTGTTTACCCCGCATATCGCTTTCAACAGCCAAGAAGCGGTAGAGCGCATTCTGGACACCACGCTTGAAAACCTGCAGGCGTTCCTGCGCGGTGCTCCGCTCAACGTCGTCTCCTGACGCTCATGGCCAGGGAAACGAAGAAAACGTGGAAGTCAACTCCGAACCTGGAAAAGTTTCGAAGTAGAAAAACAAAAGCAGCAGAAGAAGAAGTATGTAAGACGTGATATATATGGTGGTGGAAATGATGATAGATACAACGTTCCGTGTTAGGAGACCTGATTTAGATTTTATAGAACTTAGAGCCAAGGTAAGGAAGAAATAAGATTCACGACTACCCTGCAATGTTACATTATAAGGTGGTAGAGACGCTCTTGAAAGAACATAGTAGGGATGCAAAGACACTTTATGACCCTTTCTGCGGTAGCGGAGTTGCTTTGGTAGAATGAATTAAACAAGGCAAAAACGTTATTAGAACAGATATTAACCCTCTAGCCCTTTTAATTAGTGACGTCGGTGTCGGTTGGAGACCGCTGCTGCACTCCAGAGCGAGCCAGGCGAGTTTCAAGCGAAAGGCGTGGCGCCCTCTACATCCCCCCGTGATGGTGACGCCAGATAAGGATCAGATCCAGCGTCATCGAGACCGCCCAATGTACCCAAAAGCAGGGCAGAAACGAACGTACTCGCAGAGCCAGCCACGCCAAAATGAGCCCTGCGAAGAAGGCACCTATAATCTCTGGTGTGGGCTTGCCCCAATGCATCCCAGCGAACGCCCCTGCTTGCAAGCCCACACCCCACCAGCCCAGCCAGCGATACAGTCCAAAGGTCAGAAACCCTCTGAAAAAGAACTCCCAGCAAAACAAATAATAGCCATACATCAGCTCGAAATAGACCGCGTAGGCATAGTCGCTCAGGATGCGCTTGTCGAGGGGATAGTAGGCTTGAAAGTCGGGACGGAGCGAGGCGAAGTAGACCACCAGCGCCATCGGTAGATACATCAACAGGGCATAGAGCGCCCCGCGCGCTCCATCGCCCCGCGCCAGCCCGTACTGGCTCAGCTCCCCCTTGCCCAAAAGCGCCAGCACCAATACAGGCACCCACAACAGCATTGCTGAGTTCACCAGCAGGTACTCGTTCCAATCACGCAGGGGCGCCCGCCCTTCGTGGCGCAGCGGAAGCCATCGGAGCGACCACACCGTGTAGCCCTGCATATTGTAAACGAACAGGAACGCCAGAATCAGTCCGCCCAGCACGGCGACCCACCCTTCGCTTCGCTTCCGAGCAACGGTCTGAACCTCTGCCATTACAAGACCCTCACGAAGGTGCCTCCGGGCATGCGACGGGCTAAGCCCATCATCTCCAGCGTGGTCAGCTCCACCTGGGCGATGTGGACAGGCATTGCTACAGCGCGAGCGATGGCGTCCAAGTGTTGTGGTTGCAAGCTCAAGGTGGCTAATAGCTTTTCTTGGGCGGGGGTCAGCACGGGTAGGGTCAAGTTGTGCGAGCGTGGCTCGCTTTGAATCCGCAGCGTTGTCAGCACATCCTGTGCGCTATCGACCAGCATCGCGCCGTTTTTGATGAGGTCATGACAGCCCTTACTGCGCGCGTTGTCGATATTGCCTGGTACTGCGAAGACCTCGCGCCCGTACTCTCCAGCGAGCCGTGCCGTGATGAGCGCACCACTCTGCTCGCCTGCTTCGATAACCAAAGTGCCCAGCGACCAGCCGGCGATGAGCCGATTGCGCACTGGGAACCGCCAAGCATCGGGCGGGCTGAAGTAGCCGAACTCCGACACCACTGCCCCGCCTGAGGCTACAATCTGCTCGAACAGGCGCAAGTTGTCTGCTGGATAGGGCCTGCCCAGTCCGCTCCCCAAAATAGCAATTGTGCGTCCCCCACACTCGACCGCGGTGCGATGGGCGACGGTATCGATGCCCAACGCCCCGCCGCTCACGATGGTGAGCCCAGCCTCACACAGGTCTCGGGTCAGCCGTTCTGCCACCATCCGTCCATAGGCAGAAGGATGGCGCGTGCCCACCACTCCGATCGCGAATCGGTCGCGCTCTTGGAGCGTGCCCCATACAAACAGCGCAGGAGGGGGGTCCGGAATCTGGTGCAGGGCAGACGGGTATTCGACATCGTCTTGAGTGAGGAGCCGTATCGTCCCGTCTTTTAGCGGTTCAGGCAGTTCGACGGACGCCTCGGCGATGCGCTCAATTGCCGCGATGTCTGCCTCGCGCAAGCCTGCCACTTGGCGCAGAGTCGCCGCTGAGGCGTTCAGCACTGCCGTCGGCGTGCCCAAAGCCTCCAACAGCGACTGCAACTTGCTCGCCGAAAACTCTAAACTCAATAGCCGAAACCAATCCAGAACTGTTACTCTCATGGTCGCTCAACAAACTCCCATTCCTTTTTGCGGAAATATGCTAAACCCACCCATGCAACCCCAATCGCCATCATCAGGTTAATTCCCAGCAACCAAAAGGGTAGGGGCATATCGACAAACCGAGCGGTTCCCGCTGCGGGGTTCTCGTAAACAATCGTGATGGGAGGTAGGATCAACTTTCGATACGCCATCGTGATGGGTGCCATCGGGTTCAGCAAGTGATACGCCCAAAAGATGGGATCGCGATACGGCTCTGGAATCAACGGCGTCGCCCCCAACTGCTCCGAAAAATAGATTATCGGGGTCAAAAAAAAGATCAACTGCAACCCCACGCTCACCAGATACTTCACATCCTCATAGAAGGCGTTCCAACAGGCTATGAGCAACGATAACCCTACCACCCACAGCAGTTGCGCCAGCATCACGCCAGGGAGCAACAGCAGTCCCCAGCTCACTGGTGTGCGCACATAAAGATACAGATAAATAAAGAGTACCCCCATCGCCAGTAGGAAATGGATTGCATTAGAAAAGGTCGTCGCTAACGGCAGAAGCGCACGGGGGAAGTAAATCTTCTTAATTATGGGCATATAAACCAAAATCGTTTGGCTCGAATCCAGCAGAGCAAACTGAAAAAAGGTCCACGGCAAATATGCTACCAGAATATAGGCAGAATAGTTGTCGATGCGCATCCCCATCACATACTTGAACACGATGGTCATCACCAGCACGGTGACCAGCGGGTTCAAGAGCGACCAGAAGAATCCCAGAAAGGAGTTCTTGTAGCGCACGCGCAGTTCGCGAACAACGAGCGTCCACAAGAGTTCCCGATAGTGCCACAGTTCGGCGAGCAGTTCGCGCACAAGTTGCCAATTTCGTGCGCTGTCCCCAGATTCCTGTTCAGGTATACTCTCAGGCGCTTATGCGGAGTGTCTTCTGCTCGGTTCCGGTGTGGGAGCTAAATCTCGAGCTTTGTGTGCGCACGGGTCAGGTATTTCGGTGGCATGCGTTCGATGGCGGGTGGGCAGGGATGGTGGATGATGTTTTGCTCGTGGTGATGCCGTTCGGCACGCGTTGGCAGGTTTCTGCACTGGGTGCAGAACCGATGGCGCGCTTTCGTCATCTCTTTCGGCTGGAGCAAGACCTCAAGCGTGTCCATACCCAACTGGTGCGTCGTGAACCACGCTGGGAGTCGTGGATCCGGGCGCTACCCGGCTTGCGCCTCCTGCGGTGGAGCAACCCCGAAGCGTGCCTCTTCTCGTTTCTCTGCACGCCTGCCAATAATCTCCCGCGCATCGTGGGGATGATCGAACGGTTATGCACGAGCTATGGGGCACTCGTTGGAGAGTGGGGCGGGCGGCGGTGGCACGCGTTTCCTCCTGCGGCGGTTCTCGCCCAAGCGCAAGAGACCGACCTGCGCGCTCTGGGGTTCGGCTACCGTGCGCGCGTAATCATTCAAGTTGCGCAGGCGTTGATAGCTTGTGGCTCAGGCTGGCTGGAACAGGTGCGCTCCCTCCCCTACTGGGAAGCCAAGCAGGCACTCTTGGAACTGCCCGGAGTGGGCGCGAAGATCGCCGACTGTGTTCTGCTCTTCGGGTTAGACCAGCCCCTTGCCGTGCCAATCGATACCCATATGTGGCAAGCGATGCAAAAATGGGTTCTACCCGAACTGCGAGACAAAACACTCACCGAGCGCACCTACCGACAGATTGTGGACTGGTTCCACGACCGCTTTGGCGAGTGGACGGGCTGGGCACATCAGTACCTCTTCACCGCTCATCTGTTGGGCTTAGAAAGTCTTTGACCTTCTGCGCCCAAGCCTTGCCCCTCCAAAATCCCGATACACCTGAATTTTGAAGCAGGAATCACCACTTTGTAGGCGAATCTTATTCTTCCATAATGGAGGTGGCTTGAAAGTCTGAGCGAAACGAGAGCCTTGAAGATTTGGATGCGCCCACCGCTTTTGAAGCGACCGAGGCGCCGTTTGGGGAGGCGGGCGTTGTGGGGACCGCCCCCGACCTGCCGCCTAATCTTTGGGATGCGGTGCGTTCCGCTGTGAGAAACACGCGCTACCCGCGCGCACCTGCTTTTTATGATGCTGGCTACTGGTGTGAGGAGCGCGAGGCGATTGCTAGGCTTGCCGTCTGCGAAGCCGTTCAACGGTATCGTGGTAGCGGGCGTGTATCGCTGGAATATTTTGCCCAGCAGTGTGCGGTGCAAGCCATCCATCAGGAGTGGCGTCGGCAGCCCGGAGGTGGATTAGATTCAGATAGCAGGGATAAGGCTGGCGCGCAGGCAACCCTACGCCGAGAGAGGAGTTCTCTGCTTGCCACAGTGCGCTTTGGAGGCGGTATAATCTTTGTTGTGTGGGATGCCTATCAACCCGAAGTCTTAGCGGTAGTAGAGCGCGCCCTTACAGAGGACATCGGTGCCCTCGACTGGACAACCACCGCCCTCATTCCAGACGAGATGGTGACGGAATGTGCGATTTTGGCACAGGCGGAGGGGATTCTGTGCGGGATTGCGGTGGCACAAACTGTGTTTCGGCGATTGGATCCGGCAATTGAGTTTTTGGAGACGCTTCCCGATGGGGCACGGCTCACACTCGATTGCACAGTTTTGCGTTTGCGAGGCAACACCCGTGCGATACTTACTGCCGAGCGCACGGCGCTCAACTTTCTCCAGCATCTTTCTGGCATTGCGACCTTCACGCATCGCTTCGTGCAAGCCGTTGAAGGTACAGGTGCCCAAATCACCGACACCCGCAAAACCACTCCGGGACTGCGGGCACTGGAAAAGTATGCCGTTCGGGTAGGGGGGGGACGCAACCACCGAATGGGGCTGTACGATGGCATTCTCATCAAGGATAATCACCTTCTGGCGTTGCAAGGGGATGTTCGCGAAGCGGTTCGCTGTGCGCGTGCACATGCCCCTCATACCCTATCTGTAGAAGTGGAGTGCACGACTTTAGAACAGGTCGAGCAAGCGATTCAGGCGGGTGCGGATGCCATCCTGCTGGATAACATGCCGTTAGAGCAGTTGCGTCAAGCGGTTCGCCTTGCACGCGGGCGCGTGCGCTTCATCGAAGCCTCGGGTGGCGTTTGCTTAGAGACTGTGCGGGCTATCGCCGAAACGGGAGTGGATCTAATCGCAGTCGGTGCGATCACCCATTCGGCTCCGATTCTGCCGATGCATCTGGAGTTTTAACTATGCGTTGGCAAGAGCTTTATCCCGAATGGGTTGAGGTGCTCTCTACTCTCACTGAAGCGCCTTGCGTGGTGCTGGTGTTGGGTGGCACCGATGTGGGCAAGTCCACCTTCAGCGTTCTGCTTCTGCGATTATGGGCGCAACACCACAGCCCCGTCGGTTTTTTGGACTTGGACTTGGGTCAAACCACGTTTGGTCCTCCCACCACGATGGGCTGGTTGCTTGTGCGGGAACCGTTTCAGCGACTGAGTGATTTGGTGCCGGGAGGCTTTGCGTTTCTGGGTGATACGACGGTGGCGCGTCATCCGCATGCGTCGCTTGCAGGCGCTCGGCATGTGATGGACGAGCTGATGTCCTACCAGCCCGCAGGCATCGTGGTAGATACCTGCGGATACATCGGTGGCGTGGGGGGACGCCACTACAAACTGCTCCTGACAGGTCTCCTGCGCCCGCAGGTGGTGATTGCGCTTCAGCGCGACACAGAACTGGAACCGATTCTCAGTGCTTTAGAACGGCGCACCGACTGGCGTGTAGAGCGCCTGCAAGTGCCCCCTTGCATCACCCGTAAGTCGCCTCCTATTCGTGCCCATGCGCGTCGAGTCGCCTTCGCCAACTATTTTCAGAATGCGCGTTCCCACACGCTCTCGCTCGATCAGGTCAGTTTAACAGGGCGGCGATTAGGCTCTGGCCTTCCCCTATCGCCCGAACGGCGCACCCGACTCAGCCAGCAGCTCCGCACCGACATTCTGCATGCGGAGATTGTGGGCAACTCGCTCCATGTTATCGTGCGTCAGCCTCTCAAAGAGGCCCAAACCCAACTCCTGGCGACTCAAATCGGCGTGGATCGAGCCGTTGTGCTCCCACCAACTGCTTACCACCACTTGCTGGTCGGACTGATAGACTATCATGGGCGTCACTTTGGAGTAGGGTTGATCGAGCAGATAGACTTCGAGGCACGCACACTGACCATTTTGACCCCTGTTGTTTCGGTGCATCCCGTACGGTGGGTGCAGCTGGGGTTTGTGCGTATTCTGCCCGATGGCACCGATCTGGGCGAGCCTTTACGCGACGGATAGAAGCGCCTCCTCTCGCCTTCTCTTGCGTTGGGAGAACTCGCTTCACACACAGAGTTGGTGGAGTTTGGGGAAGAAGAGTCGGATAGCGTTTTGGAAGTAGGCTTGGAGCGCCTCTTTCCAGTAGGTGTCGTCGTCGGTGTATTGTTTTTTCATAGGTGTAGGTTTTCGGCGGTTGCTTGGGGTCTCCTGCTTGAGGGTGGCTCATCCTGTTGAGTAGGCTATAATGGAACTTCTGCTGACTGGAATGGCGTGGCTCAGCTCGACGGCAAGGGCAGTCGATGAACCCGGGAGCGACCGAAACACTGGAACTTTACAACTTCGGTACGGGGAGCTATCCTTATGGCACTTTCACTGTCGCCTACTCGGCTCTTGTGCCCCCCGACATGCAGGGCGTCTCCCTTACTCTGCCCGCTGCGCAATAGATCTCTTACGAGGGGGACCTGTTCGTGCGAGTCGAAGTGCCCGACGCTGGTGTCAGCGGGCAGTTGCGTATCGACCAGCTACAGGTGGAGTGGGATGAGTAGGTTATGCGGCCATTGCTGTGCCGAGCACCTCGGCGCGCGCGATCTGGTCTACGACTTGAATCTCAGTGCGCGGCGCAATCTCATGGTAGGCGATTACATGGATTGTAGGAAGTTCGCTCCCAAGCAGTTTCCGCATGGGCAAGCGCAGGTTGCCAGCACAAGCCAGCACTGGCAAATAGCCCTTCGCACTCATCTGCTGGGCATGCTGGGCAATCGTCTGTAGCATGAGACGCGCCGAACTCGGTTCCAAACTCAGCACAACACCGTGGGGTGTTTGTTCCACACGCTCTCGAAGGTAGGCTTCTAAGGCAGGCTCAAACACCATCACATGAAGCTTCCCGCGCGGGTCCACAAGGCGGTGAGTGAGGGTACGCGCCAATCCTGCTCGAACATACTCGCCGAGTGTCTCGGTATCGCGTGTGCGCCCTGCATGATCCCCAAGAATCTCCAGAATCGTTACCAAGTCCCGAATGGGCACCCCTTCGCGTAGGAGGTGTTGGAGCACCTTCTGTACCTCGCCAAGCGTCAGGAGGTCTGGGACGACCTCTTGCACCACGACAGGGTTATACTCCTTGAGATTGTCCAATAGCTGTTGCACCTCGGCGCGTCCGAGCAGATCGGCAGCATGCTGGCGGACAATTTCGGTCAGATGGGTTGCGACCACCGCGGAGGGTTCCACCACGGTATAACCGAGCCGTTGGGCTGGATCACGAGTGCGTGGGTCTATCCAATAGGCTTGCATACCGAACACAGGTTCGTTCGTCGGTTGCCCTTCTATGGGGGGGAGGTTGCTGGAGGCAGGCATCGCTAAGAGCATCCGAGGCTGAACCTCTGCTTGGGCGACCACCTCGCCGCGAATACGAATCTGGTACTGATTGGCACGCAGGCGTACATTATCGCGCACACGCACCGAGGGCATCACAAAGCCCAGTTCGGTTGCTAATTGGCGTCGAATGCCTGCAATCCGTTCCAGCAGGTCACCTCCTCGATTCGGGTCGACGAGGGACATAAGCCCGTAACCGATCTCCAGTTCAACGGCGTCTACCTTAAGCATCGGCAGAACCGCCTCGGGTCCTGTGGGGATCGAAGGTGGGGGGCTCTCTGAAGCGGGCTCGACAGCTTCTTTGGAGGGGGGCAGAAGATTTGTCTTGCTCGCCAGATAGCCCAAGCCAGCAATCGCGAAACCGACGGCGAGGAACTGGATCTTGGGGAATCCAGGCACCAGCGAAAGGAGAGCAATCGCCGCGCCCGCCCCCATCAGCACACGCGGATAGCTCAATAACTGACCTACTACATCTTGACCCATTGCTTGCTCAGTCGAGGCGCGTGTCACCATCAGCCCTGTCGCTGTGGAGAGGAGCAGGGCAGGAATCTGTGCCACCAAGCCCTCGCCAATGGTCAACAAAGTGTAGGTCCGAAGCACCGTCAAGGCGTCGCCCTGACCCCGCAGGAACCCCACCGCAAACCCACCAATGATATTGATGAGAATGATAAGCACGGCGGCGATAGCATCGCCCTTGACAAACTTGCTGGCTCCGTCCATCGCCCCGTAGAAGTCTGCCTCCATTTCGACCATGCGCCTGCGCCGACGCGCCTCCTCCTGATCAATTAACCCTGCGTTTAGGTCGGCATCGATCGCCATCTGTTTGCCAGGCATTGCATCCAGCGTGAAGCGGGCCGCCACCTCCGCCACACGCCCCGCACCGTTCGTAATCACGACAAACTGCACCACCACCAGAATCAGAAAGGCGACCACGCCCACCACAAAGTCGCCCCCCACCACAAAATTGCCAAAGGTCTCAATCACATGGCCCGCGTGCCCAGTACCCAGAATCAGCTTCGTTGCCGCGAGACCGATAGCTAACCGAAAGAGCGTCGTCACAAGCAACAGCGCCGGGAACACTGAGAACTGCAGGGGGTCGGTAATGTTGACCGCCATCAGCGCAATCAGGATCGCCGCTGCAAAGTTGACCACAATACAGGTGTCTAAAACCCACTTTGGTAGCGGCAGAATGAGGATGGTCACCACGACCAGAACGGTGAGCGCAATTAACAGATCCGAATGGCGCAGGGCACGAGTCAGCCAGTTAGTCAGTTGCATACCCTGCGCCAATTATCGGTATCCCTGCAGTGATTTTTCAGCGGATCGCCTCTAACACCGTTTCGACAATCGCTCCTGCGTTGATGCGATAAGCAGCGAGCAAGGTTTCAGGCTTGCCCGAACGAGGGATTTCGCGTACCGCCAACGACACCACACGAACGCCCGTCCCTTGAACCGCCGTCGCAACCGCCTCACCGATACCTCCCTCAGGGTAGTGGTCTTCCACCGTGATGATTAACCCGCGAGTCGCTTGTCCGCTCCGAACAAGGGTCTCGCGATCCAAAGGCTTGACCGAGTAGAGGTCAATGACGCGGATGGCAATTCCTTGTTCTTGCAGAATCGAGTAGGCTTTGAGCGCCTCGTGAAGGGTGATACCCGCTCCCACAACTGTGGCGACATCGTGGGCACTCTGACGCAACACCTTACAGCCACCGATGGAGAACTCCTCGCTATTATCGTAAAGGACGGGCGTTTTGGGCCGCGTCGTGCGGAGGTAGGCGATTCCTGGATAAATCGCCATGCGCTCCACCAGCTTGACCGTGGAGACCGCATCGGCGGGATACAGCACCACCGCATCTGGGATGGCGCGCATCATCGCAAGGTCTTCCAGCCCCATTTGCGACGGACCGTCCTCACCGATGGAGACGCCAGCATGCGATCCACAGAGTTTGATAGGCGCACGCCCAATCGCCGCCATGCGAATGAAGTCGTAAGCACGGGTCAGAAAGCATGCAAAGGTGGAAACAAAGGGCACCTTGGCGCAGTCGGTAAGCCCGACCGCCACACCCACCATGTTCTGCTCGGCGATGAAACACTCCACAAACCGTTCGGGGAACACCGCCCGAAACTTCTCGGAGAAGGTAGAGTTTTTCACATCGCCGTCCAAAGCATACACCGCGGGGTGGGCTTTGCCAAGCACCACAAGCGCATCGCCATAGGCTTCTCGGGTGGCTACCTGCCGCCCCAATGAGTAGGTGGGCAGAACGACCGTGCCCGGAGTCGGCTCTACCCAGTCAAGCGATGGAGGGGGCTGAACGCGCAGGGCGCGTGCTTTTTCGATCTGTTCAGGAGAGGGCATCAGCTCTTGGATAGCTTGCTCAGCGAGTTCGGGGGTGAGCGGCTTACCGTGCCAGCCCTCCTTGTTTTCCACGGCAGAGGCTCCCTTGCCCTTGAGCGTGCGGGCTAAGATAGCGTAAGGGCGTTCTATGGTAGCGATGCGATCAAGCGCATATAGAATCTGGACAAAGTCATGCCCATCGATAGTGGCGACCTCCCACCCAAAGGCACGGAATCGCTGAGCGTAAGCCTCTAGATCGTGCTGGAGCATAGTGGGCTGACTTTGACCTAGACGGTTCACATCGACGAGGGCGATGAGGTTGTTCAGCTGGTAATGGCCGGCAAACGCACATGCTTCCCACACAGCGCCTTCGGCGGTTTCACCGTCGCCCATCAAACAATAGACGCGCGCGGGAATGCCGTCGCGTTTTAGCCCTAGCGCCATGCCCGCCGCGATGGAAAGCCCCTGCCCAAGCGATCCTGTCGCCGCACCGTACCAGCGGAATCGGGGAGTTGGATGCCCTTCCAGATCGCTGGTGAACTCGCGTAGGGTATCCAGATGTGCCACAGGGTATGCTCCTGCCTCTGCCCAGGCCGCATACAGCAACGGCGCCGCATGCCCCTTGGAGAAAACGACACGATCGTTGGCAGGGTGGCGTGGGTTCGACACATCACAGCGTAGACAGTAAAAGAAGAGCGCCGATACCAAATCCGCAGACGACATACAGGTAGTCGGGTGCCCAGAACCTGCCAGAGTAGTTGAACGAATAGAATACACACGTAAGAGGTTCGCCTTTGTCTGTAGCGCTTC
The DNA here is from genome assembly GCA_040289385.1 of Armatimonadota bacterium. Lineage (GTDB taxonomy): Bacteria > Armatimonadota > Fimbriimonadia > Fimbriimonadales > GBS-DC > LDYB01. The sequence continues at coordinate 11,217 of PSLB01000025.1, forward strand.
GATCAGATGGGCGTCTGCCATCGCTTTACTCCCGATGCGGGAGTATACCCCATCCTACGCTGTAGACAAGAGACCGATTATGCCACGCGATAGGTCCGCTCGCCTACTGGGGTCGATACCAGTTCGTTGTATAGCGGTTCCACGCGCCCCTGCAGGTGGCATCGGCGAAGCGTCTCGATGACTAAAATATCGAGCTTCACGCCAGCCATTTTACTCAGCTCGCGCAGGCGCTGCTCGGTGGTCAGTGCCTCCCGATACGAGCGCGTGCACGCCATCGCGTCGAACACATCGGCTACCGCCAGAATACGCAGGGCTAATGGCTGGCGCGTCGCATCCAAGCCGTCGGGGTAGCCACTGCCATCCAGTCGTTCGCCATGGTGGCGAATCAGAAATAGCACATCCTCATCGAAGCCCATTCCTGCGCAGATTTCCACGCTGTAGAGGGGGTAGCGCCGAATGATTCTCCGCTCCTCGTCCGTGAGCTTACCCTCTTTGTTGAGGATTTCGTGGGGGACGCGTGTTTTGCCGATGTCGTGGAACAGGGCGGCGATCTGCAGCTTCTCGCGCACCTCACTCTCCAAGCCCAGCTCCTGAGCCAACATCTCGCACAGACCTGCCACGCGATGTGAGTGCCCGCGTGTGTGTGGACTTTGCTCTTCGACCTGAGCCACAATAGCCCTAAGTCGCTGGAAGTTGGCTAACTGCTCGGCTTCACGCTGGCGTGCGGTGGCTATGGCTTCTGCAATTCGGCTGGCTAAAGCGCGCAGTTTCGGCAGAACATCCAGCGTCAGATGAGCCCCTATCACCTGCAGAACCCCCATCGGACGCCCGCTCGGCGAGGCAGGATCAAACAACGGCACACAAACGCTGGGAGCGCCTTCCCATGAAACAGTTTTTGGCAAATCGTTGGGGGGCTTCAGCAAAGAGAGGAACGCTACTGGTCTGCCTGTGCTAGCGCAAACCCCAGCCACACCATTCCCCATCAGCACGCGTCCCCGATTCTTCACTAAGTCGGGCAAGGCACCCAGCCGCAAAATCGGCTCCAAAGCGCCCGCACTGAGATCGTACAGGTACAAGATTGCCCCCTCTGCCTGCACATCTCCTAAATGCTGTTGGAGATAGACGCTCAATCGTTGGGTCAGTGCACGCGGATGGGACAGGTTCTCCAACGGCACGGGAGCAAATCCGCTGATGGGAGTGTCCTCTGCATGGGGAGACACAAGCCCTGTCTGCCGTACTCCGAGAACCGCGCCAAGCGTCAGTAGCGCCCGCACCACATACTCGCCTAAGCCCATAGGGGTCTCTGGGGGCATCCCGATGCTTGCAAGTGCCACCGCAGTGCCCATCAGACGCCACAAGGGGGTCTGACCCTTCCATGCCACCAGAGCCCCTGCAAAAGCACCTACCCACCATGTCGACTGGGGCACAGACGAGAGAGCCACGATTCCCCCGCCAAACAGCCACAGCATCGCCCAGAGCCAATCTGCCTTCGCGCCCAGAGCCGCTGCGCGCGCCCTGCTGAGACCCAGTGTGCCCAGCAGAAACGCTCCTGTAAGGGTCCCCATCAGCACCGACTCGCTCGCGAAGGCACTCCAGCCGATACAGCCACCCAAAAGCCATCGGATCCATCCGTCCAGCGTCCAGCGTATGCGTCTCATCGTTGTCTCCGTCGGATATCAAGGGGTGAACGTCGGAGTCAAAAAGCTAATCCGTAGAACTTTTGAAGAACTGTCGAAACAGGTCTGTGTTGATTCGGGGGTCATGTTCTATTCGTAGTTCACCCATTGGCAAAAGAGCGCCGTTAGAAATGTAGATTCCCCCATAGATTTTACTGCCATCCCCAGCAATAACATCCCCGTTTCGTGAAATCAACATGCCCTCCACTTCTTTGCCGGGAGCCATCTTGATGTTGCCGTTGACGATGAAGATAAAGAGAGTGTCGTCATTATCATACTCGATATCGTCGTTTAGGATTAAGTTGCCCTTCACCACGACGGTTGCGCGACCGCGAAGCGTGCCTTGCAAGGTTAGGTTGCCAGCGACATAGTAGATGGAGCCATCTGCAAGCGAAAGCCCAAAAGGAAGGTTTATATTGCCCACCACCAACTGGGTGGCTTGCGAGCGCAGAACAGCAGGATCGGGTAGATCAAAGGGCACCTCCTTGCTGAAGGCTTCGGTGTAGACAGTAGCAGTCGGCGAGCCGCTGATTTGGTTGGTAGCGGTAAGGGAACCATCCACCTCGAGCTGACCTCCCTGTACAACGCGTACCGTTCGGTTGGTATGGACATCCCCCTTAACCCGAATCTTCTTCCCCGCCTCTACCGTGATCTCATCGTCCACATAAAGAGCAAACTCGGTTGCCTGTCTGGGGCGATCATTGCCCTCCAGAATGCGTGTGCGGGTGAGGGTCTGGTCTTTGTAAAACGCAGTGCTAATCACTTCAAAGGCGTTCCGACCGTATTGGTTCGCGGATCGTGCCTGTACAATTACAGTGCCCTCGCTCAAGTTCAGTCTTTCGGTAAAGGGCAGGGGGCGTCCTTTAATGCGGCGTGCCCAGCTGGCATAATGGATGCCACTCTGGCACAGCGATTCGAGGCGCAGGCGCGTCTCGCGCTGATAGGCTCGCTGCGCCTGCACCAGTGCCGACCATCCCAGCATGCTTGCAAGAGTGCCCAACACCATCAGCGTCAGCAGGGCGATCACATAAACACTCCCCCGCTGGGTATGATTAACGCCACGCATTCGCATTGCGCACCAGAAAACTCCTTTGGCGTCGTGTCTCATAAGTCTCACCTCCAGAACGCAGTTGTGCCCGCACACGCACGGTTACCATAATCCCTGTTGGGTTCACCTGAACTGTGGGCACGAACTCGACCAACGGCATAATACGCCCCCGACCAGAGGATTCCAAGCTCCACTCTCTGTCGGGTGTAATGGCGCCTGAGGGGGACACCATGCCACGCCATAGGATCGTGCCCTGTCGAAGGGGATGCCCCGTGCTGTCAGAGAGGTAGTAAGCATACTTTTGCCCTTCTCGGTAGGTTGGGCGATCCTTATCTCGGACAGGGATCGGATTGCCGTAAGCATCGGTATCGCGCGGGTAGGTCAAGACGAGCCGTTCGTTTTCGATCTCGGCATACATTGCCTCCCAGCAGGCGTTTTCGAGGGCGCGGAAGGTCAGCTCGACGGTGCGTTCTGTAAGATTCTGCGCTTGAACGCGCGAGTAGCCGCTTGTGCCTTGCACATAGACCCCCATAAGGAGCGCGAGGAGCAGGCCGCTCACTGCCAGCACGACGAGTGCCTCCATCAAACTCAAGCCTGCCTGACGACGCATAGCCCTCACCTCAAGCTCACAATTCGCTCTCTCCGAATGCTTCCAGCAAGCGGGTCGCCAGGTGTTCCCCAGCGCACCTCAATCAGCACGCGACGCAAGCGTTCTTCGGTCGGCGTTGGATAGGGCGCGGAGTCGATGCGCATCGTTGCGTCCTCTGGAAGGCTACTGTTCGGGCGCCCCACCTTCACAATTTGGGTGGTGGGGCGCATCGGCAATCTCGGGTTGGTCTCTATCTGCGCCAATTCATTCTCTGCAAGGCTCAACGCCACCTCTTGATAGCGGAGCTTCGTGGCGGAGCGACTCACCCAGCCCAGTGTGCCTGCAATCGCCAGTAACCCAAAGGCGATAATCACCACCGTAATCATCACCTCCACAAGGCTCAAACCTGCCTGACGACGCACCGACACATGGGGCATAGGGTCTCACCCACTTCTACCAGTTCCGATAGTAGGAGCCATCCTGAGCGCGTCCTGATGCTGGCGAACGCACATTCCACGCCCCCGTAGCCGGATCACGGAAATACTGGAACGGCTGTTTGGAAATGGGGCATACGGGAAGCCGATCCAAATAGGGACCGTGGTAGTCCGCCGGGTCAATCGGACACAACTGCCCCCAACGATCGTAGCCTTGAGTGGGAGGGTTGTTAGGGAGACGGGTTATGTCCGAAAGTTGCTGGGGGTAGTACCCCGTATCGTTGCGAAAGATGGTGATGGCATTGCGCGCTTCAGCAAGTGTTTGACGCAGCGCTGCCTCGCGACTGCGTGTCCCAGCGTTGATAAATCGCGGGACCACAATCGCCGCCAAAGTCACCAAGATCACCAGCACAGCCAACATCTCAATCAGCGTAAATCCACGCACTCGCATCGTTTACCCTCCTGTAAGTTTTTGCCCTCTAAGGGATAAGTTTTTGCCCTCTAAGGGAAAGGCATGGCACTTATTCCATACCCATCTTCGGAATTCACAACGCAATTTTGGAGCTCGGTAAGGAACCACAGATGTCGATGTTCGTTCTTTGAGTGCGGGTACAATATCCATAGCTGGTCAACTACCCCATAGCTAAAGCTAGGGGCTTGCACCTAGCCCGCTTGCGCGGGCTGGCACGATAGGACGGATGAGGAGACGATGGTGCGTGCATGGCGGCTTATCGTTGGGTTCGGGGTGGCTTCTGTGCTGGCGCTTGGGTTGGGGTGGTTCTTTCGACCTGCTCCTCCTATGCCTCAGGAGACGATAGCGATGCAAGGGCAAGTCAATGCTCCGGATTTTCCCGAAGGGCTTGAGTGGCTCAATACCGAACGCCCGCTGAGCCTGCGAGAACTGCGGGGCAAAGTGGTGCTCCTTGATTTTTGGACCTATTGCTGTATCAACTGCATGCATATCCTGCCCGATTTAAAACGCCTTGAACAGAAGTACGCTAACGAGCTAGTGGTCATCGGCGTCCATTCTGCCAAGTTTCTCACCGAGCAGGAGACCGAGAATATTCGGCAGGCAATCCTGCGCTATGATATCGAGCATCCCGTGGTCAACGACAACCAAATGGTCGTGTGGAGCCGGTATGCAGTGTATGCATGGCCGACTCTGGTGCTGATTGACCCTCAAGGCAAAATCGTAGGGTATCACGCAGGTGAGGGCATCTACGATATTTTTGATCAAGCCATCCAACGGGTGATTGAAACCTTCGAAGCGCGGGGTCAGCTGAATCGGACTCCTTTGCGATTCACGCTGGAGCGCGAACGCAAGCCGCGCACGGTACTCAGCTTTCCCGGCAAGGTGCTGGCAGAGGAGTGTACCCAACGGCTTTTCGTTGCCGATTCGAACCACCATCGAATTCTGGTGATTTCACTTACAGAGGGCACAGTCCAAAAAGTGATCGGTTCGGGCGTTGCTGGTTTCACAGACGGCGCTTTTGAGAAGGCACAGTTTCGTAATCCACAAGGCATGGCTTATGACCCTGATGCGGAGGTGCTTTACATCGCCGATACCGACAACCATGCTATTCGTAGGGCGGACCTCAGGCATGCGACGGTCGAGACGCTTGCGGGCACAGGGCAACAGAGCCGTGTCTACCCTCCCCGAGCGGGCAAGGGCAAAGAGGTGGCTCTGAACTCTCCTTGGGATGTGGTGCAGGTGGGCGAGTATCTCTACATTGCGATGGCAGGCTCACACCAGCTCTGGCGATTGAATCTCCGAACGCTTCAGGTGGATCCCCACGCGGGTACAGGGCGCGAAGCCTGCATCGATGGGGCTCTGAGGGCGTGTGCGCTGGCTCAGCCATCGGGCATTACAACCGATGGCACAAAGCTCTACTTCGCCGACAGTGAGGTCTCATGCATCCGCATGGCGGATATCGCCCCTGAGGGGCAACTCGAAACGCTAGTAGGTGGGGACCTGTTTGAGTTCGGCGATAAAGATGGGGTCGGACGCGACGCACGCTTACAGCATCCGCTTGGAGTGGTCTATGTCGACGGAGTCCTCTATGTTGCCGACACCTACAACAATAAAATCAAGCGATTAGACCCTAAAACGCGCCGAATTGAGACCTTTGTCGGGACAGGGGAGGCAGGCAACACCGATGGCAATCCTGCCCGCTTCGACGAGCCGGGCGGGCTCACTTACGCCAATGGCAAACTCTATGTCGCCGATACAAACAACCATCTGATCCGAGTAGTTGACATCCAGACGCGCCAGGTGTATACTTTGGCGCTCAAGGGCTTGGAGCGGGTCAGACAACCCGCATCTGTAGGCAATAGCGTGCAACAAGAGGCACGCCCTCCAATCCGCGTGGCAGGTAAGCAGGTGACCCTGCGTCTGGAGGCGCTCTTACCGGAAGGGCACAAGCTCAACCCGTATGCGCGCTCCACCGTGAGGATAAAGGCACGCGGAGCGACATTGGCATCCAAATCTGAAGGCGAATGGGTGGTGGAGCGTCCGAACTTAGAGGTGTCTCTCACGCTTACTGAGCCAACCGTTGAGTTGGAGGTGTTGTGGCAGATCTACCATTGCCAAGCAAGCAACGAGGGGCTGTGCTATTTTTATGAGCGCGTGGTGCGCCAACCTCTGGAGTTAGGCGGTGAGGCAAAGAGTGTTTCGCTCACGGTAAAACTATAAAAACTGGCAGGGGCGGCCGGATTCGAACCGACGACCTTCGGTTTTGGAGACCGACGCTCTGCCAGCTGAGCTACGCCCCTGCTTCCGTGCTACTTCGACTCTCGGTGCGGAACATGCTTTCGGCACCGAGGACAGTATTTACGCAGTTCCAGACGATCGCGTTGACGCTCGCGATGTTTCGTAGTAGTATAGTTTCGGTTCTTGCACTCGGTGCAAGCCAGTACAATAATCACGCGTTTGCTAACGGTTGCCATGGGTTATACCTCCTTGGCGCGGGCGGAGTTGCCGCTCGCGCCTTAGTCTACTACATCGGTGACGACG